>JBJLIB010000001.1:0-8432 GCA_045564015.1 Gammaproteobacteria bacterium
CTGCTCCCAAAGGATTGCAATGCAAGTTTGCCGATTTGGATTTGCTCGGAATGTTGATCAGACAGGTCTGGCAAAGAGGTCATAACTTTAATTTTTCTATGATGTTTAATTTGTCTATTATATCTATTCTTCTTGCATCATTTTCTAAGTCCGCCCAGGAAATTGATTCTGAAGCTTTTAATCTAGTTACTTTTTGTGACTGAGAAATCTTTTCTTTCTCTAGAAAATTGATTGCCTCTATAGCTGCAGGTCGATCATTACAAATCAATACCATGTTACAACCACTCTCTAATGCCTTACCCACTTTAGCTTCAATGCCTCCAACATAATCTGAGCCCTTCATTGAGAGGTCATCACTAAAGATTATTCCAGTAAATCCCATTTTATTTCTTAAAATATCTTGCAACCAAAATTTTGAAAAAGTTGCTATCTCTTTATCAATATTTGTAAAAGATATATGAGCCGTCATTATCCCGCCAAGTTGAAGCTTTAAAGCATCAAAAGGAAGCAAGTCATGGCTCTCTAGTTCTGATAAAGATCTGGTATCTTGAGAAAAAGTGAGATGACTGTCAGCAAAGATACCACCATGTCCCGGGAAATGCTTACCAGTGGCCTGCATTCCCGCTTGATTCATGCCTGCAATAAAGGCGCTTGCAATAGCAATAACCTGCTCTGGATTATCACCTATTGATCTATCTCCAATAACAGAACTTCTGGAATCATCTAGATCTAAAACAGGTGCAAAACTTATATCTAATCCAGATGCGATCACCTCTGAGGCCATTAACCAACCTAAATCAGTTGCAAATGGAAAGTTTTTATCGCTATCTGAATTTAAAAATGCAGATAGTTTTTGCATAGTCGGCAAAATTGTATAGCCTTCTTTTAAACGCTGAACCCTTCCCCCCTCTTGATCTACCGCAATAAGAAGCTTTGGATTGATCTTTCTTATTTCTCCGCATAACTCTTGAACTTGATCTCTTGAAGAGATATTTCTTGCAAATAAAATCACGCCCCCTACATGTGGATTGAGCAGTAATTTATTTTCTTCTTGAGTAAGTGAGGTTCCATCCAGATCGAGCATTAATCTCCCAAGAAAAGATTTGCTCATAATTTTTCTTTTAATGCATGAATTAATGCTTTGGTTACCTCAGGATCCCCTGAGAAAATAGAGGGGGCTATTCTTGAAGCAATAGAACCATATCGATCAAAAATTATTTTTGAAACTTCGTCAGGGGTTCCAGTCACTGCGATGCTCTCTAAGATTTCATCTGAAATGAGATTTGGAATATCTTGCCACAATCCTTTTTTGGTCAGGTTGTTAAGTTCTGGCTGAATACTTTCCCAGCCATGTTGCTCTAAAACTACTTTATAGGCAGGAGTAGAACCATAAAACCCAATTTGTGCCTTGCAGGCATCCCTTGCCTTGGCAATTTCTTCATCGGTTGTACCCGTTGCAACCATGACACCCAGTGAAATATCAAATTCTTTTGCCGTTGATAATTCAAGTCCTTTTTTTACAGATGGTAAGGTAATATTTTCAAGAAACTTAGTTGTATGAAAAGGATGCACAATAAATCCATCACCAGATTCAGCTGCAGCTTGAGTCATTAATGGTCCCACGCCTGCGACATATATTTTCGGAAGACCAAATGGATTTTCTCCCGGATTAAAAATAGGAGTCATAAGTGTATGTTGGTAAAACTCGCCTCTAAAATCCAGATCTTTGCCTTCATGCCAACACCCCCAAATAGCTTTGATAGCATCAACCATTTCTTTCATCCGTTTTGCAGGTGAAGACCATGACATAGAGTATCTCTTTTCAATATGAGGTTTTATTTGGGACCCTATGCCGAGTGTAAATCTCCCTTTGGACATCAACTGAAGATCATAGCCAATATTAGCTAAAGTCATAGGGTTCCTAGAAAATGCGACTGCTATTGAGGTTAAGAGTTCTAACTTTTCTGTAGCAAGAGCAGCAGCTGCAAGAGGAAGAAATGGTTCATGCGGTCCTTCAAAAGTATAGGCGCCATCGTATCCAAGATCTTCTAGCTCCTTGCTAGCTTTTGAAGCTTCTGCTGGATCTCGAGTAATCATTGAACAGTCGATTTTAATTTTTTTCATATTGAATTATTTCCACTTAATCATGAATGATTATGATGGATGTATTCCAATTTGTGTATCCCGAGTGGTAATATAAAAATCAGTCTATTACCGATAAAGGAAAAATAATGAACTCAAAGATTTGCGAACTTCTTGATATTGAATTCCCTCTTGTTGCATTTACTCACTGTAGAGATGTTGTTGTAGCAGTATCAAAAGCAGGTGGATGCGGCGTGCTAGGCGCAGTTGGGATGACCCCTGAAGAGCTTGAAGAAGAGCTGAAGTGGATTGATGATCATATCGATGGGCTTCCATACGGCGTGGATGTTTTAATCCCCAATAAAATGGCAGATCAAAATCAAAAATTTGATGCTGAAAAATTAACCTCGATGATTCCTCAAGAATATGCAGATTTTAGAGCAGACATCTTAGAGCAGCATGATATTGAAGCTGATGAATTAAGAACAATTAAACCTGCCGCAACTTACATGGCTGAAAACACTAAGGCAGATGGTGCAAAGGCTTTACTGGATGTTGCATTCAGTCACCCAATTAAAATAATTGCAAATGCATTGGGCGTTCCACCCGACTGGATGGTGCAAATGGGCAAAGACAATGATGTAAAAGTTGCTGCTCTTTTAGGCACAGCACAACACGCGATTAATCAAGTTAAAGCAGGTGTAGATATTTTAGTTGTTTCAGGTACAGAAGCTGGTGGTCATTGTGGCAGCGTTTCTACCATGGTCTTAATACCTGAAGTTCATAAAGCTATTCAGCCCTATGGCGATGTTCCAATTCTTGCCGCAGGAGGAATCGCAACTGGAAGACAAATGGCAGCTGCAATGAGTATGGGAGCATCAGGTGCTTGGTGTGGGTCTGTATGGTTAACAACAGCTGAATCTGAAGTTCCGCCCGTAATTAAAGAGAAAATGGTAGCGGCAACTTCAAGTCAAACTACTAGATCAAGAAGCAGAACAGGAAAGCACTCAAGACAGCTTGTATCTGAATGGACAAAGGCATGGGAAGCAGACGGAGCTCCTGAGCCACTTCCACTGCCTCTTCAACCCATGGTGGCTGAGCCAGCTTTAGCGAAAGTTAATAAATTAGCAGAAGGCGGACATGAAGGCGCCAAAGAGCTTTCAACTTACTGGGTAGGTCAAGGCGTAGGATTAATGAATCAGACAATCTCAGCAAGCGATGTTGTGCAAGAATTTAAAGAGGACTTTATTGAAGCCTATGAAAGATTAGCTAATTTTGTTGGCGATTAATTATTCAGGTTCCGCATATCGAATAGATACAGCTTTTTTAAATCCATCCCTATCAAAAAGCATATCTGTCCAGCGTTTGATATTAGGCTTAAATGCCTCCTCTATTTGAAGTGACTTAGCTAAATATATTGCATAACTCACACATATATCTGCAATAGTAAATCTATCTGAACACAAGTATTCTCTTGATTCCAAAGTTTGCTCCAGCAACTTCAATCTAGCAACAAACCATCTTCTGTAACCTTCTGCAGCCTTATCCGCAACACCAACTTCTTGTAATGTGTACCTTAAGACAACGGTTTGAGGGAAAGTTAAAGTAGCATCTGAGTGAGCAAGCCAATTTAAATAATGATGAAAATCAGCCTCATCACTATTAACTTTCAAGTCAGTAGGGCCATATTTTTCAACTAAATATTGACACATAGCAACTGATTCAGTCATTTCTACTTCGCCATCAATTAAATATGGAATGGTGCCAAGAATATTTACATCCATATATTCTTTATGCAAAAACCTTGGAGGAAATGGCATCATCTCAGACTCATAACTTACTCCCATCTCCTCTGCAGTCCACATTGGCCTTAAACCTCTAGAATCATTGCAGCTATAAATTTTGATACTCATTATTTTCTCCTAAAAAATGGAAAAGCTGTAATTTTTAAAATTAATTTCAAAAATGGTAATTATTTGTATATTATATTACCACTCAATTTTATTAAATAAAAATGCCAAGAAAAAATATTGCTCCTGAAATTAAAACAAATATTGATATCAATTCTGATGAATTTATTCACAACAAAAATGTGATGTTAAAGAAAATAAATTTCCTTGATGAGCTTTTAGACAAAGCTGAATTAGGAGGCGGAGCTTATCACCACGAAAGATTAGCAAAACGAGGCAAGATGCCTGTAAGAGAAAGAGTTTTTAATTTACTTGATCCTGACACACCCTTCCTCGAAATTGCTCCATTTGCTGCTTATGGAACAGACTTTACTGTGGGTGGCGGATGTGTTGCTGGAATTGGAATTGTTGCCGGCACTGAATGTGTAATCTTTGCTAATGATCCTTCGGTTTTAGCTGGCGCCATGACGGTTTATGTTGGAGAAAAATGGAACAGGGCAATGGAAATCGCTCGAGATAACCGTTTGCCCTATATTAATTTTGTGGAATCTGCAGGAGGAGATCTTCGAATGGGTACCGGTAAGAAAGGAGATCAACCACCCATCGCACCCACCATAGGTCATACTCATTTTGCAGCAACTGGAAGATATTTTTATGATCTTACAGAACTTTCTAAAATGCGCATTCCGGTGATATCAATTGTTTTTGGTTCTTCAACTGCCGGTGGTGCTTATCAACCAGGTATGTCTGATTACAATATCTTTATTAAAGATCAAGCTAAAGTTTTTCTTGCAGGACCTCCTCTAGTCAAAATGGCTACTGGTGAAGTATCAGATGATGAGACCTTGGGTGGTGCAAAAATGCATTCAGAAGTTTCAGGTCTATCAGATTATCTAGCTGAAGATGAGATGGATGCTCTAAGATTATGCAGGAATGTAGTCTCACATTTACATTGGATTAAAGAGGGTCCCTCACCTATTCCAGATGCTGATAGTCCAAGTTTATCTGAGGAAGAATTATTAGGTCTTGTTGATGAAGAACTCAAAAGCCCTCTTGATATTAGGGAAGTGATTGGTCGAATTGTTGACGGGTCAAGATTTGAAGAGTTCAAACCTCTTTATGGTAAAACTATGATTTGCGGGTGGTCAATGCTTCACGGATATCCTGTTGGCATATTAGGAAATAATGGTCCCATCTATCCGGAAAGTGCTGAAAAAGCTGCAACCTTTATCCAACTATGCAATAAACGAAACATACCATTAATTTTTCTTCAAAATGTCACAGGGTTTTTAGTAGGAAAAGATTTCGAGAGACAAGCTATTATTAAAAAAGGCTCTCAGCTTATTAATGCAGTGTCTAACTCTAATGTACCTCATATCACAATTATTATTGGCGCTTCATTTGGCGCAGGTACATACGCTATGTCAGGCAGAGCATATAACAATAGATTCACCTTTCTCTGGCCCACAGCAAAAATTGCTGTTATGGGTTCGAAGCAGATTGCTGGAGTAATGTCGATTGTTCGAAGAGGTCAAGCAGCAAGAAAAGGTGAAAAATTTGATGAAAAACTTGATGCTCAAATCGTAGAGACAGTTGAGCAAATGTCAGATCAAATGTCAGAGGGTCTTGTTGCAAGCAGCATGGTTACAGATGATGGCATTATTGATCCAAGAGATACTAGAAGCGTTATTGGATTTTGTCTATCTATAGTTTCTAACTCTTCAATAGATGGTGCTAAAGAGTATGGGGTATTTAGATTATGAGGTTTAATTCAATTCTTGTTGCTAATCGCGGAGAAATTGCATGTCGAATCATGCAAACCGCTCAATTTATGGGTATTAAATGTGTAGCTGTTTTTGTTGATGCTGATAAGGATGCTCCATTTGTAAAGATGGCTGATGAAGCCATCAAGTTATCTTCTAGCTACATGGATGGTTCTGCCATCATTGATGCGGCTATACAATCTGGAGCAGAAGCAATTCATCCAGGATATGGATTTTTATCAGAAAATGCAGCCTTTGCAAGAAAAGTTAAAGGTAATAAATTAATTTGGATTGGTCCATCCCCTCATGTAATCAAAGTAATGGGTGATAAATTAAAAGCTAAAGAACTAGCTGAAAAATCTGGGGTTCCCACTCTGCCAATGACCTCAAATACCAAAGATGTAAAAAGTATTGGCTACCCGATCTTGATTAAAGCTGCCGCTGGAGGTGGTGGTAAAGGAATGCGAATTGTTAAAAAAGAAAGTGAATTAAAAGATTCGATCATAAGCGCCAAAAGAGAAGCTCTCTCAGGTTTTGGTGATGACAGAATTTTTATAGAAAGATATGTAGAAAAATCGCGTCATATTGAAATACAAATCTTAGGTGATGAACACGGTAATGTCGTTCATTTGGGAGAACGAGAATGCTCCATACAAAGAAGACATCAAAAAATTATTGAGGAGTCGCCTTCTCCAAGAATTGATCCATTTTTACGAGAGGAGATGGGTCAAGCAGCTGTTAAATTAGCTAAAAAAATTAAATACTGCTCTGCAGGAACTGTTGAATTTTTATTTGATGATAAAACAGATGAATTCTGGTTTTTAGAGGTTAATACTAGACTGCAAGTTGAGCACCCAGTTACAGAAGAAGTTACAGGAATAGATTTAGTTGCTGAGCAAATCAAGATAGCGAGAGGAGATGAGCTTGAATTTGCTCAAGATGATATTGATTGGCATGGACATGCAATTGAAGCAAGATTATATGCTGAAGATCCTGGAAATAACTTTTTACCTGAAATAGGAACATTGCACGCATATGATACTAGTCTAGCTTCAGAGGTAAGATGGGATTCAGGGGTGGAAGAAGGTAGTGTCATTGGAACAGATTTTGATCCCATGCTATCTAAGGTTATTTCTTGGGCACCTAATAGAATTGATGCTGCAAATAAATTGGCACGTGGACTTGAAAGAGCTCACATGGGAGGTGTAGTAACAAATCGTCAATTTTTAATTTCTTGCTTAAGAAATGAAAGCTTCATAAGCGGAAATACAACAACAGACTTTATTGAACGCGAAGCTTTAGAAACTAAAAAGAATCTTTCTGTAAATGAGCTTCATCAAACATCAACAGCACTTGCTTTATGGCTAGCACAACAAAATAGAGTCTCTGACCCTGTTACAGGTTTTATGCCTGCAAACTGGACCAATGGAAGAATGCCGCTTCAAAGGGTTAAGTTGCTTTTTATACAAGATGAGATAGAAGTGCAATATAAATTAAATAAAGATAATTTATATGAGGTTATGGGCTCCATTTGTGAAATTTACCATTGTGATATTGCTGGCATTGATGTGGAGATAGACTCTCACAGATTTTATGCTCATGTAACTGAGGCAGGCAGTGAAATCACTATTAACATGCCGTTTGGAGACGTTAATGCATCTGTTCTACCTAGGTTCATAGAACCGGGTAATGACGTCCCTGAGGGAGGTTTAATAGCTCCAATGCCTGGAAAAGTTATTGATGTAAAGGTTAAAAAAGGCAGTAAAGTAAAAGCTGGGGATACTTTAGTAATTATTGAGGCAATGAAAATGGAACATGCAATTAAAGCAACTGAGACAGGCAAGATAGCTAAAGTGATGATTAAACTTAATGATCAAGTTGACAATGGAGCTACCCTTCTCGTTCTTGAAAAATAGCATGAAATCTCAAGCCATCCTTTCAAACAAATCACCTCAAATTGGAAAGCGCCATCTTGAAGTGATGGATGAGCTAGAAAGTATGCTTGATCAAGGAAAGTCATTTTCAACAATGTCTGATCTTGCAAAAAAATTGAAAATTTCATTAAGAACTCTATACGAAATTGCACCAAGCAAAGAGGAGCTTATAGTGACAACAGTTGATAGAGTGTTAAAAAAACACGGTAAGATTGCTATGGATGCAATGAACACTCATTCATCTCCAATTAAAAAATTAGAAAGTTTTTTAACTGTTGCCAATCAAGCAGTTGGGCCAAGATTTGAAAGATTCACACTATCTCTTAGTAGTTTAAATTCGTCTAAGCCGATGGTGGACTATCATGAGCAATACATAACAGACCTAATAAAAAATCTTTTAGATGAAGCAAGAATTAAAAATGAGATCAAGGAAATTGATACTCAGGCAACTGCATTACTATTAGGAGGCCTTGGTAGATATTTTCAATCTAAGAAACTCTTAAAAGATTTGCATCAAACTCCTGAAAAAACTAGTAACTTTTTAACAAAAATCATTATTGATGGCATAAAAATGGAGAAATCTTGAGCGAAGAAATTATAAGGATTGCAAATTGTAGCGGCTATTACGGAGATAAATTATCTGCTGCTAAAGAAATGGTGGATGGAGGACCTATAGATGTTCTGACTGGAGACTATTTAGCAGAACTCACCATGACAATTCTTTTTAATCAAAAGATGCAGCG
>JBJLIB010000002.1:0-6976 GCA_045564015.1 Gammaproteobacteria bacterium
ATTTTCGTTATCTTTATCTGCCATGATTTTGCCTAAAAAATGAGCTATAGGATACGCTTAGAAGCCAAATCTTCCAAGAGTTTTTTTTGTTTTTTTGTTAATTTTATATTTTTTAACAATTCAGGTCTTCTTTCAAAAGTTCTTATTAAAGCTTGATTGTCTTTCCATTCTTGTATTTTTTTATGATCTCCTGACAATAATACCTCTGGTACTGACTCAGAGTTAAAATTTTCTGGTCTTGTGAACACAGGCCCCTTTAAAAAACCTTGACTTAATGAATCAAGGTCAACGGATCTTTTATTACCAATGACTCCTGGAATAAACCTTGATAATGAGTCTATAAGGCTCAATGCAGCAAATTCTCCTCCACTTAGAACAAAGTCACCAATTGAAATTTCCTCATCAACATACTGTGAAATAAATCTCTCATCAATTCCCTCATACCTGCCTGAGATAATTGTTATGCTTTCAAGTGAGGAAAGCTCTTTTGATTTATCATGATTTAAAAGGTTGCCCTGAGGAGAAAGGTTAATTACCTTGCCTAAGATATCAGCTGGAATATCCTTAATTGATTTCTCCAAAGGCTCTGCCATGAGCACCATGCCCTGCCCACCACCATATTGCTTGTCATCAACTTGACCATGCTTATTAATTTGATGTTTTCGTAAATTAAAAATATTAATTTTTATATCTTCTCTATTTATGGCTTGGCCAAGCAATCCATAATTTAGTGCTTCAAATATTTCAGGAAATAAAGTAATTATATTTATATTCATGAGGCTTAATAATCTTCCTGCCAATCAACTAAAATTGAATTCTCTGATTTATTAATTGAAATAATTACTCTATTTTTAATAAATGGGATTAAAATATTTTTCTTTTGTTTGTTATTGGGCTTGACCGCTAGCACATCGCTAGCTCCAAAATTATTCACTTCCTGGACTTGACCAAGATGGCATCCTTCAAGGTTTATAATTTGCATACCCTCTAACTCAAACCAATAAGCTTCGTTAACTTCTAATTCAGGTAGCTCTGATTTCAGTATAAATATGTCTTTTTGACCAAACGCCTTGATCTCATCAATATCATTAATAGATTTAAGTTTTGCAACAATATTTGCATTATTTTGTTTCATGAATTCAAACTGCACTTCTTGCATTTTAGATGATGAAAGAGCATAGAATTTCTTAAAAGAAAATAGCGCCTCTGGGTTTTGAGCAAATGATCTAAGAAAAAACTCGCCCTTGAGACCTCTTGTCTTGCCTATTTTGGCAATTAGGAGAAAAAGTGAAAGATCTACTGAGCTATTTTTTCTCATCATCTGAAGATTCTTCTTCAGACTCTTCTGTTTGTGTCTCTTCTTCTGGAGTTTCTTCTGCTGGAGCTTCCTCTGCTGCTTCTTCTGCTGGAGCTTCTGCTTCAGCTTTAGCTTCTTCTTCTGCTGGAGCTTCCTCTGCTGGAGCTTCTGCTTCTGCTGCTTCTTCTGCTGGAGCTTCCTCTGCTGCTTCTTCTGCTGGAGCTTCCTCTGCTGGAGCTTCTGCTTCTGCTGCTTCTTCTGCTGGAGTTTCCTCTGCTGCTTCTTCTGCTGGAGCTTCCTCTGCTGCTTCTTCTGCTGGAGCTTCTGCTTCAGCTTTAGCTTCTTCTTCTGCTGGAGCTTCTTCTGCTGGAGCTTCTGCTTCTGCTTTAGCTTCTTCTTCTGCCGCTTCTTTAGCTTTTGCTTCTAACTCAGCTATCTTTTGCGCTTTGATTGCTTCTTTCTTTTGTGCTCGTTTATCTATCTTTGCATCAAGCTTTGCTTGAAGCTCATCTGAAGACAGCCTAGCATCTTTTGCCAATTCTGATACTTTATCTGAAAGTTGAGCACCTTGTGAAATCCAATGATCTAATCTCTCTACATTAAACCTCATTCTTTCTTCAGATCCTTTTGCTGAGGGATTAAAAAAACCTAAGCGCTCAATAAATGCACCATCTCTAGGCTTTCTGGAGTCAGCAACCGTTATGAAATAATAAGGGTTCTTTTTTGCTCCGCTTTTTGCAAGTCTAACTACTACCATATTGAAAATTATTTTGTATTAATAAAAAGGTGTGTATTTTAGGTTAACCTTGACGAATTTGATAGTGTTAATATATAAAGATTACAAAAAAAATAAGATTGTGTCATTTCCAATAATTACATTAATAGCTTTGATAAGCTATTTCATTTCTAGAGCTGTATTGAAGTCATCAAAACAAGTCTATGCAGGTCTATCTTTTGCATTGCTAATAATAGTTGGCCTGATGACATACTCAAAAGGTATCTCAATTTTGGGGTTACATGTTTCTGCTACAAGCTTCAGCATAGTTATATTAATTGTGACTTTCTTTGAAACCACATTACTTGAAAGACATATTACAAAAATAAAAAAGGGTGAAATAGGTTCTAATGATAAATCTGTAGAAAGAGAATATAACGAAATATTTGTATTGATTGGATTTGGCCTGGGAGGAATAATTTTGTCGCTAATTTCTGGGTTTATGGTGCTTGGCGAAATAGATATAGAGTTAATTTTTAAAATTATTTTTACTGTATTTGCTTTAATAATTTATATGCTTACATTTTTAGGGGTAAAATACGCAAATCTAAAAGTGCGCTATGCAGTTAGAGGAACCATTCTCTCTTTTGCTATGGTCCTTTTGGCATATTTTGGAAATTCTATTATTTTAATAAATTACTTATAAATTCTTCTTGAGCACTAATTCAATTTCTTTTTTATTTCTAGTACTAATTGTACTGTTAATTTTTTCAGCGTTTTCATCTGGTTCTGAGACTGGGATGATGGCTTCAAATAAAGTTAAATTAAGAAACATATCCAAGGGCTCCAAAGGTGCTATGAGGGCTTTAAAATTGCTTCAAAGACCAGATGTATTACTTGCATCCATATTAATTGGAAATAATTTTGCCAATATTCTAGCTTCAGCAATAGTCACTATAATAATGATTGATTATTTTGATGGGAATGTATTGCTTGGCTCAATCATTCTTACTCTTATTATTCTAATTTTTTCTGAAATCACTCCAAAAACTATTGCAAGCGTATACCCAGAAAAATTTGCAACAAAATCTTCATGGCTCCTAAAATTATTAGTAATTATTTTTAAACCACTTGTCTGGCTTACAAATATTCTTAGCTCAAGAATACTTAAAATATTCAATGTTGACCCAATGCAGTCAGCTACTAATGATAATTTAAACTCAGATGAATTAAGAACGTTACTCGATGAACATGGTGATTTAATCCCGATGCAATCGCGAGAAATGCTCTCATCAATCTTGGGTATGGAAGAATTAACAGTCGAGGATATTATGACTCCTCATGCTGAAATTATTGGCATCGATATTTCACAAAGCATTGAGGCTGCGCAAACAATTATTGGTTCGTCTTATTACAGTAGGTTACCAGTTTTTAAAAAATCTATTGATCACGTTATAGGCATGCTTCATCTTAAAGATTCTCATCAATTCATAGAAGCGTTAGAGGCCGGAGATGATGTTAAAAGCATTCTCTTTGATACAACATTTATATCTCAATCTACAACTATTTCGACACAGTTAAGTCAATTCCAAAAAAAAGATAGCAACCTTTCTTTGGTGGTTGACGAGTATGGTGAAATCCAAGGCCTTTTAACTATGGAAGATATTTTTACAGAAATAGTTGGAAAGTTTGGTGCTGCTAAAGCAGATCTAGAGAAAGAGTTTCTGATAAAGAAAGATGGAGCTGTTATAGCTGATGGCAATTCAAAAATCAGAGAATTGAATAGCTTTATGAATTGGGATATTGATGAAGATGGCTCAAAAACTATCAATGGAACTATTACCGATTTCTTAGATCAAATTCCTCAAGAGAATGTCTGCCTAGAAATTGATGACTACAGAATAGAAATATTAAATATAGAAGATAACTCTATTGAGAAAGTAAAGATTAAGAAAAAGGAGAGCTAGGCTCTCCTTTGCAAAAAACCTTCAAGAATTACAGGTAATGAACCAATAACCCAAATACTACTGTAAGTGCAACGCCTGAGTGAATAACTGCTTTTACCGAAGTAATCATTGCATTCATTTTTCCAAATAATGCATTTGCCTCAATTAGCAAAATAATTGCTAAACCAATCCAGAGACCATTCATACTAGTTTCAGCAATCATTGGTAGAGCTCCACCGTGAGCAGAATAGACCATCAAGTAAAGCATTGGCAATGAAAACAAAGTATTAGTGCGTGACGCTAATCCTGCTTTTGCGCCAGCATCTGCTGCATCAGGAGCACCAGCAATAACTTTCTTTTGATTTGGCCAAATTACAAACCATACATTTGCAGCCATAAATGAAGCCATTATTGCTCCCAATACAATGCCAATGTTAACTGTAATACTTAACCAATAAAGCAAATATAAACCAGTGAAAAATGTAAACGCTGCTGCCCATCTAAAATACCATAAAGCATTTGGTACTAATTTCTGAACCACATCAGATTTTGCAGAGGCTTCTGACTCTTTAAAATATTCTGTTTGGACAAAATTAAAATAATAAAGTAACCCGATCCAAAGTACTCCAAAAAGAATGTGAGCAAATCTGATTAGCACTGTTCCAAGATAAGCTTCCATATTTAAACTCCTAAAATTAAAGTTGTGATTGAATAATTATATATCTTGCAAAAAAAAACGGGGAAGAAACCCCGTTTTTTTTATATTTCAAAAATGGCTTACATCATGCCAGGCATTCCGCCCATGCCGCCCATGCCACCCATATCAGGCATTGCAGGAGCCGCAGCATCATCTTGAGGCATGTCGGTAACCATAGCTTCCGTGGTAATCATCATTCCAGCAACTGAACCAGCTGCTTGAAGTGCAGTTCTAGTTACTTTAGCTGGATCAAGAATACCCATTTCTATCATGTCGCCATATTCACCATTTGCTGCATTAAAACCATATGAACCTTCACCATCAATAACATTGGCAACAATAACAGATGACTCTTCACCTGCGTTTGCAGCAATTTGTCTCAAGGGAGCTTCAAAAGCTTTTCTGACAATGTTAATGCCAACATTTTGATCATCATTATCACCTTTAAGCTTTGTTAGCGACTCTAAAGCTCTCACCAAAGCAACTCCTCCGCCAGGAACAATACCTTCTTTGACTGCAGCTCGTGTTGAATGCAAGGCATCTTCAACCCTTGCTTTCTTTTCTTTCATTTCTATTTCAGAACCAGCCCCAACTTTAATGACTGCAACTCCGCCAGCTAATTTTGCAACTCTTTCTTGTAGCTTCTCTCTATCGTAATCAGAGGAAGTATCCTCTATTTGAGTTCTAATTTGATTCACTCTAGCCACTATAGCTTTTTGATCGCCAGCACCATCAACAATAGTTGTGTTGTCTTTATCTAATGAGACTCTTTTTGCGGTTCCTAAATCTTCAATGGTTGCGCCTTCAAGAGAAAGTCCGACTTCCTCAGAAATAACAGTGCCACCAGTTAGGATTGCAATATCTTCAAGCATGGCTTTTCTTCTGTCTCCAAAACCTGGAGCCTTACATGCTGCTGCTTTCACTGTTCCTCTTAGATTATTTACCACAAGCGTAGCAAGAGCTTCACCTTCAATATCTTCAGCAATAATTAACAAAGGTCTGCCTGCCTTAGCAACTGATTCTAATAGAGGCAACATATCTCTAATATTAGAAATTTTCTTATCATGTAAAAGAATGAAAGGATTCTCAAGCTCGGATGTCATATTGTCTTGGTTAGTAACAAAATATGGAGATAGATATCCTCTATCGAATTGCATTCCCTCAACCACATCTAGCTCGTTATCAATACCATTTCCTTCTTCAACAGTAATAACGCCCTCTTTGCCAACTTTTTCCATTGCTTCGGCAATAATTCCACCGACATCTTGATCACCATTTGCAGAAATGGTTCCAACTTGTGCAATGGTATTGTCGTCAGAGCACGGCACACTTAACTTCTCAACGAACTGAACTGCTGTTGAAATAGCTTTATCAATGCCTCTCTTTAAATCCATAGGATTCATACCTGCCGCAACAGATTTGTGGCCTTCATTAACTATGGATTGAGCAAGAACTGTAGCTGTTGTTGTTCCATCTCCAGCTTCGTCAGATGTTTGCGAAGATACCTGCTTAACCATCTGAGCACCCATATTTTCAAACTTATCTTCTAACTCGATCTCTTTTGCTACTGAAACACCATCTTTAGTAACAGTTGGTGCTCCAAAAGATTTATCCAACACTACATTTCTTCCCTTAGGACCTAAGGTAACTTTAACTGCATCTGCAAGAATATTAACGCCCTGAAGCATTTTAACTCTTGCGGAATCTCCAAATTTTACATCTTTAGCTGACATATCTTTATTCTCCTAATTATTGATTAAATTGTTTAACTGAAAATGCCGTAAATATCACTCTCGCTGAGCATAAGATATTCATCACCATCTATTTTTACCTCGTTTCCGCCATACTGACCAAATATCACTAAGTCACCAACTTTAACGCCCATTGGAGACACCTCTCCATTGTCCTGTCTCTTTCCAGGCCCTACAGCAACAACTTCTCCCTGAGAAGGCTTTTCTGTGGCTGAGCCAGGTAAAACAATTCCACCAGGCGTGGTTTGTTCTTCGTCTGTTCTTTTAACTAAAACTTTATCGTGTAAAGGTTTCAATTTCATTGCAAATCTCCTGCTTTAAAAATAACAATAATCCTTATAACTAAAGGCTAAGAGTTATTTATGGCTTAAAAAAATTAATTCAATACTTTGGATATAAATCTTTAAAGAAATTTATAAAGAAGCTACCTGCTAAAATCCCCAAGAAATCAGCAAAAATATCTAAAAATTCAAAAGATCGATAAGGTATATATATCTGCACTATCTCAATCAAAATTCCGTAGGCGAGGACTATAACATAAAGCCATAATTCCTTGTAAATAATTCTACT
>JBJLIB010000003.1:0-66564 GCA_045564015.1 Gammaproteobacteria bacterium
AAAGGAACGGAGAGATGGCAGAGCGGTTGAATGCACTGGTCTTGAAAACCAGCAAACCTTCGCGGGTTTCCAGGGTTCGAATCCCTGTCTCTCCGCCAGTTTTAGTTACTCAAACTAGAATATAACAAGGTCTTTAACTCTTCTCGCAATGGATATTTATCTGAAGGCATGTATTGGGTCATCATAGTGGCAGTAACATTATTTTTTCTATCAACCCAAAAAATTGTACTTGCAGCTCCTCCCCAAAAAAATTCTCCTTTAACAGAATAAGTGCCAGCTAATCCAGGATCCATAATCGTACCTACTGTTAACCCCATGCCAACACCTTTTAATCCAAATGCAGCTCCATCAGACAGAATCGCATCTGATAGATGGTTCTTTGCCATTAATTCTACAGAGGCCTTACTAAGAATCCTCACACCGTTTAAGACACCTCCATTCAAAAGCATCTCTGCAAATTTACTATAGTCATCAATGTTCGAGACCAAACCGGATCCTCCATCAAACAATTGTGACGAGTTAGTTAGATATGGAGATTGATCGAATGTATCAATTGCTCTGAGTTCTTTAGAAAACATTAATTCAGCTTGATTTAATCCAGATGGAGCCACAACCTCACCATCTCTAGAGAATGCTCCTGAAGTATAAAGAGTCGTAAATGAATCTTTATCATTTGGATTCACTGAAAAGCCTATACTTTTAAGATTTAGCGGGTCAAAAATATTTTTTTGTAAATACTCAGCAAATGTCATTTTAGAAACCACTTCTACAATACAACCCAAGATATCCATATTAATTCCATATGACCACTTTTCACCAGGATTATGGAGCAGAGGGGCAGCAGCCGCAGCAGCAGCAAATTGACAGGTATTACCGGGAAATTTATTTAACTCCGCGTCAAGAGCACCAAAATAATATGGGCGAATATTGTATTTTCGATATATTTGATTGACTGGTCCTTCGCCAGCCCAGCTATAAGTTAGTCCGCTCGTATGAGTCAATAGATCTCTAATCGTAATCTCTCTTTTTGGTTTTACGACATAGTCCTGAAAGTCAAGATTGATAACTTTTGTATTTTTAAATGCTGGAATGTATTTAGAAACTTTGTCATTCAGTCTTAACTGTCCATTTTCAATGAGCTGCATAATTGCAACACCAGTGACAGGTTTTGTCATGGAGTAGATTCTATAAACAGTTTTTTGATCTACATTTATTTGCTGATCAATATCAGCATATCCATATGCATGGCGATATATTTCTTTATTATTTTTTTTAATAAGTATGGAAAGATTTGGGAGATTTCCATTATCAACATATGCATTGAAATGATTTGTTATTTTTTCCTTATCATCTATATCTAATGTGCTTGCATTGATTTGAAATGAAATTAGTAAAAATACTAATAATGATATAAAGATTCTCATAAATTTACCCTATAATTTATTTCAACCATTCTATTACACAAACCAAGCAATGACATCATCAAAGATAAACTTAAGCAAACCACCAAAATTTCTTTCTATTCTTGGCGCAAATGATGTTGCTTTTGATGAAAAAAAAGAAACTATGACGATGCATTTTGATATAGGGGAAGAACTGACTCACTCAGATGGTGCTTTTGTCCAAGGAGGTTTTATAACAGCTATGCTTGATACTTCAATGGCTCATCTTTTAATATTTAAAACTAATGGTGAATATAATCCTTTAACATTAAATATTAATGTTAATTTTTTAGCTCCAGGCACTCCTGGCAAATTTATCTCATCAGCTACTATTAATAAGACTGGCAAAAGTATCTCTTTTACTTCTGCTGAACTACATCAAGGCGATAGATTGGTTGCAACAGCTACAGCAACAAATAAATTTTTAAAACTATAATCCAATGACTAAAAAGAAACTTAGCCCATGGAATAATAATTTAAAATTTATACACAGCTTGAAGCCTGAAACAAATTTTAAATCTAATGACCATCCATCTAAACCCAATTACTTAAAGCGCTCAAACTGGGCAGCATTTCCCGGCATAGATGGATTTCAAAATTTGTCTCCTGATAATTCATTGTCTCTTGATGAAAAAGAATTCGATGTTTTTTTTATTCATCCAACAGGGTATTTTGAAAAAAATTGGAATTCACCAATTGATCCGACAAGTGCAGCATTTGAAAGAACAGGCAGTCACTTAGCAACTCAAGCATCAGCTTTTTCAGAAACCTGTAATGTTTATGCTCCATATTATCGTCAAGCTACTTATTTTTCATTTTTTAATACAGATTCAAACGATGGTTTTGATGCTCTTGATCTAGCTTATAAAGATTTGTCTGATGCTTTTAAAATTTTTTTACAAGAACACAACAATGGAAAACCTTTTTTTATTGCAGGTCATAGTCAAGGCGCACTTCATGGGCAAAGATTGATTAATGAATTCGTATCTCAAAAAGATTCTTGTAAAAATTTTATTGCTGCATATTTAATCGGATACATTTTACCTACCAAGCACTTTGATGAGATGTATCCAGATCTATCTATCTCTGAATCAAACATTGATCAACAAGTAATTATTTCATGGTGCACTGGTATTGAGGGTTTTAGACGAAACAGAGCAAAATCCTTATTCTGGACCCCTGATGGTTGGATATTAGAGCCTATGGAGCAATCACTTGTATGTCAAAATCCATTCTCATGGAATGATCATCTTGATTGGGTTGACGATCCAAATAATATATCCATTAGATTAAAATCGGATAAGCTCTCACTTGCGGACTATTACGCAACTAAAAACACTTATTCAAAACTATCCATTGAAGCTATTACTGGGCTTAGTTTTGAGGCGAGAGTTTCTACTTCTTCCATGCTCGAAACCAGAGGCCCATTGATTGAAAAAATTGAAAGATTTGCCAATGAAGGCGATCTTCATAATTTTGATATATCTCTTTTTTGGGGCGCTATTAGAAAAAATGTTAAAGAAAGAGCAAATGCATATGCGTCATAACATCCTATTATTAGCAGTATTAATTTTTTCAATGAAAATCTTTTCTTTTGACGAGGGCTTCGCAGATAATAATTCAATTAATATCGCTTATAGAGACTATGGGCCAGAAAATGCTAAGCCAATTCTATTGGTGACCGGGCTCGGAGCTCAACTAACCTTATGGCCAGAATTTTTAATTAAGGATTTACAAGCAAATAATTTTAGACCGATAGTATTTGATAATCGTGACGTTGGATTATCTACTCGTTTTACATCCAAACCATCCCAAACATTAAATTATTTAAAATATTTTATGTTTATTCCAATCAATTCTGAATATACCATTCAAGATATGGCTTCTGATGGTATAGCTGTGCTTGATCATTTGAATATAGATGATGCACATATTTTAGGAATGTCGATGGGGGGAATGATTGCTCAGGTTTTAGTTGCACAGCATCCGGAAAGAGCAAAATCATTTACCATGATTTCTTCTACGGCCTCAACACCAAATCCATTTAACGGGCCAAAATTTAAGGTCACTCAACAGTTACTCAAAAGATCTGCAGCTAAAGATGATATTGAAGGCAGAATTGATCAATCTATTAAGCTATTTCATCTAATTGGTACACCAGGGAAGAACTATGATACTCCTCAATTTCGAGAAAATATGCGTGCTTATATTGCAAGAGGGGGAGATGATGGAGGCTTCCTTCGACAGATGGCTGCAATTATTGGGTCAAAGAATAGAAAAGAGCTAGTTCAATCAATTAATACTCCAACGATAATCATTCACGGAGATATTGATCCCCTGATTAAGGTAAGAAATGCTTATTCAGCAAATAAGCTTATCCAATCTAGTGAGCTTGAGATCGTTTCAGGAATGGGTCATATGCTTGATGAGGAATCATATGCAAAATTCCAAAACCAATTTATTTCATTCCTCAATAAATAATTTTACGCAAGAGAAAAAAAATAATTTATTGGACTATTTGTTTCAAAAATAGCTTTACAATGTTGAACCATGACAATCCAAGCTAAAGAAAAATTCTTTTACGCTTCCGGCAATATTGCAAATGGGGTCAAGGCAGATGCCTTTACATTTTTCTTATTATTTTTTTATTCAAATGTAATTGGATTAACACCAGGATTAGCCAGCCTAGCAATTTTTATTGCATTGATGATTGATGCATTTACAGATCCATTAATGGGCATTATTTCAGATAGAACTCAGCACCGGTTAGGTAGAAGGCATCCATACTTTCTTCTGGGAATGATTCCAATGGGATTATCTTATTTTATGCTTTTTTCTATCCAATCGAGTTGGGGCCTTTCTCAGCAGCAGTTGTTTTTATGGATGTTGACCTTCACAGTTTTAACCAGAATTGGCATGACAATGTTTGATGTCCCTCATCGATCATTGGGAAGCGAGATGTCTAGATCCTATACAGAAAGAACGTCTATATTTGCTGCAAGAGAGATGATGGGGTGGGGCGGAGGTCTTTTTAATGCATTCTTAGCTTACACGGTCTTTTTTAAAGATACTCCTGAATATATACCGGGAACTCAAAATCCAGAGCCATGGGTATATTATGGGATGACTGGGGCATTATTGATGTGTGGTGCTGTGTTGATTACCTATTTCGGTACATTGAAATATCGTGATAACTCTTACAAGGATATATCCTCTTTTGACTTAAAATTAATATTTACTCAAATTTACATAGCTCTTAAGAATAAATCCTTTTTAATTTTTTTCTTTGGTTATTTATTTATTGCTATTAGCTGGGGTTTGAACAGCTCTCTTCAAATATATATGAATACTTATTTTTGGGAATTTAAATCTATCATGATCGCTTCATTTTTAGGTATCTATGTTCTCTCCACATTCACAGCTTTTATATTAGTTCCAAGATTAGTTTTATACATTGAAAAAAGGGCTATTCTTTTGTTTGCTATTGCTTTTGCAGCATTGGTACCTCCAATACCAATTATTCTATTCATCAATGGCATGCTTCCACAGCCTGGTTCTTGGAATCTATTTTATTCTCTTGTTCCTTTTATATATATTGCGAATACTTGTTTATCATCAAGCGCAATCATCAGAGAATCTATGCTAGGTGATATAAGCGATGAGGTTGAGTTAGATAGCAAAATTGGTCAGCAAGGCTTAATGTTTGCTTCAAGCTCATTAATAGGTAAATTAAATACAGGATTTGGAATTTTAGTTGCTGGTATTGCTCTTGAGCTTATTAGTTTTCCTCAAGGTTCGGAAGTGTCCCCTAATGCAGATCAGATATTTAGCTTGGCTATGGTTCAGGGTCCCTTGGTAGCTGTTTTGATGATTATTCCCTTTGGCATTTTTTCACTATACAAGATTAATCGAAAAAGACATGAGTACATTATTTCCCAGCTAGAGCTTAGATAATGTTCAGCTAATGTATAATTATGCTATGGATTTAAATACCAAAAATACGCCCAAACGAACAAAGAAAAAAGATTTAATTCTTGATTCTGCTATTTCTATTTTTTCTCAACATGGGTATCACAACACCAAGCTTGAGCAAATCACCAAATCTTTAGATTTAACTGATAAATCTATTTATTACTATTTTAGTAGCAAGGGTGATTTATTTCTGGAAGTAATCCTTTCTATCCAGACTAAGCTTGATAAATTAATTGAATCTATCAATAAAATAGATGACAACCATCTGATGAAGATAAAAACTTATACAAATAAAGCAATGACTATAAATGGATTAACGCTACTGATGTCATTACCAAAATCATTATCTGAATTTGCAAAATACGATGCTATAAAAGCCAATGAGGCCAATCAATATAAAATGTGGACAAATTGGTTTAAAAAAGGCCAAGCTGATGGTTCGATGATTCACGGAAATCCAGAGGAGTATCGTAACTTTCTTTTTGGATCTTTGTTTTATTTGCATCAATGGTATGCGATAAAAGATAACGAGTCATATGCTCACATCCAACCATTTATTGAAAAAATGATTGATAGAATGTATTCAACACAACTTCAGAGACTCCAGTGAAAGCTCCTCATGTAATAACTTTAATTCTTTGGGCATTTGGGATTGTAAATTTATTTGAACCATTTAATGGATGGATTTTTTATATAGCATCTGGAATTTTTTATTTGCTACTTGTTGCTCATTTAGTTGAATGTGTTGTGTATAGAAATAAAATATTTAAATCAAATGATTCTCCTTTTGTAGCTTTCTCAATGACTTTGATATTTGGAGTTATCTATCTCGGCTCAATTCAGGAGTCTTAATATTTGGAAGTATTAGATGAGGGAGCAAAAATCCCAAGGGGCTCAATGGGCGTATGGACTCTTGCTTGGCCTTCCATCATTACCAATTTATTTTATGCAACAAGTTCAATTGTTGCGATAAAAGTTGTTGGCAACCTGGGACCTGATGCCATTGCTGCAGCTGTAACAGGCCAAAGAGTTACATTTATTTTGCAAGCTGTACTTACAGGAGTCTTAGCTGGTTCGACCGCACTTATAGCTAGAAATTGGGGAGCTAATGATCGATTAGAGGCTGGAGTTTTTTTTACCAGAACTGTGCAATTGGTTCTAGTATTATCATTAATATCTGCTGTCTGTGTTTGGCAATTTGCAGAGCCGCTAGTAAGATTTTTTGGGCTTAAAGATCAAGCTCTTATACTATCTATTAAGTACCTAAAAGCTATATCTCCTTTCTATATTGCCTTTGGTTGTGGAATGGGCTTAATCACAGCTCTTAGGGCAGTTGGTGATGTAAAGACTCCATTAGTCATTGGCTTAATCATGAATTTATTCGCAATATTTTTTATGTTAGTTTTTGTTAATGGTTGGCTAGGATTCCCTCAGTATGGAGTTGTGGGTGCAGCTTTTGGAAATGGTGTATCTTTTGTTATAGGCGCATCATTACTAATTGTATTTTGGTTATCAAATCAATTGCCTGTTCGTTATTTTTCTATATTTAGCTTCGACACAATTAGGGTTAAAGAAATATTTCAGGTTGGATTACCCGCAGCGCTTGAGCAGGTAATTTTTCAAATTGGTATCACAGCGTTTCTTATATTGGTTGCTTATTATGGAACTGAAGCTTATGCAGCTTATGGAATAGGAGTTCAAATATTGTCCTTTTCATTTGTAATTGGATTTGGTTTCTCAATTGCTGGAGCTACCCTCGTTGGGCAGCATTTGGGAGCTCAGAACAAAGATCAGGCAAAACGAGCCGGTTGGGGTGCCATGAGATTATCAATTATTTCGATGACATTTTTTGGCGTCCTTATAACTGTGTTTGCTGAACCTTTAGCTAGATACATGATTGATAATGATGAAGTAGTTCGTTTAACTGTAATTTTTATTTGGTTGCTTGGATCAATGCAACCATTGATGGCCATTGAATTCTCTCTTGGTGGAGCTTTAAGAGGTGCTGGGGATACTAAAACCCCACTAGCTATTACCTTGACGTGTTTGCTCTTTATTAGGGTTTTTCTTGCAGTAATTTTCTTTTTGCTTGACGCAAGGATTGAAATTATATTTTCAACACTGGTTGCAGATTACATTGTAAAGGGATTTTTGTATGTTGCTAGATTTAGATCTGATAGATGGATGAATGCAATAAAATCTAAGGAAGCTGGTTAGCTAACTTCTGTATTGCCTCACAAATTCTTTTCCAAAGTTTGGTTTCAGCAGCACTAATTTTTTTTGATTTTAAGTTATTGATAAATGCTATCAGCAAATCTTTAATCTCATCATTTGTATTTTTTGTACCAGAGAATTTTTCTTGAAGCATTTGTAGTGCTAATTTTTGCTTAATTATCTTATCAGTATCAGGTGGCTCTATTTTTGCTATTAACTCAAGTTTGACTGTGCATTCTTGAAGCTTATCTTTGTTGCCAGTATAAAGTGGTTTTTTTAAAGATTTAAATATCTCATTATGAATAGACAAATGATTTTCATCTGCTGTCTCCAGAAGGGTTATTAAGTCTTGGTAGACCTTAATCTTATCTGCATTAATTTTATCAATTTTTTTATTTTCATAGGCTTTGATAGCTTTTTGAAGATTGCTAAACTCAGGAGATTTTCTAGTTTTATTAAGCTCAGAAACACTGTTTTTAATATCTTTAATCGAACAGTTTTCTGATTGAAGTTCAGCGGTTAGACCTTTGATCACATCAAGTTCATTGTTTAGTATTGCTTTATCAGCTTCAAAAAATCGATCAGCAGCTTCATTTAATTTTTTCCATAATATGGGCTCATTTTTTTTGCCAGCAGGCCCAGCATCTTGATAATCACGTTTAATTTTTTTAAATTTTTGAATACAAGCTTGAGTATCTTCATCATTGATTAATTTAACTTTTTCAATCAATGATTCCTTGATTTTATGGTTTTTATTCTCCTGATCTTTAATTGCATTATTAATAGGTTTTCTTGCATCCTGATAAGCGGTCTTGAGTTTTGAAAAATCCTCATCAAGAACTGGAGCATAGCTTTGCCATGTTTGGAAAGTTTTGCTTAGAAATTTACTCATCTCAATTAATCCCGGCCATTTATCGGAATTATCATTGCTATATTGAATGAGTGTTTGAATTATCTTTTCTCTTTCCTGAGCATTAGAGATTTTTATATTTTTTAATTCCTCATAATATTGAGCACAAGGCTCCCAAGCTTTGTCTGTTAGCTTCTTAAAAGTGATCCACTGTTCTCGTCCAGCAGGCTTGGATGTTTGGTCTAGTAACTGCCACTTCGTTTGAAGTCCATGAATTTCATTTGCTTGTTTTTTTGGATTCTCATGGGGTTGAGCTATTAAGGCTTCAATTTCTTTAATAATTTCATTTCTTTTTGGGTTTGTTGCAAAAGATGAAATGTCATTAAAGTATCTAGACTGAGCAGACATAAAGTTAAATCTATGTCTAAGTTTATTTGATACCTTGCCCTCAGCTTTCATAGTTCTTGAGACTTCATTCACAAGTTTTTGAGCCAAACGAATTTCTCCAGCTTCAAAATGCTTTTCAGCTTTGTCTAGTGATTCAAATAAAATTTTATGAGTTTCCACAATAGTTTCTTTTGATGTTTATAATTATCTCTAAATGAGAAAAAGAATTTTAACAGGAATTACAACAACTGGTACTCCTCACATTGGAAATTATTTAGGCGCCATCAAACCCGCGCTTGAATTGGTTGCTCCTGATAATGACTCATATTTTTTTCTTGCGGACTATCATGCATTAATAAAACAAACAGATCCCAAAGAAATTGAAGCAAGTGTTAAAAATGTTGCATTAGCATGGCTATCATCTGGCTTGAACCCAGATCAGTCTCATTTTTATAGACAATCTGATATTCCTGAAGTGCATGAACTAACTTGGATATTAAATTGCAGCGCAGCTAAGGGCTTGTTGAATCGAGCCCATGCCTATAAAGCTATTGTTGCTGAAAACACAGAATCTGGTGGCGATGAGGACAAGGCTATAAATATGGGTCTTTTTTCATATCCAGTTTTGATGGCTGCTGACATATTAATTTTTAATGCAACTCATGTTCCTGTTGGCCCAGATCAAGCTCAACACATGGAGATGACTCGAGATATTGCAGGTAAATTTAATCACACTTACTCAAACGTACTAACGCTTCCTGAGGCAATTATACAAAGTGAAATATCAGTACCAGGAACTGATGGTAGAAAAATGAGTAAGTCATATAACAACATCATTCCCTTTTTATCAACAGAGAAAGCTTTGCAAAAATCTATTGCAAAGATTATTACAAACTCATTAGAACCAGGCGAACCCAAAGATCATAAGAGCTGTACTCTTTTTCAACTATATTCTTTGTTCGCAAATGCTGAGGAGATCAATAATATGAAGCTATCATATAAAGATGGAATTGGCTGGGGAGATGTTAAGAAAGATTTATTCACTGCTATCAATAATGAATTAGTCCCTATAAGAGAAAAATATCACGCATTACAAGAACAACCGGATCTATTAAATGATTTATTTTCTGACGGAGCTCGGAAAGTTCAACCTCAAGCTCAAGAGCTTGTGGGTAAATTACGTGAGCTTGTAGGCATCTCAAAAATTGTCTAACCCCACAGCTTGGTTAAAATTTGGTTTATTTGCAGTAGGACTGGGTCAATCTTTTGCTTTTGTTTTGGTGCCTCCATTAGCAAGAGACTTAGGTTTATCTGTCATCGAAACATCAACAATCTTTTCAATCTCTGCAGTTGCTTGGGCTATAACTAGCGCGTCATGGGGCAGGGCTTCTGATAAGTATGGACGACGTAACATAGCAGTTATAGGTCTTGTAGGTTACTCAGTTTCAATTATTGCGTTAATCACCCCTTTATTTCTTGTTGAACAGAAGATTTTAGATCTGGTCTATCTTTTGCCTCTACTAATATTGGGTCGATTGATTAATGGCTTAATTGGCTCGGCAACAAGACCTGCTGCTTTTGCTTACATGGCAGATATATCAGATAGATCAAAGCGAACAAAAAAATTTGCAAGACTTGAATCTAGTTTTTTAATTGGAACAATTATGGGACCAATGCTGGGAGGTTTTTTATTTCTATATTCAAAGAGCTTGCCTTTTTATGTTTTTGCTTGCTGCGGTTTTATTGCATCCATAGGTATTTATATTAGCTTTCCAAAACACATTATTCCTAAAGAAAAAGTTGAAAAGGTGATTACAAAATTATCATATAAAGATAAGTCTGTATGGCCATTTTTATTTATTGCTGCATTGTCATCGCTTTGCCAAGCATCTTTACTGCAATCCATAGGGTTCTTTATAACTGATGTATTTTCGGATGAAAAAGATTTGCCATTGGTTATTAGCTTAACTTTCGTTGTGTTATCTATATCAACGGTTGTTAGTCAATATATTTTTACCGATCTAAAACCCATAGCTAATAATAAGTTACTAATATACGGCACTTTTTTAATTACAATTTCATATATTATGGCAGCTTTATCATCATCGATTGCTGTATTTTATTTAGCTATGATGATTAATGGCTTTGGCAGCGGTATGTTTAGACCTGCAAATGCTTCCTCTTTATCTTTAGCCCAAACTCCAGATAATCAAGGCAAAGCTGCTGGATACTTAGGTTCTGTTATGCCAATAGGGCATGTTTTGACACCGATAGTGGCAATGCCTATCTATCAGCTTGGACCAGACTATCTATATTTTTTTAGCGCTTCTCTGTGCTTTATTTCCTTATTATTTATAATAGGGCATCCATTATTAAGAGATCATGAACAAGCCAGCGT
This sequence comes from Gammaproteobacteria bacterium, assembly GCA_045564015.1. GTDB lineage: Bacteria > Pseudomonadota > Gammaproteobacteria > Magnimaribacterales > D2472 > D2472. The sequence continues at coordinate 11,264 of JBJLIB010000003.1, forward strand.
TATTACTAATTAATCTAGGAACTCCAGATTCACCTTCATACTTAGATGTTTTTAAGTATTTAAGAGAATTTTTAATGGATGCTAGAGTTATTGATGTTCCATATGTATTAAGATTTTTGCTGGTAACTTTAATCATCTGTCCTTTCAGGTCATTTAGTTCAAGTAAGATCTACAAAAAATTATGGGATCTTTCAGGTGGAGTTTCTCCATTACTTAAAAATACTGAAGAATTAACAAAAAAATTAAATCAGCAACAAGATAAATTTAATATTTATTATGCTATGCGATATCAGTCGCCAAGCATCCAACAAGCTCTTGATGAAATTAAGCAATCAAACCCATCTGAATTAATTATTTTGCCTCTATTCCCTCATTATGCCTCTGCAACTTCTGGAAGCGTCTATGAGGAAGTAACTAAAAGACTTTCAAAGGAATGGGTGATTCCTTCATTTAAGTTTATATCACAATATTATGATCACCCATCGTTTATAGATGCATGGGTTGATGCAGCAAAAGGTTTTAATCTTTCGGATTATGACAAAGTCATATTTAGCTATCATGGTTTACCTAATTCTCAAGTAGATAAGGTTTATCTGGATAATCAATGTGATGGCAAGAATTGTGAGCACGAAATCAATGAAGAAAATAAGTATTGCTATAAAGCTACTGTTTATGAAACCTCAAAACTTATAGCAGATAAATTATCACTCACAAGAGATGAGTATGAGGTTACCTTTCAATCACGCCTAACGAATAATTGGCTAGAGCCTTTTTCTGATGATGTTTTAAAAAGCCTGCCAGCTCAAGGGAACAAGAAAGTTCTTGTTTTCTCTCCTGCATTTACAGCTGACTGTCTTGAAACAGTCATAGAGATCGGTGATGAATATCAAGAACTTTTTATCGAGGCTGGCGGTCAAACGCTAGATTATGTTCCATCATTAAATTTTTCAGATGCGTGGGTTCAAGCTATTATAGATATTACAAATTCAAAATAAGGATCAAAATGTTTAAAGAGGATGTTTTAAAAGGAAAGAAAATATTGGTTACTGGCGGAGGGACTGGCTTGGGCAAAGAGATGTCTGAGCATTACGTTCAGCATGGAGCTGATGTAGTTATCTGCGGAAGAAGAGAAAGTGTATTAGCTGATACAGCTAAAGAATTTAAGGACAAGTATGGAGCGGATGTTCGCTATCAACCCTTAGACATTCGTTCACCGCAAGATGTTGAGGATTTTATTGAATCCATTTTTCAAGAAGGCCCACTTCATGGCTTGGTTAATAATGCTGCAGGTAACTTTATTTCTCCTACAAAAGATTTATCAGCTAGAGGCTTTGATGCTATTGCCAATATTGTTTTTCATGGCACATTTTATGTAACCAATGCGGTAGGAAAAAAATGGCTTGAGCAAAATATCAAAGGGTCAATTATTTCTATACTTGCAACTTGGGTTTGGACGGGCTCTCCCTTCGTTGTTCCTTCTGCAATGTCAAAATCTGCCCTTAATACCATGACAAAATCACTTGCAGTAGAGTGGGGACCTCATGGAATAAGAATAAATGCAATCGCGCCAGGACCATTTCCGACTGAAGGTGCTTGGGCAAGACTTAGCCCTAAGGGAGCTTTAGATGATGAGTCTAGCTCCATGAGTACCATCCCAATGGGAAGGGTGGGTGAAATGAGCGAATTACAAAATTTAGCAACTTTCTTAATGGCTGATGGATGTGAGTATTTAACAGGGCAAACAATTGCGCTTGATGGCGCTCAGTATTTATCAGGCGGGGGAACTTTCTCGCAACTTTCTAAGATGTCAGAAGAAGATTGGGCTGATATTAGAAGTATGATTAAAAAGACGAATGATTCAGATAAACAGAAAAGATCAACTTAATGATAATTACTTGACTTAGAGTTTTCTTTAACTGTTAGACTAATAAACTGTTTTTAAAATAAGGAGTAAAAATGGAACATCAGCAAATGCAAAATATTCTTGAAAAACAAAAAGCATACTTTATAAAAAATGGCCCGCCATCATACGACCTACGTATTGATAGATTAGATCGAATGAAATCTTTGGTTATGGAAAATCGATACAAAATAGTAGATGCGCTAAATGAAGATTTTGGAGTAAGGTCTAAAAATCAATCCATGGCTACCGATGTTTACACAATCGTCCCAAGCATTGAGTATGCAAAGAAAAATCTAAAAAAATGGATGACAGGATCAAAGAGAAAGGCGAATTTCCCATTGGGCCTTTTAGGCGCCAAAGCCTATGTTGATTATGAGCCTCTTGGAACCGTGGGAATGATATCTCCATGGAATTTTCCTATGTTTTTAACATTTTCTCCTGCCGCCTCAATATTTGCAGCTGGTAATCAAATTATGCATAAGCCCAGTGAATATACTGAGCAATCAGCAAATTTAATGAAAGAGTTATGTGATGCTGCTTTTGATGAAGAGGAATTTGCAACCATTCTTGGTGGGCCAGATGTTGGCGCGACATTCACTCAACAAAAATTTGATCATCTTTTGTATACAGGCAGCGGCGCTGTTGCAAAACATATTATGAAAGCAGCTTCAGAAAATTTAGTTCCAGTAACTTTAGAGCTTGGTGGCAAATCTCCCGTTATTGTAAGTAACACTGCTGATAGTGTTATAGCAGCTAAAAGAATAATGCTGGGCAAAACAATGAACGCTGGTCAAATATGTTTAGCTCCAGATTATGTGATGGTTCATTCAGATAAAAAAGATGAGCTTGTTTCTGGTATGAAAGATGCTGTAGCGGATTTTTATCCTGATTTAAAGCATAACGATGACTACACATCTATTGTTAATCAAAAACATTTTGATCGATTACAGGGTTTGTTAAATGATGCAAAAGAAAAAGGTGCGCAGATTGATGAGATCAACCCAGCCAATGAGGACTTTTCGCAACAAGAAGCATTTAAAATCCCTCCCACGCTTGTCATGAATCCAACTGATGATATGGAAATTATGAAAGAAGAAATCTTTGGTCCTTTATTGCCTATAAAAGAATTCACCGAGATTGATGAAACTATTTCATATGTAAATAAAAATGATAAGCCATTGGGTTTATATTATTTTGGATCTAATAAAAATGAAGAAGACCACGTTCTTACAAGAACCTCATCGGGCGGCGTCACAGTTAACGATGTATTAGGGCACATTCAGCAAGAAGATCTGCCTTTTGGTGGTGTGGGACCATCTGGAATAGGTAGCTATCATGGTGAAGAAGGCTTCAAGACTTTTAGTAATGCAAAAGCTGTTTACAAGCAAATAGGATCGAGATTCGATAAGTTATTATCTGCAATCCGTCCCCCATATAAGGGCGATATTGAAAAGGTTCTCAAGCAGATAACCTAAGTGTCATGAGCTCATTGCCTATTTACTTGGGCTACAAGTATTTCCGTTCAAAGAAGGGTGCATTTGCATCCTTCACTTCTTTGATGGCTATTGCAGGTCTTTCACTCGGTGTTGCCGCTTTAGTTATTGTCTTATCCGTTATGAATGGTTTTGAGAAAGAATTGCAAACCAGAGTTTTAGGTGTAGTTCCTCAATTAATAATTCGCTCAAATGAAACCTTGAATAATTATGATGAAATAATTTCTCAATTAACCATTGCAGATGATGTAATTAACGCGAGTCCTTACATTGAAACTCAGGGGTTAATGAGTGCTAAAAATAGATCAAGAGGTGTTTTTGTTACAGGAATTAAACCTCAACTAGAGGATTCTATGTCTATTCTTCCACAATATATGGCTAGTGGATCGCTTGATAATCTGTCTTCAAAAAAAGGAGTGGTTATAGGTTCTTGGTTAGCTAGGTACTTAGGGGTAGAAGTTGGCGATAAGGTTAATATCACAACTACCAACTTGCGCTCTTCAATTTTAGGCACTTTTCCAAGAACTATATCTTTAGATATTGTTGGTATATTTGAACTCAAAGCTGAATTAGATCAATCACTTGTTTTAATTCATCATGATCTAGCAGCTAATATTTTGAACCTTCCAAAAAATGCTACAGAAGGTATCAGGGTTAAAACGAATGATTTATTTAAGGCTAATTCAATCGGTTTTAATTTGCTGGCTCAACCATTTTTTAACGAAGATCATTATTATTTTACTTCTTGGCAACAGACCCATGGAACATTATTTCAAGCTATTAAATTAGAAAAAAGATTAATTAGCCTTATGTTATTTTTAATTATCACAGTGGCCGCCTTTAACATCCTTTCTACCATAGTTATGACAGTTAAAACCAAGGAAAAAGAAATTGCTATTTTAAAGACTATGGGTTGTTCAAAGCTTCAACTTACATTTATTTTTTTAAACCTTGGTTTAATTATTGGATTTTTAGGGACTTTTATTGGTTTATTAATAGGAATTCTAGTAACTCCTAACATAGATCAACTTATCAATATTATTGAAAATTTTAGTAACAGAAGCTTGATGGATAGTTACTTTATAAATTATTTTCCATATGAATTTAGATTAACTCAACTTATATATATATGCCTTTCTGTCCTTGCAATGAGTTTAATATTTTCATATTTTCCAGCAGCTAGAGCAGCTAAGTTGAAACCTGTAACCATTTTGCGCCATGAATAAGTTAACAGCATCAAATATTGTTAAAAGTTATCAGTCAGGAGATCATCAAACTGAGGTTTTATCAAACATCTCAATTTCCATCTCTGAGGGCGATTTAATTGGTGTGATTGGCTCTTCTGGAAGTGGCAAAACAACCCTTTTGCAAATTCTTGCTGGATTGGAAACGCCTGATCATGGCAATATTTTATTTAACGACATCAATCTATCATCCAATAATGCTAAAAATTTTAATTTAATGAGGGGTGATTTATTCGGTTATGCATATCAATTCCATTATTTATTAGATGATTTAACAGTATTTGAGAACTGTAATTTAGTTTTTAAGATTGCTAATAACAAAAACGTTAATGAGAATTCACAACAAATTATTCGGATTCTTGACGAGCTTGGAATTGCTTCATTGCAAGATAAGTACCCATATATGCTTTCAGGAGGTGAGCGACAACGTGTTGCTATTGCAAGAGCTGTTGTTCACGAACCGAAGTTTGTATTGATGGACGAGCCAACAGGCAACCTAGATCAAGAAAATGCTGAGGTGATTCAAAACTTAACTATTAAATTAGCTCAAAATCATAATATAGGTATTGTAGTTGCAACTCATGATTTAAATTATGCTGGTAAACTTGATACGGTGTTTCGTATTGAGAATGGAGACTTGAAGTCAACGTAAAATGAATAATTTATTAATATCTGGTGGATGGTTCATCTGGCCTTTGCTTGTTTGTTCTATATTGCTCATCTCAATAGTACTTGAGAGACTTTGGTTTTTGCAGAGGAGATTAGTTGCTCCAAAAGGATTGTTGAGGCAAGCACAAAATTTAATCAAGAAAGACTCTTTTCACACTCAAAATCAACAAGAAATTGCAGCTACATCACAACTAGGTGATTTGCTCCAACATTGCTATCAATATCGATTGCATTCAAGAGAATTTGTGGAGACAAAGGCTGAAGAAAAAGCATCAGAAATTAAATTACTCCTTGAACGAAATTTATCCATGCTAAGCACAATAGCTAGCATTAGTCCCTTACTTGGGCTTTTAGGAACTGTTGTTGGAATGATTACTGTTTTTAGCAACATTGATGTCAATGGCTCTGCAAATACCGATTTACTTGCAGCGGGAATTTCAGAAGCCTTAATCACAACTGCTTTTGGATTAATCATTGCAGTGCCAGCTATAGTTTTTTATAGATATTTTGAGCAAAAAACAGTAATTTTGATGTCAGTTTTACAAGCTAATACGTCGATTTTTTTAGATTTTCTATATAAAAAATGAAATTTTATAATAATAAAGAAAGAGCTATTTCGATTGAAATTACACCACTGATTGATATTGTTTTTCTGCTTGTGATTTTTTTTGTTGTTACCTCCAAAATAGAAACCAATCAATATTTAACTCTAGATCTTCCTAAATCTGAATCTTTTGCATCCGCACTATCTAATAACTCTCAAAATATTATTTTATTAGAATCCGGAGTGTTGATAATTAATAATCAAGAATTCTCTATGACAGAGATTGATAAATTGATGGCTGGAGTTGCTGCAACATTTTCTAGATCAGAGGTTGTGATCTTGTCTATAGAGAGCAAGGCCTATCATGAATGGGTCATAACCCTAATGGATGGTCTTCAACAGCTGGGATTTCAAAACATACAGATTAAAACTTATACTGATTAGTTATGAATCCGTTAAAGAGACTATTTTCGTATACCTTCAGATTTAAATTTTCATTTATTCTAAGTATCTTTGGTTTCATTCTTTTTGCATCCGCAGACATTGCTGCAGTTGAGTGGATTAGAAGAATTATTGAATATATCAATTCTGATCAAGATGATTTCAGCATATATCTTGTCCTAGCATTAATATTTATTGCAATGGGAAGGGGCGCTGGTTTCTTTATTGGGAATTATTTTATGTCAAGAGTAGGATTCGGTATTGTTCATGACCTGAGATCTGAATTATTCTCAAAACTTATTAACCTTCCTAAGAATTTCTTTGATCAAAATCAATCAGGCCAACTGATTAATAGAATCACTTTTACCACCACCCAAGTTTCAGGCGCTGCTTCAAATGCTATTAAAACTCTCGTAAGAGAGGGGTTTCTTCTTTTAGGATTGCTAGCTTATATGCTTACTTTGAACTGGAAGTTAACTCTGCTCTTATTAATCACCACTCCATTTATAGCACTAATTGTATATGTAGCTGGTAGAAGGTTAAGAAAGTTAGCCAAAACAATTCAAACAGCTATGGGAGATGTAACCCATCTTGCTTCTGAAGCAGTTGATGGAAATTTGGAAATTAAGTCATTTAATGCTGAAAAATATGAAAAAGATAGATTCTTTGCCGCCAATGCATCAAATAAAAATCAAAATTTAAAACTTGAAGCAACCAGCAATTTGGCAACCCCAATTATTCAGTTATTGGTTTCAGTTTCATTATCTATTGTTGCCTATTTTGCATTAGGCTCACAGCTTGGTATAGAGCTAAGTGCAGAGGACTTTGTTGCTTTTATAACTGCAGCTGGATTAATGGCAAAACCAATCAGGCAACTTTCAAATATTAACGCTGTTATTCAAAAAGGCTTAGCGGCAGCTGTAGAAATTTTTGATCAATTAGATACAAAAGAAGAAGAAGATATAGGCGAATTAGACTCAGAAATTTTAGGCAATATTAAGTTTTCCGATGTGTCTTTCGCATATAACTCAAAAGAACCTGTCCTTACTAATTTAAATTTTTCAATTACTAAAAATGAAACAGTTGCCATTGTTGGTAAATCTGGCTCAGGTAAATCGACCATTGCTAATTTAATTTCAAGATTTTATTCTGATTTTACAGGAGAAATCTCAGTTGACGATGTCAGTATATTGGATTACCAACTCTCTCATCTTCGAAAATCCATTTCAATAGTCAATCAATCTCCAACATTATTTAATGACACCATTGAAAAAAATATTGCATATGGTGATAGCGATATCGATCAAGCAAAATTAAAAGAAGCAGCTAAAATATCTGGCTGTAATGACTTTATTTCAAGGCTACCAGAAGGCTTTAAATCTGAAATAGGTGATGATGGCGTCTTGCTATCTGGTGGGCAACGACAAAGATTAGCAATAGCTAGAGCTTTCTATAAAGATTCACCAATTATTATTTTAGATGAGGCTACTTCAGCGTTAGATAATGAATCTGAGTTAATTGTTCAGGAAGCAATAGAGCAATTAATAAATAATAGAACAACCATTGTTATTGCTCATAGACTTTCAACTATTGAAAATGCAGACAAAATTTTAGTTTTAGACAATGGTTCGGTTGCTGAGTCTGGAACCCATGACGAGTTATTAGGGCAAGAGGGTATTTATAAGAGCTTATATCAAAATAAATTTAATGATTCTGGCGATTCTAAAAAGTCATCAAGGAAAGCTGTTAGCCAGGAATTCCTTCCAACATTTACCGAAGAGCCAACCCAGCAAGGCTATCTAATTGATGCTTGGTATAACAAAAGTTTTTGGCTATATATTTTGGCACCTCTTACTTTTTTATTTTCTTCATTGGTTAAGGCGCGAAGAAATTCTTATATCAATAACCCTAAAAAAGTTTGGAACTCTTCCAAACCTATTATTGTTGTCGGTAATATTTCTATGGGCGGAACTGGTAAAACACCTTTGGTTAAATTCATTGCAAGTGAACTAGCAAAACGCGGTTTTAAACCTGGACTAGTAAGCAGAGGATATGGTGGCAAGTATTCTGGGACGCTTGAGGTAACCTCTGAAACTACATATAAGCAAACGGGAGATGAAGCTCAAATTTTAGCTAAATTAAACATACCATTTTTTATTGATAAAAATAGATCAAGGGCAGCAAGAAAACTGCAAGAAAAACATGATGTAGATGTGGTTATTTCTGATGATGGCTTACAACATTACGCAATGGGTAGGGATATTGAAATTGCGGTAATTGATGGAGCTAGAAGGCTGGGCAATGGCTTGGCTTTCCCTGCAGGTCCTCTTAGGGAACCTAAGTCGAGATTGTCTGAAGTTGATTTTATTGTTAACAATGGTGGCCCAACAGAAGGAGATGAAATTTTAATGACCCTCAGTCCAGCTAAGTTCATTCACTTAAATTCAGGTAAAGAATATTCAGTTGATAAATGGCCTATGCACAATCAAGTTCATGCGATTGCAGGAGTGGGAAATCCGAATAGGTTTTTTGATTTATTGTTAAGGCTGGGTTTTGAGTTCGATAAAAACCCATTTCCTGATCATCATAAATATAATAAAAGGGACTTATATTACCTTGATCATTTACCCATATTAATGACCGAAAAAGATGCAGCAAAATGTAAACATTTTAAAAATTCAAAGATTTGGTATCTTAGCATTGAGTCTAAAATAGAATCCCAATTCATTGATAAGCTCGAGGAGAAATTAAATGATAGATAAGGATATTCTAAATATTATGGGATGCATAAGATGCAAATCAAAATTGATTGATATGGGAGAGCATCTTGAGTGTGATAAATGTAACATTGGCTATCCAATAGAGGATGACATACCCAGGATGTTAGAGGATAGAATTTTTTCTCTTAATGACTAATTCTTTCGTTATTATTGTTCCAGCTAGATCTGGTTCAACTCGTTTGCCCAACAAACCATTGGCCATGATCAACGGCCGCTCAGTAATTTCTAGGATTATAGATTTGGCTAATTCGTCTAATGCTTCTAATGTATATATTGCAACTGACAGTGATGAGATTAAGGATCATTGTGAGTCACATGGTGCAAATGTTGTAATGACTTCATCGAATCATATCTCTGGCATGGATAGAGTTGCTGAAGCTGCAAAAATACTCGATTTATCTCCAGAGATTCCAATTCTAAATCTTCAAGGTGATGAACCTTTTATGCCTGTGCAAATTATCAATCAATTACCCCTGATGCTAAGCACTGATACGCCGATATCCACTGCTTGTATTAAGTTCTCAGATTCAATGGATTTCAGTAGCCCTCATGAAGTGAAAGTTGTCAGATCACTCTCAAAAAAAGCCATGTATTTTTCACGCGCCATAATCCCTAACTCATTTACTGCAGAGTATAAAAATTATCTAAAGCATTTAGGCATCTATGCTTATACCAATGAAACTCTTCAGCATTTAAGCACATTAAAACCAACTGCAAATGAGCAGTCAGAAAAATTAGAGCAATTACGTTTTTTAGATAATGGTTTCAATATTTTTGTTAAAGAATTTAAATGCGAAGCGCCAATAGGCATTGATACTCCAGAAGACTTAGAAGCAGCAATAATCTTTGCTAAGAAGAATGATTGATGATGCTATCTAATTCTTTGGGTCTACAGGCAAATGCAAAAAACCTAATTAACATCAATACACTTGATGATTTGTCTTTACTAGAAAAGCTAGGAGACGAAGAAATATTAATACTTGGTGCTGGTACCAATGTGATCTTAGGTGATTATTTTAATGGAACTGTTATTGCGGTTCACTTGAAAGGCATAGAAATTCGTGATGATTGTATTTCAGTCGGCGCTGGTGTTGATTGGGCTGACCTAATTGAATATTGTTTAATTAATAAACTTTATGGCATAGAAAATCTGACCCATATTCCAGGATCGGTTGGGGCTGCACCTGTGCAAAATATTGGCGCTTATGGGGTTGAAATTAGCTCTTTTATTGATAGTGTTGAATGTTTTAATTTAACCACAAAAAAACTTGAAACCTTGAATAATCATCAATGTCAGTTCAAATATAGGGAGTCAATATTTAAATTAAAAGATTTTGTTATTTTGAAAATTAATTTTGTATTTGATAAATCTTTCTCACCCAACCTAAGCTACCCATCATTAAATAAATTTTTAAATGATCACTCAATAGATGTTACTTCTTTAACTCCAAGAATGCTTTCTGATTCAGTAAAAAATATTCGAAATTCTAAATTGCCTGATCCTAAGATAGAGCCTAATGTTGGAAGTATCTTTAAAAATCCCATAGTGAGATCTCAAGATTTAGATAATGAATTCTTAGCTGGTCATAGGTGGGATCAGGTGGATGGATACACCAAACTCAGCTCAGCCAGACTCATAGAATTAATTGAGCCTGAATTAAACATTCCTGATACTTTACGTTTATATGAGAATCATTCTCTTGTACTTATTAACAATGGTGAAGCTTCATTTGATGAGGTTATCTCTGTTCTCAATCAAATTAAATCAAAGATATTTAAAAAATTTAAAATAAAATTAGAAATAGAGCCTGAGATTATTTCATCATGATGTTTTTTTCAGCAGCCTTAGCTCATTTGTTAGCTGTAATGTCACCTGGTCCAGATACTGCCATTATTTTTCATCAATCATTAGTTAAAGGCAGAGCTCAGGGAATTCTTACCGCCCTAGGCATTGGTTTTGGTATATTTATTCACTGTTTTTTTGCCATTTCTGGAATCTCATTATTGATTTATAGCTCTGAGGAAGCTAAATTTTTTATTAAATGCATTGGGGCATTTTATTTGCTATATCTTGGACTCAGCTTTTTTATTTCAAAAAAGTCATCTAAGCCAGATGAGTCAAAGGTCTTATTCAAAAATCCTTTTGTTATTGGCTTGGTAACTAATTTATTAAATGTGAAAGCATTTCTGTTTACTGTTTCCTTGTTCTCTTTTATAAATCTTGATTCAAATACATTGATGTCTTTAATCTATTTATTCTATTTTCCACTAACTACTGCGGCATGGTTTTCCTTCGTCAGCTATGCATTAACTCATCATTCAATGGGTGATATTTTTAATAAGCATTCTGATAATATCCAATTTGCTTCTTCAGCATTTATTGCTGGATTAGGATTATTTATTTTGCTTCAAGCTTTATATGGACTTCGCTGATTTATTGAACTCTGTTAACTCAATTGAGGAGAAATATCCTCCTGTGCATCTTTGGGATCCAGATTTGTGTGAGGGTGTAGAGATGAAAATTGATAGGGAGGGCAATTGGTTTTATCAAGGTTCGATTATTGGCAGGGATAAATTAAAGATTTTATTTTCAAGAATTTTAAAACTCGAAGATGGTAAATATTATTTGGTTACACCTGTTGAAAAAGTACCTGTAAAAGTAGATTTAGCTCCTTACAAGATAATTGATTATGAGGTTGATTCAGATAATAAAAATATTATCCTAAAAACAAATTTAGATTTATCCATACCCCTTGATAAAGATCATAAACTAGAACTTAAGAAAATAGGCGATGAGCATATTCCCTTTGTTCATGTAAGAAATAATTTAGAGGGCTTTATCTCTCGCTCTGTCTACTATTCACTAATAGATATAGCTCTCAAGCAAGACAATAATTCAAAAGAATTATTAACTCTTCAAAGCTTCGATTGCTTCTTTGCATTGGGTGAGATGAGAGACTAATTTAATTCTTGCTCAATCCACTGATTAATATATTCTTCTAGAATATCTAGTGGTAGGGCGCCTCTTTTTAGCACTTCATGATGAAAGTCTTTGATATCAAAATCTTCACCTAATTGAGATTCAGCTTTTGCTCTAAGTTCAAGTATTTTTAATTGGCCAATTTTATATGCCAATGCTTGTCCAGGCCAATTAATGTACCTGTCTACCTCATTCATAACATCCTGTTTGGTTTTTGCAGAATTATCTAAAAAATAATTAATAGCATCTTGTCTGCTCCAATCAAAGTAGTGCATTCCTGTATCTACAACAAGTCTAATTGCTCTCCACATATCATAGGTCAATTGCCCAAATTTGGAATAAGGATCCTTGTATAACCCAAGATCATAACCAAGCCTTTCACTGTATAGCCCCCAACCTTCAACAAAGGCAGTGATGCCTCCATATTTTCTAAAGTTTGGTAGATCTAACTCCATTGCTAGTGCTATCTGCAAATGATGACCAGGCATTGCCTCATGAACGCTTAAAACTTCTATTTCATATTTTGGTCTAACTTCAGGTCGGTATAAATTGACATAATAATACCCTGCTCGAGATCCATCAGCAGCCGGTCTCTGATAATAGGCTGTTGTTGTATCGGGTGCACTTTCCATTGGAATGGGTTTTAAACCATATGGCATAGATGGCAGCACTTTAAAAAGTTTTACTAGCTCTGGATCAATTCTTTTTGAGGTTGCTAGATATGACTCAAAAAGCTCTTCAGAAGTCTCATAGTAGAACTTAGGATTGGTACGTAAGTCATCTAGAAAAGATTTAAACGTTCCATCCCATTTAACCTCTTTAATAATGGCATCCATTTCATCTCTTATTCTTGCCACTTCAGTTAATCCAATTTCATGTATCTCTTGAGGAGTTAGATTTGTGGTTGTAAATTTTCTTGCTAAAAATTCATAGTATTCTTTACCATTTTTAATTTCTTTAATACCAATAGATGTCCTGCAGGCTGGAAGATACTCATCCTTAAAAAATCTATGAAGTTTTATATAAGCTGGAATAACATTTGATTTAATAACAGTAAGAGCTTTTTTCTGAATCTCTTCTGTCTCTAGACTATCAATAGATCTATCCATCTCAAGAAAGACTCTATAAAAAGGGCTATCCTTTGGCTCTATAAAAGCTTGAAGCTCTATTTGCTTATAAACTTTTTGCATGAGAAATCTCGGAGGGACGATTTCCTCAGCTATACCTATTTTTGCTTTTTCAATTGCCGCATCTACTAATACATCTATCTTTGAAATTCTTTCTATCCAATCTAAGTAGTGTTGCTTATTTCTAAGGGGTACTATGCTAGTAGTTTCGTGCTGCAGCTGAATGCCGCCTCTATGACTAAATGGAATTAAAAAGGTTTTATAGGTATGAGATTCTATGGAATTCTCATACTGTTGTTTGAACAATAAGTAATTCACTTTATTATCTTCGGTGAAATCACTTGCATCTAGACCATCTAATAGATTAAGGACACCTAATTGATGTTGATGCTCTGTGTAAATATTTTCGACTGAAGTATCAGACCATTCAGTATTTCGACTGAGATCACCCATGCTTGAAGCATAAACAGGGTTGTCATTAACAATTTTAGACCACTCAGAATCAAGCAGCGACTCAAACTTAATTTGCGAGGATTCAGATGAACAACCAGCGAGTAGAACTATAAATGCAATTAATTTGAAATTGTTCATTACATATTTGGATAATTTGGGCCGCCAGTTCCCTCAGGTGTGACCCAGGTTATATTCTGTGATGGGTCTTTAATATCGCACGTTTTGCAATGCACACAGTTTTGTCCATTAATCACAAATTCTGGACCTGAATCTTTTTCAACAACCTCATAAACACCGGCAGGGCAATATCTTTGAGCTGGCTCTGCATACATTGGAAGATTTTGTAGAATAGGAATAGAAGAATCTTTTAATGTTAAATGACAAGGTTGATCTTCTTCATGATAGGTATTAGAAAGAAAAACACTGCTTAATTTATCAAAGCTAATTTTTCCATCTGGTTTTGGATACTCTATCACTGGCATCTCAGCTGCAGGTTTCAAGCAAGCATAATCTGGTGTTGTGTGGTGCAAGGTAAAAGGTAAATTACCTCTAAAAATAAGTTGATCAATAGCATTGAAAGCTGCTCCAATCAACGCTCCAAATTTATGAAACATTGGACCAAAGTTCCTAGATTTATAAAGCTCTGTATGTATCCAACTATTTGCAACCATTTCATCAAAGTGGAGGGCATTTTCAGATTCAAGATTATTAAAAATTGCTTCTGCGGCGAGCATTCCAGATTTCATTGCGGTATGAGAGCCTTTAATTTTTGAAAAGTTAAGTGTCCCAGCATTATCACCGACCAATACTCCACCAGGGAATTCCATACTAGGCAATGATTGAATTCCACCCTTAATTAATGCTCTTGCACCATAGGTTAATCTTTCACCACCCTCTAAATATGGTTTGATCGATGGATGAGTTTTCCAAGTTTGAAATTCGTCAAAAGGACTTAAATGTGGGTTTTCATAATCAAGAGGAACCACATAACCAAGATATACTTCATTATTATCAGCATGATATAAATAAGAGCCTGCGGGAGTATTTTTAGCACTAGGCCAACCATTGGTATGAATTACTAATCCTTCTTCGTGAACCTCATCTTTAACTTTCCATACTTCTTTAAAACCAATTCCATAATGTTGTGGATCTTTGTCTTTATCTAATTCAAACTTAGCGATAAGTTGTTTTCCAAGATGGCCTCTACATCCCTCACCAAATATTGTGTACTTAGCTTTAATATCAATCCCTGCTTCGAACCCAGGTTTTTCTTCGCCATTTAGTCCAACTCCCATATCACCTGTTCTGACACCAACAACTTTATCATTTTCATAGAGAATCTCGCTTGCAGGAAATCCAGGAAATATTTCTATTCCAAGATCTTCAGCTTGAGTTGCAAGCCATCGACAAAGATTACCCAAACTAGTTACATAGTTTCCATGATTGTTCATTGGAGGCATGACAAAGGAGGGAATAGAGATTCCAAATTTTTCAAATAAAAACATTAACTTATCTTTCTTAACTGGAACATTTAATGGGCAGTTTTTATCCTTCCAGTCTGGAATTAATTCATTAAGTGCGGTTGGTTGAAAAACATTACCTGAAAGAATATGAGCTCCAATTTCAGATCCTTTTTCAAGCAAGCATATTTCTAGAGGTTTATTATTTTCTTTTGATAGTTGTGCTAGTTTTATGGCAGCGCTGAGCCCCGACGGACCGCCTCCGACTATCACTACATCGTATTCCATTACTTCTCTTTCCATGAGTTAGCTCCCTCTTTTTTTAGTGGTAAAAAAACATTACAATTATATCCCTTACATAACCATCGAACGAATATTATTATATTAAAAATTGATAATAAATTATAACTAAATATAATAGTATCAAAATTAACGAGCCCTATATATGAAAATAGTAGTACCCATAAAACGCGTTGTAGATTATAACGTGAAAGTTAGACCTCTTGGAGATCAATCAGATGTTGATCTTAATAATGTAAAAATGGCCATGAATCCTTTTTGTGAAATAGCTATTGAAGAAGCTGTGAGATTAAAAGAGGCTGGCACGGCTACTGAAGTTATTGCCGTGACGGTTGGTAAGACAGACTCTCAGGAGCAGTTAAGAACTGCATTAGCCTTAGGCGCGGATAGAGCGATATTGGTTGAAACAGACTCACTGCTTGAACCCCTAGCAATTGCAAAAGCATTATCAAAAGTTATTGAGGCTGAATCACCTCAGCTTGTAATACTTGGTAAGCAAGCTATTGATGGAGATAACAATCAGACAGGCCAGATGCTTGCAGCCCTATTAAATTACGGTCAAGCAACTTTTGCCTCAGAAATTTCTATTGATGGGAATTCTGCTTCTGTTACTCGTGAAATTGATGGTGGTCTGCAAACTATTCAAGTTTCACTTCCAGCTATTGTTACAACTGATCTACGATTGAACGAACCACGTTACGCATCATTGCCTAATATCATGAAAGCAAAGAAAAAAGAATTAGATGTCCAACCAATTGACGCCATGGGCTTAGACACAGCACCTCGCATGGAACTACTTTCGGTTGAATTACCAGCCGCAAGACAAGAGGGCATTAAGGTTGAGTCAGTTGAAGAATTAGTTGGCAAATTAAAAAACGAAGCAAAGGTGATTTCATGAGCACATTAGTTATAGCAGAACACGATAATACTAATCTTAAGCCCGCAACACTTAACACTGTTGCAGCGGCAAATGTAATTGGAGGTGCAGTTCACATACTTGTAGCAGGCCATTCTTGTCAATCTGTAGCCGATGAAGCTGCAGCTGTTGACGGTGTAGAAAAAGTTATCTTAGCTGATGACTCTGCTTACGAAAATCAATTAGCCGAAAGCACAGCAAATTTAATAAAATTAATTTCATCTGATTATTCTCATATTCTCGCACCAGCTACAACTTTCGGTAAAAATGTTTTACCTAGACTCAGTGCATTGCTTGATGTTCAACAAATTTCTGAAATCACTGAAGTCGTATCAGAAGATACTTTTAAACGTCCTATATATGCTGGTAGTTGCATTGCGACAGTTAAATCTAGCGATGCGGTAAAAGTTATCACTGTGAGAGCTACTGCTTTTGATCCTGTAGATGCTAGCGGTGGGTCTGCATCTGTTGAATCAATTTCAGCTGATGGGGTTTCTGATTTATCTTCATTCGTAAATGAAGAGATAGCTCAAAGCGATAGACCGGAGCTTACCGCTGCAAGTATTGTAATTTCTGGTGGACGAGGCATGCAATCAGGAGATAATTTCCATCTCTTGGAAACTATTGCTGACAAGCTTGGAGCTGCAGTTGGCGCTTCAAGGGCGGCTGTAGATGCAGGATTTGTTCCTAATGATTATCAGGTTGGTCAAACCGGTAAAATTGTTGCTCCAGATCTATATATTGCAGTTGGTATCAGCGGAGCCATTCAGCATTTGGCTGGAATGAAAGATTCAAAAGTTATAGTTGCAATTAACAAGGACGAGGATGCGCCTATATTTCAAGTAGCTGATTATGGCTTGGTTGCTGATTTATTTAATGCCTTGCCCGAGTTATCTGAACAACTATAACTTATTGATTTGTAGTTATATTTTCGCCCAGTCTGTTAATATTTTGGCTGGCTGAACCGTTAATCAGTTCACATTCTTTTGCTAATAAGCAATACCTCCAAAGGACATAATCTTTATCAACTCCCATTCCTCCGTGAAGGTGTTGGGCTGAGTAGCTAATTTTATGACAGGCATTTCCAGCCCAAATCTTCGATACCAATGCCTCATTTTCACAATCAAGGTTAGTATTTAGGTTTATAGAAGCCTGCTGATTAACAAGCCTGAGGCATTCAAGCTCAATAAAGCAATCTGCAGCTCTATGTGATACAGCTTGAAAAGTTCCAATAACTCTTCCAAATTGCTCTCTCTCAGATGTATATCCTGCTATTAATGATGTCATTTTTTCAGTCACACCTAACGCAATATAACTTCTCATTACCATGTTTAATTGAATGAGGTATTTTAAAGCCTCTAAACCTCTACCTTTTTCATGGATAATAGATTCTCTGTCCACTTTCACTGAATCTAATTCAACCTTAAAAAGTGGGGAGTTCGCCGTGCTATTTAACTCGGTTAACTTCACTTGATCTGTATCGACTAAAATCAATAAAACACCTTCATTTGAGTTAGTAGAAATGAGAATACTTTTAGCAATTGAGGCTATTTCAGATAGATATTTCGTTCCAGTAATAACTACTTGATTATTTTCTATTTCAGCTGCAGTGATTGGATTTTCAGGATCTTGGTTAGAGGGTTCTAAAATTGCAGAGGTATATATTTCACCTGCAATAATTGAGCTGAGTATTTCATTGCATGATTCTTCATTACTAAATTTCTGAATTGTTTGAGCTACATCTGCCAAACAGCCACTTAAACTTAATGGTGCTGCATGGTATCCAAGCCGCTCAAATAATATACCCAGATCATAGAGATCTTCACCACTGCCGCCATATTTTTCATTTAGACCCAACCCTAAAAAACCATTAGTAGATAATAGAGAAAGCAAATCTTCATCATGTTTGAAGTCTGCATCATATTTTTTTAAACGTTCCTGCGAGCAATGCTCACTGAGAATTTTATCCAATGAATCCCTGATTTCAGTTTGATGTGATAGCTCAGAAAAATCCATTAGCGTGTCCTTGGCATTAATAATCCAGCCATAGCAATAATATCTCTCTGGACCTCATTGGTTCCACCACCAAACGTTAGAATTGAAGCAGTTCTGTACATGCGTTCAAGTCTCGCATTTAAGATTTTTAATTCAGAGTCATTTTTTAGAATACTAAGCTCACCAATGATTTCCATCATTAGTCTGTAGGCCTCAATAAAAAATTCAGATCCATAGACTTTTGCAACAGATGCCTCAGCCATATTTAATTGGCCTGATTCCATAATCCAAGTTTGTTTCCAACAAATAAGCTTAAGAGCCTCAATGCCTGAGTGAACTTGAGCAAGATTATGTTTTACCCATGATAGGTCACTCAAATATTGATCATTATTGATTTTTGTAGATTGGGCAGTTTCTAAGACATCTTTATAAAGTTCTTCTACAGGACCATGATTAACAAGTGCCAAGCGTTCCAAGTTGAGTTGGCTTGTTATTAAGGACCATCCCTGATTAAGCTCTCCAACGAGATGAGTTTCTGGCACATGAATATTGTCATAAAATGTTGCATTAGTTCTTACATCTCCCAATGTATTTATTGCAGACATGGAAAATCCAGGATCATCTGTTGGAACAATGAACATTGAAATTCCTTTATGATTTTTTGCTTCAAAATCAGTCCTTGTTGCCAACCAAATATAGTCAGAGAAATTAGCTAAACTTGTCCACATCTTTTGACCATTTATAAGGTACCCATCACTTTGTTTAATTGCTTTAGTTTGCAATGATGCCAAGTCAGTACCTGAGTTTGGTTCTGAGTACCCAATTCCAAAAATTAACTCGCCTTTAAGAATCTTGGTCGCAATTTCTTCCTTCGCCCATTCAGATCCATGTTCTGCAATCATAGGGCCAACAGATTCAGTCGTTAAAAAAGGGAAGGGGAACCCAGTTCTCATCACTGTCTCTACAAAGATGTATTGCTCAATTGGACTTAACTCCTTGCCACCAAATTCTTTTTTCCAGCTTAAGCCTATCCATCCATCTGAGCCCATAGTTTTCATAGCTTTCTTAAATTCAGGCCCACCGCCTTCGAAATGTTCTGGTTGGTTGAGCTCTGTTCTAAGTGCGGGTGTAATTAAGCTTTCAAAGTATTCTTGAAGCTCGTTTTGGAGTTTGACCTGTTTTTGATTTAACTGTATTAACATTTTAGATATTAGTATCTCATCTCCATTTCTCAAGGCAATATCTTAGTGTATTATTTGGCTATGGCTAGCTACTCACGAACAATGGACTTTCTCCACAAAAAGCTCTTGCAAGCTACCACAAAAGATCAAGAGGATAAAATAGTTGATTGGATGCTTGCCGAAGCGAAGCTTAAGCAGACTTCAGAAAAAAATAGTCAAAACATCACTTCTGATAAAAGCAAACCAATTGATACAGTTTAGAATTTTATTATTTTAGTAAAGCAACAACTTCTAGGTGTTGCGTATTAGCAAATTGATCAAAAATACCAATCGATTCAATTTTTCTGTTTACTTTAACCATATCCCTTAGAAATGTTTCCGGGTTACATGAAATATAAATCATGTTTTTAAACTGTTTTGATAACTTGATTGTTTCAGTGCTTAACCCAGCACGAGGTGGATCTACTAAAATATGACTGAATTCATAGGATTGCATATCAATATTTTCCAATCTTCTAAATGGCCGTTCATTGGCAAGTGCAGATGCTGTTTCATCGTCTGATAGCCTTGCAGTTTGAATATTAGAAAGATTGTTTAACTTGATTGATTCTTTCAGCAGTCTAATAGAATGTCTATTATTTTCAGTAGCAAAAACTTTATTAAATTTTGATGCCAATGGAAGAGTAAAGCCACCACAGCCACAATATAGTTCCAATAAATCCCTGGGATCCTCTAATTGCTTAGTAATGAATGAGATCATTAACGAGTAAAGGTAAAAATTAGGCTGAAAAAAAACTGAATCATTTTGCAGGATCTTAAAACTAGAGTTAGCATAATTGCAGAGCAATTCTAGATCTTCTTCGCCTATTATTACCTTTTGTTTTTTGCTTCTTCCAATAATAGATATCTTTGGTAGGCTATCTTGTATATTCTTTGCAGCTTGAATCCACTCTTCTTCAAGTGGTTTATGGTAGATCAGTGTGGCTAAAACTTTTGTTCCCGAAGTTCTAAAATTTACTTGAAACAATTTTTTTTTAATAATCTCAGATTTGTTAATTTTAGATAACAAATTTGGCATTAACTGTTGAATAGACGGATGAGGAATTGATGACTGATCCATGTATATCTTGTGCTTATGTGACACCATTGTGAAGTAGTTCTTACTGAAACCGAACTCAGCTCTTGCTCTGTAACCAGTTGCTGGTGATAAATAAATCTCAGGTTTAATATCAGTATGGTTGCTTAGTTCGTTACAGAATTTAGACAACTTATTCATATCAAATTAATTGCGAGTATAATAAGACTTATAAACACTACATTTAAGGTTATAAATAGAATAATAAATTTAGAAATGCTGAGATTGCTTAGATCATTTTCTAAATCTTTTGAGGTGCGGACACCCATTAACGAAGCTAATATTCTTTTGAGCCACATATTATGACAAGCAAGATTATCACAATTACTAATACTGCCGAAGATTATCTATCTAAGTTAATAGATGAGAAAAATGAGCCTGGTACGGCTGTAAGAGTTTTTATCTCTGATCCCGGTACCCCGAATGCTGAAACCTGCTTAGCTTATTGCAAGCCTGATGAGATTGTTCCCTCCGATACTTTAATCTCACTGCCAAAACTTTCGGTGTATGTGGAAGAGCGCAGTATTCCTTTTCTTGTTGATGCGGAGGTTAACTATGATGTAGATAATTTTGGTGGCCAGCTAACAATCAAAGCCCCAAATGCAAGACTACCAAATATTTCGCCTGATAGTCCATTAGAAGACAGGGTGAATTATGTGATTTACAACGAAATAAATCCTATGCTTGAGTCCCACGGAGGTGTTGTGAGCTTAATGGAAATAACAGATGATATGTATGCCGTTCTTCAATTTGGAGGGGGTTGTCAGGGTTGCGGAATGGTTGATGTAACTTTGAAAGATGGTATAGAAAAAACTCTTTTAGAAACCTTGCCAGAATTGGTCGGTGTTAAAGACATGACAGATCATAGTCTGGATGAAAATGCATTTTATAAGGACGAGTCATAAACTGAAATGATGACCCCAATCTTTGGGTGATCAAAATAATGAGATTCGTTTTTAAAAATTCTTCTTTCTTCATCTAATAAATATTTTACTTTACCGACTTCCATAGCATTAGGTGGATCAGGTTTGTCTTGAGTTATTTCCTGATCAGACTTGTAGATTTCATTAGAGTTAATTATCTCGGCACCTATCTCGATCTCATAATTTTTTACATTATCAGGAATGGAGCTTTTTAAAGCCTCAAACTTTATTTCTTTTATCAAATCTGGGTTGCTGTCTGTTCTAAGGTTACCTTCAAGATAAGCAATCACATCAAGGTGCAAGTATCTGCTTTTATAAAGCCTAATTAAGAATCCATTATCATCAAATATCTCATGCACAAAAGGGGAGTCGTTTTTTTCAAGGGCAGGCTGCAGCCATGATAGCTTATGAAGGATTTTATATTCCTTTCTGCGATCAAGCCTGCGATAAATATTATTCAGCTGGTTAAGATTTTGTTGTCTTTCATACCATTTACTTTCATTTATTTTTTTTCCTGATGCAGGGCGATCACTGGTTTGTATTTCTTTATTCTTGTTTTTATCAATAATTAGCTGATCAATCATTAGGTCAGTGTCGTCGAAGTCAAAAGACTGAAGAATTATTTTCTCATTAAGAACAATGTCAGGCTTCACCAGCAAAGCGATGGTGTTAAGATCTATTAGATTTAAATCTACTGGTTCAAGCTTTTCATTGCCAATTATTTCAAGCTGCTCAAAGACAATTACCTCAATCCTATATTCTTCTTGGCTCTCGCTTTGAGCAATAGAACTGAAGCTAAAAATAAATAATGTTATCAACAATCTAAACAAGCTCATTTAGCAACCTTGCAACGGCAATTCTTTTATTATTATTTTCAGATACATCAAGAGTTATTTTATTTTCATTATCAAGTTTTATCTTAGCTGATCCAGTTTGAATCAATCCAATTAATTTTTTATAAACTTGATCATTCAAATTATCATTAAAAGTAATCATTGCATTTTCTAAATTTGAATAGATTTTTTTAATACCTACTTTATTAGCAAGTATCCGAATTTTCGAACTTTCAATTAGATTCAATAAATCATCATTTGGTTTGCCGCATCGATCTTTTAGATCTTCTAGAATCTTATTAATTTCTTCATTACTTTTGGAATCATTTAAAGATCGGTAAATTTTTAACCTTTCATTTGCAACGGGTAGGTATGAATCTGGAATTAAGGCTCGATCATTAAAATTAATTTCAGTGTCTAATATTTTTTCTTCTTTATGCCCTTTGAGATCATTAACCGCACTTTTTAACATTGAAAGATACATACTCAGACCAATGGCTTCTATATGACCACTTTGTTTGACGCCTAAGAAATCTCCCGCACCTCTGATTTCTAAATCTTCTTGAGCTATAAAATAGCCAGATCCAAGATCAGAATATTTAACCAATGAATCAAGCTTTGCTTTAGGCGCCTTTTTTAGGTCAGGAGTTGGAATCAATAGATAACAATAGGCTTGCCGCATAGATCTTCCAACCCTTCCTCTTAATTGATGTAATTGGGAGAGACCAAAATTATGAGCATCAATAACAATGATTGTATTTGCATTGGGGATATCTAATCCCATTTCAACTATCGTTGTGCATATAAGAATATCTATTGAATTTGAATTGAAGCCATTCATTGTGTTCGTGATGTCTTTTTTGGCTAATTTGCCATGCGCAATATCAATATTTGCTTCAGGAACTAAATTTATAATTTGATTTTTTAAACCCTCCATTTTAGATATATCATTTTGAACTATAAAAACTTGCCCACCACGGGCTAACTCTCTGTCAATTGCATTTTTAATGATTTGTTGATTCTGTGTGTTTAAAAAAGTTCTTACGCTAAGTCTTTCCAGAGGAGGAGTGTATAAATAGGAGAAATCTTTTAATCCTGAATATACAAGATTTAAGGTTCTCGGTATTGGAGTAGCAGACATGTACAAAATATGTGTTGTTGACTGCCTCGATTTAATTATTTCTTTTTGTTTGATTCCAAAACGATGCTCTTCATCAATTACCAATAAACCAAGATTATCAAGAGAAATATCATTATTCAGCAATGCATGAGTACCGATTAAGATATCAATTTTTCCGTATTTAAAATCATCATATATTTTGATCTTATTTTTTGATGAAGTATGTCTCGTTAAGAGTTCGATATTTACTGGAAAGTTAATGAATCTTTTTGTAAAACTTTCTAAATGTTGTTTCGCTAAGACAGTACTAGGCGCAAGAACCATTACTTGTTTCTTTGCATGAACTGCCACAAATGCTCCACGCATTGCTACTTCAGTTTTACCAAAGCCAACATCACCACATATAACCCTATTCATCGGTTTAATAAGTGCCATATCTTTTAGAATATCTTTGATGCAATTAACTTGATCGGTTGTTAGGACATAAGGGAAATCTTTATCAAATTCTTTATAGACACTCTCCTCACAGACTAATTGGTAAGAAGACGCTATTGATCGTCTTGATTCAATATCAAGTAACTCTGCAGCATGATCTAGGGCTTTAATTTTCGCTTTTTCTTTTTTGACTTTCCATTTTGCAGAGGACAAAGAATCAAGACGCACTCCATGCGATTGTGATACTTGAAATTTAGAAACTAAATAGGCTTGTCTAATTGGAACATATAAAATCTCGTTTTCTAAATATTCGATTTGAATATATTCCTCTTCACTGGAATTAGTTTTTAAAAGTTCTAAACCTTTATAAATTCCCACACCATAGTCAACATGGATAACAAACTCATCATCATGGAAGGGATTTTCAAACTTTTTAATAAGCGAATCTTGATTAGTAGTGCTAGGTTTTGCGTTTAACGTTTCTGAACCTGTCACTCTGTCTAAATTTAAATGAACAAATTTTCCGTTTTCACTAACAAACGATCGAACGGGAAGATGAATGCAGCTAAATACTCCATTGTGATGACTGAATGGAAGTGATGTGGCAGTTGTTTTGTATTGTTTATTTATTTGATCTAATTTGGTTTGCTCGGATGAGGTTATTAAAAGGGTTTCTATCTCTCGATCAGATTGTTTTTCTATGAGCATTTTTAATTGATTTTCTCTATCTTCGGACTGATCGATGATTGGATTTTGATCTAAAAGCTTTATTTCTTCAGCTGATTTTAGATATGCATCGAGATCTGCAATTGTAAAATTATAGTCATTTGGTTTTAATATGGGTCTCGAGGAATCAATCGATTCTTCTGCGTATCTTTCTTCAACAAAAGCTTGATGAGAGCTTAATACTTGATCTATTTGGTTAGATTTATGCAGACTAAATCCAGAAAAGTAATCAATTAAATTAGAGTCACCATTTTGAATAAGAGGGTTGTAAATCTCATACCCTTCAGGATATTGCCCCGAAGCTAAGCTTTGAAATATTTCACAATGTCTTTCATCATGGTTTTGAAAATAATTCCTCCACGCATTTTTAAAATTACCTATTGATTCTTCATCTAAGCAGATCTCTGAGCCACTAAATAATTTAAACTCAGATAATTTATTTGTCATATTTTGAGTTTTTGGATCAAATTCTCTTATTTCATCAATTTGATCTCCAAAAAAATCCACTCTAATGGGCCAAAGCTGAAACCCTGAATAAAAATCAACCACGCCTCCTCGAACAGTATATTGATTAATTGCATTAACTTTATCTGTGCGTTCATAATTTAATGCTTCTAAGCTAGATGTTAAATCTTTGATGGTCAGCGAATCATTAATTTTGTAATTCTTTCTGGCAACAAAAAAATTCTTTGATGGTAATTTTTCAAATAGATTGATACAGCTAGTAATTATTATTTTGATATTTTGTTTGTCAGAATTTAACAATTTAATTCTTTCTTGAATGATTGAATCTGCAGTCGAAAATCTATCATATGGCAGTATTTCTCTTTCAGGATAATATCCAATCTCAGAATCACTCAGAAACAAATTGAGTTCATTTTTTATCAATCTTGCATCTTTATCTGAGTCGCAAAGGTACAGAATCTTTTGATTCTGTATTTTTACAGATTGTACTAGCTCAAATGCTATAGGTTCATGCTGTTTTTCTAACATATCGTGCAGTATAATTTGCGCCTAAAGAATAATCTTAAAAACAGGAACACTAACATGGATATAAGTTTTTCAGAACAAGATCTTCAATTTCAGGAAGAGATTAGAGCTGGTCTAAATGGATCAGAGTTTCCCTCAAATGTAAGGGAAAAACAAGAAAAGGGTACAGCCCTTAGTAAAGCCGACATGATTGATTTTCATAAATTTATTCATAGTAAAGGTTGGATGGGTTATAACTGGCCAGTTGAATATGGCGGTACTGGATGGTCTCCAGTGCAAATCTATTTATTTTTAAATGAGCTTGCGTTGGCGCAATGCCCAACAATTCTTCCATTTGGATTAAGTATGGTCGGACCTGTTATATATACTTTTGGCAATCAAGAACAAAAAGATAGATTTTTACCTGACATTCTTGAATTTAATACATGGTGGTGCCAAGGATATTCAGAGCCAGGTTCCGGTTCGGATTTAGCATCACTTAAAACTAAAGCTGTATTAGAGGGCGATCACTACATAGTGAATGGTTCAAAAACTTGGACAACACTGGCTCAAAATGCTGATTGGATTTTCTGTTTAGTAAGAACTGAAACAACTCAAAAAAAACAAGAAGGCATATCTTTTCTTTTAATTGATATGAATACGCCAGGCATAGAAGTTAAGCCTATTATCACAATTGATGGGGATCATGAGGTCAATTCAGTCTTTTTTACAGATGTGAAAGTACCTGCTGATCAATTAATTGGAGAAGAGGGTAAGGGTTGGACTTATGCTAAATTTCTTTTAGCCCACGAAAGATTTGGAATTGCTGGAGTTCCAGTGGTTAAAGTGCAAATTGAAAAATTAAAAAATATTACTGCTGAATATAACGATGCTGATTTATCAAAAAAAATTGCTGAATTAGAAATTGATCTAGAGGCACTAGAGTTTACCGAGCTGAGAACCTTGGCAGCAATTGCCGAAGGTGGACATCCAGGTGCAGAATCGTCAATCCTAAAGATACGTGGAACTGAAATTCAACAAAGGTTAACAGAGCTATTTGTAGAAGCTGCTGGTCAATATATTCTTCCGTATGAAGGCCCTGATGGATTTGAATCAAATAGAACGCCAGCTGGCCCGGATTATGCTAGTCCATCAGTTGCTCAGTATTTAAACTATAGAAAAACTTCTATCTATGGTGGAAGTAATGAGATACAAAAAAATATTATTGCTAAAGCTATTTTAGGAGTTTAAACATGAATTTAAATTATTCTGATGAGCAGAACATGCTACGAGAACAAGTTCTTAAGTTTTGTGAAACTAATTATGACTTTATTGATAGAGAAAAAATATTAGATTCTGATTCTGGTTATAGTGAAGAAAACTGGAAACAGTTTGCAGAGCTTGGCTGGTTAGCAGTTCCATTTAAAGAAGATAATGGTGGTTTTAATTTTGGACCAATTGAACTTACTGTATTATTTGAAGAATTTGGCAAAGCGCTTGTAGTAGAGCCTTATTTAAGCTCTGTGGTAATGAGCGGTACAGTTTTAGAGGGATCAAATCATCCAGACAAATCATCAATTATTGAAAAAATTATTTC
Source organism: Gammaproteobacteria bacterium (assembly GCA_045564015.1). Lineage (GTDB taxonomy): Bacteria > Pseudomonadota > Gammaproteobacteria > Magnimaribacterales > D2472 > D2472. The sequence continues at coordinate 38,488 of JBJLIB010000003.1, forward strand.
TGGTGAACATCAGGTCTCAGTTGCATATGCTGAAGCTAACATTGGTTATAATTTTTTAGATTGTGTAACAGCAGTATCAAAGGATGGAGATGCCTTGAGTCTAAATGGATCTAAGTCATTAGTATTAAATGGTGGTAATGCTGATCAATTTATAGTTCTTGCATCCCATGAAAATTCTCCTGCCTTGGTTCTTGTTGATGCTGATGTAAAGGGCTTATCTGTGCAAAGCTTCAAAACATTAGATGGGCAGACATGTGGCGAATTAACCTTTGAAAATGTTTCATTAAGCACTGAATCAATCTTGGCTTTAGGTGATGAAGCAGAATCATTGTTTAATAGGATGGTAGATATTTCTATCTTGTGTATAAGTGCAGAAGCAGTGGGAGCAATGACATCGTCCTATATGAAGACAGTTCAATATACAAAAGAGCGAGAGCAATTTGCTCAACCCATAAGTAATTTTCAGGTTTTACAGCATCGTATGGTTGATATGTTCATTGAAACTGAGCTAACTAAATCTTTATTGATTAAGGCTACACTGCAACTTGATTCTGATGATCCTGAAACTGGAAACACTATATCAGCGCTAAAAGTTCAAGTGGGTAAAGCCGGAAGATTAGTGGGCCAACATGCAGTTCAATTGCATGGTGGAATGGGTGTCAGTAATGAAATGTCTATTGGGCATTACTTAAAAAGATTTACTGCTATTGATTCAATGTTTGGTAATACCCAACATCACATAAATAAGTATCAAGCAAAATAATTAATGACTGATCTTACTAAAAATCCTGATTTACGTTCTCGAGAAAAAATCGATGACTACTTTGGTGATTGGAAGTGGAGAGAGGGTTTGGCCGAACTTATGGTTCCTATTGTAGGGAGGCTTTATCGACATGGAGTTCATATTATGATCTATGGACAGTCTCTCGTGAATAAATCTCCTATAGATATTATGCATGCGCACAGGTTTGTAAGGCAGATCGAGGAAAATGAACTAAGCGAATTAGAAACATATCCTTTGTTAGAAAGATTGAGCAAAATGGATTTACCGGATTGTGAAGTTGATATTGGTGAGCTTGCAATGAGGTGTTCTTTTTTTCATGATCTTCCAAACAATCCTGACTCAATAGATAGTTTTTTACAGGAGCAAATTAGTGTTGATGGTTTAGGGGCTAAAAGACCTGATCAACCTCGAGACATTGTTCTTTATGGTTTTGGTAGGATTGGAAGATTAATGGCAAGAATGCTTGCGCAAACAACCGGACCTGGAAATTATTTTCGTTTAAAAGGTGTGGTTGTAAGAAAAACTGGTGAAAATGACTTAATTAAACGTGCTAGTTTATTGCGAAGAGATTCTGTTCATGGAAGATTTGACGGAACTATAAGAGTTGATCTTGAGAATGAGCTTTTGGTTATTAACGGCAATCCCGTAAAATTTATTTACGCAAACTCGCCCGTAGATGTTAATTATTCAGATTTAAATATTAATTCTCCAATTGTGATTGATAACACTGGAATATGGCGCGATGAAGAGGCCCTATCCCAGCATTTAACATCTGGTGCATCAAAAGTTATCTTAACTGCACCTGCTAAAGGGGATATCAGAAACATAGTCTTTGGTGTCAATGATTCAGCTTTGCAAAAATCAGATCAAATTATCTCAGCTGCATCTTGCACCACCAATGCCATAGTGCCAGTCCTTAAGTTGATCAGTGACCATTATGGTATTTCAAATGGCCACATTGAAACTGTTCACTCTTACACTAACGATCAAAATTTAATTGATAATTTTCATAAAGGTGATCGAAGGGGTAGAAGCGCACCATTAAATATGGTGATTACAACAACAGGTGCTGTAAAAGCTGTGTCAAAGGCAATTCCAGAACTTAAAGATAAGTTAACTGGAAATGCAATTAGGGTTCCAACTCCCAATGTCAGTTTAGCGGTCCTGGTTTTGAACCTGGAAAACTCAGTTGAAAGAGACGAATTAAATGAGTTCCTAAAAAAATCAGCTTTTGCTAGCAAATACAGAGAAATAATTGGATACACTAACTCGCCAGAGGCAGTATCTAGTGACTTTTATTCGAGTCCATATGCAACAATAATTGACTCTCAAGCCACCATAGCAGACGGTAAACAAATTACTTTATATTGTTGGTATGACAATGAATATGGATATACCAAGCAAGTCCTTAATCTTACTAAGAAAGTTGCCTCTATAGACCTCCAAAGATTTCCTAAAGCAATTGAAGATTCACTGTAGAAACAGCTGATATTTCCATTTATAATGCATCCATCTTTTACTGAAGGGTGCCGTGATTAAAACCAAAAAAGGCCTAGATTTACCAATTTCTGGATCTCCATCCACGGAGATAGATTCATCGACTGCTATCAATTCAATCGCAGTGCTTGGCGCTGACTATGTGGGTTTAAAGCCAACCATGATGGTTGACGAAGGTGATCAAGTTCAATTAGGGCAAAAATTATTCGAAAATAAAAAAAATCCAGGTACTTATATAACGGCCCCATCATCTGGAGTTGTTAAATCAATTAATAGAGGAGAAAAAAGAAGATTCTTATCACTTATAATTGAAACAGATCATTCTCTTGATCCAATAACATTTGATATTAACGACTATTCTAGCTCAATTGAATTTTTGGTTGATAGTGGTGCTCTAGCATATTTTCGAACCAGACCTTACAACAGAATGCCTCAGCCAAGTGAAGTGCCTTCAGCTATATTTGTTAATGCTTGCGATACAAACCCACTTGCCGCTGACTCATATGAATTAATCAAACATGATCAGGATCTTTTTAACAAAGGTCTGAGCTTTATTGAATCTATTAATAGTGATATCAAAACTTTTTGTTCATATCAAAATAATAACTTTGAGCAATCTGTACCTGGCGTCAGTTACAATCAATTCGAAGGCCCTCATCCTGCTGGATTAGTTGGAACTCATATTCATTTTTTATATCCGGTTGGTCAAAATAGAACAGTCTGGACTATCTCATGGCAAGAAGTAATTTCCTTGGGATATCTTCTGACTAATAAAAATTTGCGAACAGATAAATATATTTCTCTTGGAGGCCCTAATTGCCACGAACCAAAAATATTAAAAGTTAAATATGGGTCAAATCTTTCCGAAACTTCAGCTGGAAAAATTTTAGATAGTTCTAGAGTGATCTCAGGTTCTGTTTTGCATGGACATACTGGTGAGAATGTAATGAACTACTTGGGTGCTTTTGATAATCAGGTTTCGGTATTACCAGATGAATCAAATGACATTTTATTTAATTGGGCTATGCCTGGCTCAAAACTTCATTCCAAGTTACCGGCTTTCATATCAAGTTGGATTAAACCTAAAACTTTTAACTTCAACGTTTCAATGAATGGTGGAAATAGAGCAATTGTTCCCATTTCTTCTTATCAGGAAATAATGCCTTTAAATATTTTAACAACCCAGCTTTTAAAAAGCTTAGTGACTCTTGATATTGAGCTTGGAGAAAAATTAGGTGTTTTAGAATTAGCTCCAGAGGATTTAGCTTTAGCTAGTTACGTTTGCCCAAGCAAATATGACTATCAATCAATTCTTGATTCTAACTTAGATAAAATGTACGAGGAATTTAAATGAAAGCTTGGCTAAGATCAGTTAATGAGAGTATTAAGCCTAAATTCATGCCAGGCGGTGCTCAAGCTAAATGGTTTCCAATTTATGACGCAATTGAGAACTTTATTTTCTCCTCTACACATAAAACAACCAACCCGATCCATGTAAGAGATTCGATTGATATACAAAGAATAATGGTAATTGTTTGGTTGGCTGCTTTTCCAGCAATGTTTTTTGGCATGTATAACATTGGAAATCAAACTCTAGAGTACTTGACACTTGTTGGTTCTGCTAATACAAATGATTGGCATCATGTATTAATTAATTTAGTTGGTTATACAAATGATAGTTTTATATCAAAAATGTGGATTGGGGCGGTGTATTTTGTTCCTATCTACGCAGTAACTTTTGCTGTTGGAATCTTGTGGGAAATTCTTTTTGCTGTAGTTCGTAAGCATGAAATTAACGAGGGTTTGTTTGTCTCATCTATCTTATTTGCATTAAGTTGCCCGCCAGACCTTCCTTTATGGCAAGCAGCAATGGGTATAACCTTTGGAATTGTTATTGGTAAAGAAGTTTTTGGCGGAACTGGTAAAAACTTCTTAAATCCAGCTTTAACTGGTCGAGCATTCTTATACTTTGCATATCCATCTCAGCTATCAGGTGACAAGGTATGGATAGCTGGTCTGTCTGATACAGGCATAACCCCTGAAGGATTTAGTGGAGCTACGCCCCTTGGATATGCAGCAGAAGGTGGTTTACAAGGCTTAACTGATAATTTTTCATGGCTTGACGCATTCCTGGGTAACATACCTGGATCTGTTGGTGAAACTTCCGTAATAGCAATTGCTATTGCTGCAGTAATACTCTTAGCAACTGGCGTTGCTTCATATAGAATTATTTTAGGTACATTTTTAGGAATGATAGTCATGACTTCAATTTTAAACATTGTTGGTTCAGATACTAACCCAATGTTTCAAGTTCCTTGGCACTGGCATTTAGTTATAGGTAGTTTCGCATTTGGACTTGTATTTATGGCAACAGAACCAGTTTCTGGCTCAGGAACTAACGCTGGTCGTTGGATTTACGGAGCCTTGATTGGCATCACAGTTGTATTAATTCGAGTAATTAATCCAGCTTTTCCAGAAGGCATGATGTTAGCAATTTTATTTGCTAATCTATTTGCTCCGGTGATCGATCATATGGTTGTATCTAATAATATTGCAAAACGTAAGAGGGCTCTTTCATATGAATGATTCAGTTTTAAAAACACTTACAGTTTCATTTTTAGTTTGCTTATTTTGCTCTTTGGTAGTTTCGTATGCTGCTGTAAGCCTTAGAGATATGCAAAACCTCAACAAGCTAAATGATCAAAGAATCAAGATACTTAAAACTGCTGCAATTTATAATCCAGATGTATCTATTGAATCTCAATTTTCTCGTCTTACACCTAAATTTGTAGACTTTAGTACTGGCGATCTTCTGGATGAATATGGTGAGTATGATCTTAATACATATGATCCGGTATATTTCTCTAAACAACCTGAGCATTCAACCCCCATTCCAGCTTCAAAAGATATTGCAATAGTAAAAAATCAGGAAAATATAGGAAAAATATATTTGCTAAAAGATTCCTCTAGCAATCTAGAAAAAGTTATCTTACCAATTAGAGGCTACGGTCTTTGGGGAACTTTATTTGGTTATATAGCAATTGATAAGGATCTTAATACTATCAAAGGTCTTGAATTTTATGCCCATAAAGAAACGCCTGGACTGGGCGCGGAAGTTGATAATCCAAAATGGAAGTCGTTATGGGATGGCAAATCTATATACAAAAATGGTGAAGTTGAGATTGAAGTTATAAAAGGAAAAGTTGATCCTTCAAATCAAATGGCCTCTTATCAAGTTGACGGTCTCTCAGGTGCTACGTTAACTAGTCGAGGTGTTACTAACATGCTTGTTTACTGGTTTGGTGAAAGCGGCTACAAAGAAACATTAAAAAATATTAATTATGACAGTTAAGCAATACAAAGAAGTTCTTGCAAAACCATTGCTTGAAGAAAATCCTATTACGCTTCAGATACTTGGGATATGCTCAGCATTAGCAGTAACAAGTAATCTTTCGGTTACCCTGGTGATGTGCGTTGCTCTTACAAGCGTCGTGTCATTTTCTAATTTGTTTATTTCTATAATTAGAAATTATATTCCCAGCAGCGTCAGAATAATCGTTCAAATGACTATCATTGCATCTCTTGTAATTGTCGTGGATGAGCTGCTTAAGGCATATGACTATGAGACAAGTAAAAAATTGTCAGTTTTTGTTGGACTAATCATTACTAATTGCATCGTGATGGGTAGAGCGGAAGCTTTTGCGATGAAAGAGAAGCCATTTATTAGTTTCTTAGATGGTTTAGGTAATGGTCTCGGATATAGCATTATTTTAATTGCAGTGGCCGTTGTAAGAGAATTATTCGGGGCAGGAACGTTAATGGGTTATGAAATTTTACCCTTAGTATCTAACGGTGGATGGTATCCAGCAAATAATCTTTTATTGCTTCCTCCTAGCTCATTTATTTTAATAGGGTTGATGATTTGGGGTATCAGAGCATATAAGACTGACCAAATAGAACCAAACGAATATAAGCTATCTAAACACGCAACAGCACCAGATTTATCTAAGAGAGAATTAAATGTTTGAACATTATCTCAGTATCTTTATAACAACTGTCTTCATAGAGAATATTGCTCTGTCAGTTTTCTTGGGAATGTGTACTTTCATAGCTATATCAAAAAAAATTGATGCAGCTTTTGGTCTGGGTGTAGCAGTAATAGTTGTGTGTTTGATTACAGTCCCTCTGAATAATCTTATTTACAACTCTATTTTAAAAGAAGGAGCCCTAGCATGGGCCGGCTTGCCTGAAGCAAATTTAGAGTTTGTTGGGCTAATTAGTTATATTGGCGTAATCGCGGCTGCCGTTCAAATACTTGAAATGTTTTTGGATAGATTTGTGCCAGCGCTTTACAATGCTCTGGGTGTGTTTTTACCCTTAATCACTGTAAATTGTGCCATTCTAGGCGCATCATTGTTTATGATTGAGAAAGATCTAAAGTTTGGTGAAAGTGTTGTGTATGGGCTTGGTGCTGGTGTTGGTTGGGCAATGGCTATTGTTGTTCTAGCAGGTATAAGGGAAAAATTAAAATATTCAGATATACCCGATGGCCTTCAAGGTCTTGGTGTAACATTTTTAATAGTAGGTTTGATGAGTTTTGGGTTTATGTCATTCGGGGGAATTTCACTATAGGTAATTATTATGCAGATTGATTTATTTTTAGGTGTTCTTTCTTTTACAGGGGTTGTCTTGTTGTTAGTCGGAATTATCATTGCAGCAAGAAGTCAGTTAGTCAGCTCAGGCGATGTAACCATTGAGATAAATGGTGATTCTTCGAATCCAATTGTTGTTCCGTCAGGCAATAAATTACTTCAAACTCTAGCTGAAAATAAAATTTTTCTTTCATCTGCTTGTGGGGGTGGAGGAACCTGTAGTCAATGCAAGTGTCAAATAGCTGAGGGTGGTGGATCTATTTTGCCCACTGAAGAGTCTCATTTCAATTCAAAGGAGAAGAAAGACGGATGGAGACTGTCATGTCAGGTTGCGGTAAAAAATGATCTTAAAATTACAATTCCTGAAGAGGTTTTTGGCGTTAAAGAGTGGGAGTGTGAAGTTATTTCTAATGACAATGTTGCAACTTTTATTAAAGAGCTTGTCCTTAAACTTCCAGAAGGTGAAGAGGTAAACTTCAAAGCAGGCGGTTATGTTCAATTAGAGGCTCCCGCCTATTCAGACCTAGATTATAAATCTTTTGATGTAGCTGATGAATATAGAGAGGACTGGGATAAATTTAAAATATGGGATAACGTTGCAAATAATTCTGAGCCAATCATTAGAGCTTATTCAATGGCTAATTATCCAGAAGAAAAAGGAGTACTAAAATTCAATATTAGAGTAGCTAGTCCGCCACCAGGCTCATCAGATATACCTCCTGGTGTTATGTCGTCTTGGACATTCAATCTTAAGCCTGGAGATAAAGTAAGGGTCTTTGGCCCATTTGGAGAATTTTTTGCAAAAAAATCATCAGCTGAAATGGTATTTGTTGGTGGTGGAGCAGGCATGGCTCCAATGAGAGCTCACATCTTTGATCAACTATTACGAATTAATAGCGATAGAAAAATTTCGTTTTGGTATGGAGCTCGAAGCTTGAAAGAAATGTTCTACGTAGATGATTTTAATAAATTAGCTGAAACAAATGAGAACTTTGATTGGCATGTTGCATTGTCAGATCCACAACCTGAAGATAATTGGGATGGATTGACAGGCTTTATACATCAGGTGCTTTTTGAAGGTTATCTTAAATCCCATAAAGCTCCTGAGGATTGTGAGTTCTATATGTGCGGGCCACCAATGATGAATAAAGCATGTATTGATATGCTCATAAATCTTGGAGTTGAGCCTGAAAATATTATGCTTGATGATTTTGGTGGCTAATTAGCTCATTGAATCGTTTAACTGTATCTAAATTAATTGCCTTATCGGTAGGGTTGATTTGTATATTTTTTGCATATAAATATAACAAATCAGCTACCTATCAAATTTCCGGACCTATATATGGTACCTATTGGCAGTTAGTTTCAACAGAATATATACCTGACTCTTTAAAACAATCCATCGAAGATGAGTTAGCTAGGATTGATTTAATAGCCTCAAATTATAAAGAGTCTTCAGAGTTATCTAGAATTAATGCAGCTCCAATAGATAAAGAAATAAGCATTTCTCCCGATATGCATTCTCTTTTAACTTACGCAGAAAAACTCCATAAGCTTACTAATGGTTTTTATGATGTCACAATTGGCTCCTTAGTTATTCAAGAGGGTTTTGGGCCTGCAACCACAATGAGTCAAAATACTATTCCTGTATCCTTGAAAAGATTTGATTTCATTTCAAATAATTCAATTTTAAAAAAAGATAATTTTCAATTTGATTTATCTTCCATTGCTAAAGGCTATGCAGTTGATTCAATTGCAGAGCTTCTGGTCGATTCTAATAGAAATAATTTTTTAATTGATATAGGCGGTGAAATTATAGTCAACGGATCAAAGCATGGTGCCCCTTGGATCATTGGAATTCAAAACCCATTAATCAGTCAAAACCAATCAATTACGGAGATTTTGAGAACTGATTTTTTAGCTGTTGCAACCTCTGGAGAGTATAGAAATAAAAAAATTAATGATGAGGGGGATCTCATCAGTCACAGTTTTTTACCTATAAACGAACGTTCAATTTTAGATCAATCTTATTCTGTAACCGTTGCTTCGGAGGAATCCTCAATGAACGCAGATGCTTGGGCTACAGCATTGAATGTTCTTGGTCCAGAAAAGGGCATCAATCTTGCAAATGATCATGCTGTGGCAGTTATGTATATAATGGCAAAAGATAATATTAAAATTAAATCTAAATCTTGGAATTATAGTGATTGAGTTTCTTACAGTGTTTTTATTAATAGCGATTTCATTTGCAGCAATTGCAATAGGTGTAATTGTTAAAAATAAACCTATTTCAGGAAGTTGTGGTGGTTTAGCAAATATAGAGGATGGTACGCCCTGCCAAATTTGCGGGCGCACCACCATAGGGGATTGTGAAACTAATTAAAATTGATTCATCGTATTGTCTTCACCTGATGCTTTAAGAGCAGCTTCTCCAGCAAAATATTCTTTATGGTCGTCACCCATATCGGATCCAGCCATATTTTGATGTTTGACACAGGCAATACCTTGGCGAATTTCTTTTCTCTGAACCCCTTCGACATAACCTAGCATTCCTTTGTCACCAAAATATTCTTTAGCAAGATTATCAGTGGACAATGCCGCAGTATGATAAGTTGGAAGTGTTATCAGGTGATGAAAAATTCCTGCTTCTCTAGCAGCATCAGCTTGGAATGTTTGAATTTTCTTATCAGCTTCCAGGCCTAGCTCGGTATCATCATATTTTTCATTCATAAGATCATTTCTTTCATATGCTGACATATCATCTCCATTCTCTACCATCGAATCGAATACCTGCTGTCTAAAATTTAAAGTCCAATTAAATGATGGACTGTTGTTGTAAACAAGCTTTGCATTGGGGACAACTTTTTTAATTTCATCCATCATTGCACCAATTTGACCTATATGTGGTTTTTCGGTTTCAATCCAAATTAAATCTGCTCCGTTTTGCAAGCTAGTAATTGAATCTAGGATACATCTTGCTTCTCCTGTTCCTTCTTTAAATCTGTAAAGATTACTAGGCAGTCTTTTTGGCCTAACCACTTTTCCATTTTGATTAATTAGCACATCGCCATGATTTAAATCCGAGGGATCTAACTCTTCGACATCAAGAAATGAATTATATTGATCACCTAGATCACCAACCTCATGAGTGATAGCTATTTGTTTAGTTAGTCCTGCCCCAAGAGAATCCGTACGTGCGACTATTACTCCATCATCAACGCCAAGTTCTAGGAATGCATACCTGACAGCGTTTATCTTTGCTAAGAAATCAGAGTGGGGAACAGTAACTTTACCATCTTGATGTCCACACTGCTTTTCATCAGAAACTTGGTTTTCAATTTGTATACAACATGCACCAGCTTCAATCATTTGTTTAGCCATTAAATAAGTAGCTTCTTCGTTTCCGAAACCTGCATCAATATCAGCAATTATTGGAACTATATGAGTTTCAAAATTATCAATTTTATCTTGAATTTTGGGTTTATCTGCTTCTGAAGCATTATCAAGATCTCTGAACAAACCACCTAACTCTCTTGCATCCGCTTGTCTTAAAAAGGTATAGAGCTCTTTTATCAATGAAGCGACTGATGTTTTTTCATGCATTGATTGATCAGGCAGTGGACCAAACTCAGATCTTAACGCAGCAACCATCCAACCGGAAAGGTAAAGATATTTTTTATCAGTAGTGCCAAAATGTTTTTTAATTGATATTAATTTTTGCTGGCCAATAAATCCATGCCAACAACCCAATGATTGAGTATAGGCATTTGTATCGGAATCATATGCATCCATATCTTTCCTCATTAAGGAAGCAGTGTATTTCGCAATATCTATACCAGACTTAAATTGGTTTTGAAGTCTCATTCTTGCAGCATATTCTGGCTTAATGGAACTCCAATTTGAGCCATTGAATTCCGGAATAGTATTCAGTTTTTCAACTTCAGTTGTAATTTTGTTTGTTGACATTAATATACCCCTATATCTATGTAGTGCATTTGAATTTATTAGGATTAAATTGTCAACAATATATAAAAATACTATTAAAACAGTAGTTTAGGATAATATTGTTGGTAGTTAAACTACAAAATTTATAATTTTGCCAGTTTTGTAGCTATACCAAGATAGTTTAAGGGTGTTAGTTTTATTAATTTGTTTTTAGATTTTTCACTAATATTAAGACCATTAACAATATCTAGATATGAATTCTTATCTATGCTGTGGCCTCTAGTTTTAGCTTTTATTTCCTCATAGGCATTATCGTATCCCTCTAACTTCATAACTATTTGAAGCGCCTCAGCTAGAACTTGCCAATTATCTGCTAATTCTGTTTTAGCAGTTTCTTTATTAGGTTGAATCTTGCTCAAACCATTAAGACATGAGCTAATTCCAAGATAGCTATATCCAAACCCTACACCAAGATTTCTTAATACTGTTGAGTCAGATAGATCTCTTTGAAGTCGAGATTTCGTTAATTTATCTGCAAAAAAATTCATCAATGAATTGGATAATCCAAGATTTCCTTCTGAGTTCTCAAAATCTATTGGATTAACTTTGTGCGGCATAGTAGATGATCCGACTTCACCGTCTTTAAGTTTTAACTTAAAGATGTCATTAGATATATAAATCCACATATCTTGGTTTAGATCAATCAAAATATTGTTGATTCTTTGAATGCAATGAGAGATCTCAGCAATTCCATCGTGAGATTCAATCTGAGTAGTGATAGGATTTTGTTCAACTTTAAATGAAGATAAGAACTTATTAGTCTTAGTGACCCAATTAATGTTTACATCAGATAGATTTAAGGTATGAAAGTTTCCAGTAGCGCCACCAAACTTAGCCATGGGTATCATTTTTTTTAGCATTTCTTTTTGTCTTAATAGTCGTTGATGAAATACTTTTATTTCTTTTCCAATGGTTGATGGTGAGGCTGCTTGCCCATGAGTTCTTGCTAGCAAGGGTAATATTGCCCAAGATTTTGATTTAGAATTTAAATCCTTAATAAGGATATCTAGTTTTTTTATATATATGTCTTTAGCATCTCTTAGCAATACTGCGTAAGACAATGAATTAACATCCTCACTCGTCAATGCAAAATGAACCAGATGTTGGTATTTTTTTAAGTTAGAGAATTTATTCATTTCCTCTCTAATAAAATATTCAACAGCTTTAACATCATGATTAGTTTTAGATTCAATAGTTTTTATTCTTTTTGCTGACTTGCCATCAAAACTTTTTTTAATAGCTAAAAGATTTTTTTTAGCAGCTGAGGATAGCGGCTTAAAGTTTTTTCCACATTGTGTAGTTAAAAAAATAACCCAATCTATCTCAATTTCAAATCTAGTTTTGTTTAAATTGGTTTCAGAAAAATTATTTGCAAGTTCAATAATTTTTTTACTGTAACGATTATCCAAAGGGGAGAGTAATTCTTGATGTTTCATAGTTTGAATTATAGCTAGTCTTTTAATGCTTTTGCTATGATGCCTCCGCCTAAACATTCATTATTTTTATAAAGTACTGCAGACTGGCCAGGTGCTATTGCTCTGATTTTTTCAGAGAATGATAACTCCACGCCTTTATCTGTAAAATGTGCAACACATGATACGGGCTTACCTCTGTGACGAACCTGAACCTCGCAATCTAGTTGCTTAGGAACAACAGATTTATTTATCCACTTCATTTCCTCCATTAACAAACCATCACTAAGTAACAAATCATTGAACTCTCCTTGGCAGACATAAACTTCATTTAATTCAATGCTTTTGTCATACACATACCAAGGCAATTCAGGTTTGTCTTTGACACCTCCGACATTTAAACCTTGCCTTTGTCCTTGGGTGAAAAGAAGTGCTCCTGGGTGAGCCCCAATAATGTTACCTTCTGAATCTTTAATATTACCGCTCTCAAATTGAATAAATCTTTTAAGAAAATCTTTTAAGTTTCTTTCTCCAACAAAACAAATGCCTACAGAATCTTTTTTATCATAATTAATAAAGTTATTTTTTTCAGCTATCTCTCTAACTTCAAATTTAGTTAATCCCTCAAGCGGAAATATGCATTTGGCAAACTCTTTGCCACTAACTTCATGCAAAAAATATGTTTGATCTTTATTAAGATCTTTTGATCTCATTAAAATGGCGTGATCATTTTTATGGTCCAGTCTTGCATAATGGCCAGTTGCAATATGATCAGCTCCAATTTTGATTGCATAATCTAAAAAAGACTTAAATTTTATTTCTCTATTACACAAAATATCGGGGTTAGGGGTCCTGCCTTTTTCATGCTCAGAAAGAAACTCCTTAAAAACCCTATCCCAGTATTCATCACTAAAATTAGCTTTATGTAAGGGTATATTGAGTTGATCACAAACCTTTGATGCGTCTGCAAAATCAATCTCGGATGTACAGACTTCTCCTGGCTCATTTTGCCAATTTTGCATAAACAATCCTTGTACTTTATAACCCTGTTTTTGCAACAAATAAGCAGCAACAGAGGAATCAACTCCGCCTGACATTCCCACAACAACTGTTTTATTTATATTTGACATATTTTATCTATAAACCTTAATTTTAAAGGTTTTTTTAGAGTATAATTCATCCAAATTTTATAATATATTTTCGTTTGAAAGAGGATAGCATGGGTTATAAGCATATAAAGATTCCAGAAGAAGGTTCAAAAATTACATTAAAAGATGGGGTGCTTCAAGTTCCAGATAATCCAATTATCCCATACATTGAAGGTGATGGGATTGGTATCGATATTACTCCAGCAATGATAGATGTAGTGAATAGTGCTGTTGAGACAGCATATAAGGGAGATAAAAAAATATCTTGGATGGAAGTTTATTGTGGTGAAAAATCTACACAAGTTTATGATGCTGACACTTGGCTGCCAGATGAAACTATTGAAGCTTTAAAAGAGTATATCGTTAGTATTAAAGGGCCGCTGACAACACCAGTTGGAGGGGGGATCAGATCATTAAATGTTTCACTTCGTCAAATTCTTGATCTGTATGTCTGCCTACGACCAATTAGATATTTTGCAGGAGTTCCGAGCCCAGTTAAAAATCCATCTCATGTTGACATGGTCATTTTTAGAGAAAACTCTGAAGATATTTATGCAGGTGTAGAATTTGAGGCTGGTTCTCCAGAATCAGATGCCATGGTTAAAGTGTTACAAGAGCAATTTGGTGTGACGCAAATTAGGTTCCCAACAGATGTTGGTTTGGGTGTTAAGCCAATTTCCAAACAAGGCACAGAGAGACTTGTAAAACAGGCTCTTGATTATGCTATTAAAAATGATAGATCATCTGTCACACTTGTTCATAAAGGTAACATCATGAAATTTACTGAAGGTGCTTTTAGGGATTGGGGGTATGAACTTAGTATGAATTCTTATGATGGAGAGTTATTAGATGGTGGTCCATGGGTAACGATTAAAAATCCAAATACTGGAAAAAATATCATTGTTAAAGATGTTATCTGCGATGCTTTTCTTCAACAAATTCTAACTAGACCAAAAGAATATGATGTTATTGCAACCATGAATCTAAATGGTGATTATGTATCTGATGCTTTGGCTGCCTGCGTTGGAGGTATTGGAATAGCTCCTGGAGCAAATATTGGAGATGACTCAGCATTATTTGAAGCTACACATGGTACTGCGCCGAAATATGCCGGTCAGGATAAAGTAAATCCGGGTTCCTTGATATTATCAGCAGAAATGATGCTAAGACACATGGGTTGGGTAGAGGCTGCAGATCTTATAATTTCATCAATGGAAGCAGCAATAACAGATAAAATGGTTACTTATGACTTCGAAAGACTCATGGATGGAGCAAATCTAGTTTCTTGTTCTGGCTTTGCCAAGGAAATGATCAAAAGAATGTGAGGATTTATATGTCTTCAGAATCATCAAATGGTTCAAATGGTTTAGGTGACACCGGTACTGTTGTTCTGGAAGATAAACCTGACTTAAAAGAGCCCCCAATGTATCAAGTCGTTCTCTTGAACGATGATTTTACTCCAATGGAATTTGTTGTTTACATACTTCAATCCATATTTGGTTATGAGCATGAAAGATCGACGCAAATAATGTTAGCTGTCCATACAAAAGGAAAGGGTGTCTGTGGTATATTTCCTAAAGAGATAGCTGAAATGAAATCTCATGAAATCAATGAGATGGCAAAAGCCCATGAGCATCCTCTCATAAGTGAAATTGAACCTTTGACTGATTAATGTTTAGTAAAGAATTAGAACAATCCATAGCAAATTTATTTGATCAAGCGCAAGATCAAAATCTTGAATATCTAACGATAGAGCATTTACTTTTAATGCTTCTTTCCGATTTTGAAGTTAGACAAGCCCTAGAAACAAACGATGTAAATATAGCTACTTTAAGAGAAAATCTTGAAGAGCATGTTAGAGATAATACACCTAGTAAGGTGGATGCTAAAAAACCTGTTCAACCAACCCTAGGATTCCAAAGAGTTCTTCAAAGAGCTGTTTTTCATGTTCAATCATCAGGCAAGGGTGTTGTGAAACCTATCAATTTATTAGTAGCTATATTCTCTGAAAAAGAATCTCACTCAGTTTTCTTACTATCCAAACAAGGTATTGGAAGACTTGATATTGTTTCTTATATTTCTCACGGTAAGCCAGAGGGAGAAAAAGCTGAGACTGATTCTGAATCATCTGATGAAGGAATCGTGACTGAGACCGCAACAACCAATAATGAGTTAGAATTTTTAATTGACTTAAATGCTCTTGCTGAATCAAACAAAGTAGATCAGTTAGTAGGGCGCATAGATGAGGTTGAACGAATCATCCAAATTTTAGCAAGACGCACTAAAAATAATCCTCTGCTCGTGGGTGAATCAGGGGTTGGTAAAACAGCTATAGCGGAAGGCTTAGCACACCTAATTAACTCTAAAGATACACCTGAATTCTTGCATGAATCAAAATTATATTCTTTAGATATAGGAGCCTTAATTGCTGGCACTAAATATAGAGGTGACTTCGAGAAGCGACTCAAATCTGTACTAAAATTTTTAGATGATCAAAATAATCCTATATTATTTATTGATGAGATTCATACCATTATTGGTGCTGGATCAGCATCTGGTGGAAGCCTAGATGTATCTAATTTATTAAAACCAGCTCTGGGCAAAGGCAAGCTTAGATGTATAGGATCAACAACGTTTCAAGAGTACAGAGGTGTTTTTAATCAAAACCAAGCGCTCTCAAGAAGATTTCAAAAAATTGATGTTTTAGAACCATCTGTGGATGAATGTATACAAATATTAGACGGGTTGAAGAGTAATTATGAGGATCACCATAATGTGAAATATTCTGGCGAATCTATAAATTCGGCTGTTACTTTATCTAAGCGCTTTTTAAATGATAGATTTTTACCTGATAAAGCAATTGATCTAATAGATGAAACTGGAGCTTTGCTAAATATCTCAAGAAAAAATTCAAAAAAAATTACTGTAAAACAAATAGATATTGAAAAAACTATTTCTAAAATTTCAAAAATTCCTGAGCAGACTATTTCGAGTCAAGAATCAATTAATTTACAGAAATTAGAATCTGATCTTAAAACTGTTATTTTTGGTCAAGATACAGCTATAAAGAGCTTGGTTAATGCCATCAAATTATCAAGAGCAGGGCTTAGAGATGACAATAAAACCATTGGATCATTTTTATTCGCTGGGCCAACTGGTGTAGGTAAGACTGAAATCACTACTCAATTAGCAAACATGATGGGTATTGAGCTTGTAAGGTTTGATATGTCTGAGTACATGGAGAGACATACTGTATCAAGACTGATTGGAGCTCCGCCAGGATACGTTGGATTTGATCAGGGAGGGCTGTTAACAGAGGCGGTTGTTCAAAACCCACATTGCGTACTTTTACTTGATGAGATTGAAAAGGCTCATCCAGATATTTTTAATTTGCTGCTGCAAATCATGGATTCGGGAGTTTTAACAGATAACAATGGTCGAAAAGCAGACTTCCGAAATGTCATTGTGGTCATGACAACTAATGCAGGTGCTGATTTGTTAGAAAAGAAAAGTATAGGCTTTAGTGATCAGTCTAATGAATCTGATGCACTACTATCTCTCAAGAAACTCTTTTCTCCTGAATTCAGAAATAGGCTGGATGAAATTATTCAGTTTAACTATCTTCCAATGAAGGTAATTCTATCAATTGTTGATAAATTTCTTACCAAGCTTCAAGCTCAATTAGATGCTAGAAATGTAGAATTAATTTATTCTAAAAAAGTCTTAAACTGGATTGCTGAAAATGGTTATAACAAAGAAATGGGAGCAAGGCCCATGGAAAGGTTTATTACAAACAAAATTAAGAAGCCTTTAGTTGACAAGGTACTATTTGGTGAGCTTAGTAAGGGCGGTCAAATTAAAGTTGATTTAGTTGCTAACGAAGTAAAATTTAGCGCTAAAAAGAAAACAGCAAAAACTAAGGCCTAACGACCTCTAAAAGTAATCCTACCTTTTGTAAGATCGTAGGGGGTCATCTCAACTTTAACCTTATCTCCAGTTAAGATTCTGATGTAATGCTTGCGCATTTTGCCGGATATATGAGCTTCGATTATATGATCGTTTTCTAATTTAACTTTAAATGTAGTATTTGGAAGGGTTTCGATAACTTCTCCTTCAAATTCTAGATTGTCTTCTTTTGCCATGAATCAATATTTTACACTAATAAATACAAATATTGAGCTAAGAACTTAGGTATTTATTAGCTCCCTTATAATAAGTCTAATTCCTCTATTATATGATTTACAAAGATCGAACTTTTATTTTGATAAAAATCTTTAATAATTGAAAATTCTTTTTCTGTATAGTAATTTAATATGCCGTCTTCATAACTGTTTCTTTCTTGCAAATGATTCCAATATCTTTTTATCAATGGTGTTTTATCTGTAATGAGGCAATTTTCAAGTTGAAGATCTTTTAACCTATTAAATAAACACATCATATTTATATCTATATGAGAAAATGTTTTATAAAAATATTTATTATCTTTTGATAAACGATTCTCAAAATTCAATAACTCACTTGCAAATTTTTTTACACCTATTTTTGGAAGATTTTTTGAAAAATTAAGAAAGTACATTGATAAAAAAATGAGTTTCCTATCGTTTCTTGGGTGACGTAAAAGAATTTTTAATATCGATTTAAAGGGAAGTTTTTTTACCATATATTGTATCAATGGAGCAGAAAATACAGGCAAAATTGTTCCTAGCGTTGAAGCAAATTTTACTCCTTCGGTAATAGTTGTCTCTGATATTAGATAATCGGAATCATTATCATCATTATTATATAAATTAATTTGCTTCGAACCCTGAAAACTATTAAGTTCCTTGATTATTACTGCACTATCACAAACTACTCTTTCATTAATTTTTATTGCTGGCACTGTTCCCAAAGGGTTTATATCTAGGAAAGATTTATCTAAATTTTCTCCTTCTGGATATTGATCACATAACTTTATATGCTTCTCCTTAAAGGGGATGCCTTTTTCATATAAGGCGACTCTGACCATTTGGCTACATAAAGACCAATTTGAATGAAATAAAATAATTTCTTTAAATTCCATTATATTTGCTAATTTTTATATTTCTTTTTCATATTCTTAACTGCATCTAATCCTGAAATAGGTATTTTTCCGTCCGGTACAGTGTTACCTTTTTTAATAAGATTATTGAATGATTCTCCAGATTTATACATTTCATATAATATTTCAATATCCATATTTGTCCCTATTGGTTCATCCTCAAAATCAGGTGATATGTTTTTTTTAAATTCTTCCGCGGAAAAAAAATGCTCAAAGAAAATCTCTACCAAGTTATTATCTGGATCCTTAAAATACATACCTGTAATCCATCCATGATTTACTGTCCACAATGGTGAAAGTCCTCTTTCTTTAGCCTTAAAGTAGAAATCAAACCACTTATCAATTGGATTAATTCTGTAAGAGATATGATCAAGGCCTTCAATTGTAGGTATTTTTTTGTTCAAAAAAATTTTAAATTTCATTATGCTTCTTTGAATAAGATTTAGATCCTCTAAAATATCAGATGTATTTGCTATTGCTATTCTGTGATGCTCATTGTCATAGGCAAGAAAAGTTATTAAATTGCTTTGATAAAGGGGTTCACATCCAAATAAACATTTGTAAAAATTTACCATTGCTTCATAGTTTGTAGTTTTAAATGCAACATGATGAAAATCATCAGGAGAATGATCGGATTTAAAATTAAGGTATAAGTTTTTATTGAATATTTTCTTCATAGACATGTTTAAATATTATACTTATATAAAACTTTATTATTAATATGAAACTCGTCACATTTTCATCTAAAAAAGATCTTACCAAAACCAAAATTGGTTCAATTTATAAAGATGTCGTAATAGATTTTTCTGCTACAGATTTACCAACCAATATGATTGATTTTATTCGCATGGGAGACATGGGTCTTGATATTGCCAATGATTATTTACATTTAGAAGAGGGTAGCTATTTTATGGATGATATTATATTGAAGTCTCCAATTTTAAATCCCAACAAAATTCTAGCTGTTGGTTTAAATTATAAAAAACATTTAGAAGAAGCAAAGGATCTTAAAGACCATCATAGTAATAATGTTCAGATTCAAGAAGAATATCCAACAATATTTAATAAGCAAAATTCATCGATAAATGATCCTTATGGAGATGTTCATTTGCCTCAAGAATCTGATTCACTGGACTATGAGGGTGAGATGGGCTTTATTATAAATAAACAGTGCAGACACGTCCCTTACAAAAATGCCAAAGATTGTATTTTTGGTTATACCATTGTTAATGATTTTACAATAAGGGATTGGCAGTTTAGAGGACCACCGCATACTATGACAATGGGAAAATCCTGGGATACACACTGTCCATTTGGTCCATGCATTGTCACTGCAGATGAAATACAGGATCCCCATAATCTAACTTTAAAGACATTTGTAAATGATGAGGAGAGACAAAATACAAATACAAATTTGATGACTTATGATTGCTTTAATCTTGTTGAATATATAACAACAGCATTTAGCTTGATGCCCGGTGACTTGATAGCAACAGGAACTCCTGAGGGCTCGGCATTAGCCACTCAAAATTGGCTTAAATCAGGAGATAGAATAAGGGTTGAGATTGATAATATTGGTTTTATTGAAAATAGCATTATCAATGAGCCAAAAAGTACGACTCAATTTTAAAATAATTAAGATTAGATTATGGATAATTAGATTTTTTTCTATAAAAATACATGCTTATTAAGATAATTCCTATGAGGAAAATAGGAATAATAAATTCTTTAAAAGTTACAAATACTATCCAAACAAAAATTATATTCTGAATAATAGGGTGGGGTGGATTCTTTTCCTCATAATTTCTCTCAAGCCATGGTGAGTTATTAATGCCTATGTATTTATCTCCATGGAGATAAGAATGAACAGGATTAAAAAACGGTGTCTCAAAATTAATAGGTTTTTCGTAAAATGTCTTTTTCATTGATTCTAAAATCTCTGGGTGTTTTAAAGAAAGATCATATTTCTCATAAGGATCGTTAAGAATGTCATATAATTCAAAAACTTTTTTTGAGTCTTCGTCATAGATAAAGTGTCTGTAATACAACTTCCATTTATCATTAAATAAAGCTCTTTCATCATTAACAATTACATTTCCTGTTATCGAATTATTTGGAGGAATTACATTATTTGTTAACAGATCTGTCCAACGGTCAATACCAGTAAAATTTTTTGCATTTGCTTTTATATCAACTGCCTTCAAAAGTGTAGGTAATATATCATCAACAAATATGAATTGATTGCTTATTGATTTTTCTAATACACCTTTAAAAAAAATAGTAGCTGGAACTCTTATTCCACCCTCATATGCAGTCCCCTTACTGCCTCGTAAACCCATAGTATTGCCTTTAGAATCTACAACGTCTGATGCAATTGTTGCGGCAATGGGATCTACATTATAAACAGGACCATTATCTGAAAAAAACATAATAATAGTTTCTTCTAAAATTCCTTTAGACTCAATTGCACTTATAATATTGCCAATTTCTAAGTCCAACATCATTATATTTGCTGCATAGACCCTTTCTTTTTCGTCCTGAATATAACTTAATTTATCAATAAATTTTTTTTTAGCTTCAATAGGAGTATGAGGTGCATTGAAAGCAATATACAAAAACAGTGGAGTTGACTGGTCTAAATTATTAATTATTCTTATTGCTTCATTAGCAATTAATGTTGTTGAATACCCATCTTCATAGAGAACCTCTCCGTTTCTATGCCAATCCATTCTGCCTGATAGAGCATGATCAAAGTATCCAATTCCTCCACCAAGATGACCATATGTGGAATCAAAACCTCTATTAGATGGCAAATATTCATCTGCAAACATGCCTAAATGCCATTTTCCTGATAATGCAGTTTTATAACCTATCTCTTTAAAATATTCTGGCATAATTTTATATCTTAAAGGCAACCCATATCTATCAGCAGTTGGATTATCAAAAGGCCTTATAACACCATTTTCAAGACTATTTATCCCAGTCATAAGCGCAGCTCTTGTTGGGGAACAAGTGGGAGCTGCATAGAATCTATTCATCTGAAGCCCATCCATTGCAAGTTTATCAATATTAGGAGTTAATATAGGACCACCATTATATGAAACATCGCCCCAACCAAGGTCATCAGTAATTATAATAATTACATTTGGTCTATCATTTGAAAAAACATTAATAGAAAAAAATAAAATTAAAAAAAACCTATACATTTATATAAATTGATTATGTTTTGAAATAATAAATCATTCAGCTAAAATTTAATATCACTCAAATTATTAAAATAAGATGAACAAAGTAAAAGTATATATGGTTGCAAATCTACAAATTCATGATGCTGAGAGATATCGAGAATATGAGAAAGGCTTTTTTCCAATATTAAAAAAGCACGGAGGAGAATTTATTACTTATGATGATAATATCATTCATTTTGAAGGTGATAATCCCTTAACAGGAAGAGTAATTTTATTTAGTTTCCCGTCGTTGAAACACGCTAATGAATGGTATTCAGATCCAGACTATCAATCTATTAGTGAGCATAGAAGAGCAAGCGTAACATCAACGATTACCTTAATTAATGGATTGCCACCAAGATAATTTCATATTGAGAATTTAAAAATATGAAAAAATTTATCGAGATTAAAAATACAAAAATAGCATATATTGATGAAGGTAAGGGAGATGCAATTATTTTTATTCATGGAAATCCTACATCTTCATACTTATGGAGAAATATAGCTCCAAATTTCAAAAAATATTATAGAGTCATTGTCCCAGATTTAGTCGGCATGGGAGACTCTGAAAAGCTTGATGGTATTGATAATCATGGCTATAGCTTTAATGGTCAATATGAATATTTGGATAGTTTTTTAAAAGAATTAGATCTTGGGACTAGAATGCATCTAGTAATTCATGATTGGGGTTGCGGTCTAGGATTAAAGTTTGCAAGATTAAATTCTGATGTTATTTCATCAATAACTTTTATGGAGGGAGTAACTGTCCCTTTAACTTGGGATCAGTGGCCTGAAGCTGGTACAAAAATATTTGAGCTTTTTAGATCTGATGCAGGAGAAGAATTAATTTTAGATAAAAATTTCTTTGTTGAAAGAATTTTATTCAATGATCCAATTGATCCAATGTCAGAGGAAACAAAAAATGAATATTTAAGGCCATTTATCCAACAAGGAGAAGATAGACGACCAACTTTAACTTTTCCAAGAAATATACCTTTTAATAAAGAGCCATTAGATACATACAATGAGATTGCTAAGAATGCACAATTTCATAGTGAATCTAGCATTCCAAAATTATTTATTAACGCTGATCCAGGTTTCTTATTAGTTGGAACTCAAAGAGATGAAGTAAGGTCATGGAAGAATACCAAAGAAGTAATTGTTAAAGGTAACCACTTCATTCAAGAAGATTCACCATTAGAGATAACTGCCCATATTAAGACTTTTTTATCAAAATTATAGAAACATTATTTAACATAATATATATTATGCGAAGTAGTATTATATATTTGTATGTTCAGGTCCGCATATAGTGGCTTTCAAACTAGCCGCTCCACCCTCTAGTAAGGGTTCTAATAGATCTAAAAGACCAGTCTCAATTCTCCATGAAAGATAATCCTTCTGATGGTTCAAAGTTTCCCAGTCTTCAATCAAATGGATAGTATTAGTTGACTCCTCTATATACGTACTAACCTTTAAACAACCAGAAAAATTTCTGGTTTCAGGTAAAGCTGTTTTTAACAAATCTTTTAAGTCTTCTAAAGATTCAGCTTTCGCTGGAAACGAAACTATTACTAAATTATTCATGGATATCTTCCCTATTGGTAAAAGTAAAAATTATATTCATTTTGCAAATGCATAGCTATATTTCAAAGAATATCATTTCGATCAATGACTTTTTTTTTCATGGTAAATCCTTCAGGGTTTCCATTTATAAATTTAATTATAAGTTCAGCATATTGAGAGCCAGCCTCTTCTTGTAAAAAATGACCTGGGCCTTTGATAATAATTTCTTGTGAGGTTGGAATTCGTCTTAGTATCTCAGTCAACCGAGGATTATTACCAGTAACAGGATCATTATCGCTGTTTGCAATTAAAAATGGTTTATCCCATTTTTCTAAAACTTCTCTAAAAGCTCTTTCATTTTTTCTTAATTCACTTGGGATTAAATATGGAAATATTTGGGCTCCAGCCTTATATGTTGCATTAGGATATGGCGCTTCATAAGCAGCTTTTTCACTATCAGATACCGAGCCTAGTACCTGCATAACTCCTCCAATATCTATATTATCTGTATACCTCGAGTATCTTATCCAACTAGTAAATCCATCGCCACCAACAAATTCCTCCCACGTGGAAGGACCTTGTAGCCAAATAGCAACTTTAAATATAGGCCAAATAATGAAACTTCTTAGATCATTAAAAAAACCTCTCCCTAGGGCCATTAAACTAGTATTTGAGGCTATAACTCTTGCAAATCTGTCTGGCTCCTCTGCTATAACTCTAAGTCCAACCATTCCACCCCAATCATGAACATGAGCAGTAATATTATTTAGGTCAAGCTCAATAATCAATGCGGCCATCTTATCGACGTGCATTTGATGAGAATAATCATCTATTGAGATATATTTATCAGATTTACCAAATCCAACCATATCAGGTGCAACAACTCTGTAACCTGCTTTAGTAAGTGCTGGAATCATTTTTCTAAACAAATAACTCCACGTAGGCTCACCGTGCAGTAAATATATAACTTCCCCAGTTTTAGGGCCTTCATCTAAATAGTGAATACGGGTATCACCAATAGTTAAGTAGTGAGCTTTAAATGGATAATCTTTTAAATCTTTGAAACTTTCTTCAGGAGTCCTTAATATGCCTGGAGCAACTAAATTAAAGTTTTTATAATTTATCTCAACATCTAAATTTCTATTAAAATAAAAGATTGAAGTGAACAAAATCAAAATAAGAGATATAGTTAAGAAAGTTTTGTTCAAACGAATTCCTCAAAAAAAGTTAAGTATTGATAGTATACCCTTTTAATAAAAACCTTATAAAATAGATCCTTATTTCAATTTATAAAATAATGCATACAATGTAGGAATGAAAAATTTTATAGTTATCTCATTATTTTACTCACTTATCTGCTCCTCAATCATGGCTGAAACGCCTATGAATCCTACAAGTCTTTCTAAGGATTTGTACTCAGTAGAAATATTAGATGGTAATTATTTATCAGATATTGATGAACCTAGTAACTTTTTAAACTTTAATTACGGAGAAAGAGTATCATCACCCGCTCAAATTTCTGCAGCAGTCATAGCTTGGTCAAAACAATCAGAGCGTTTAAAAGTTGTTGAATATGCACAATCTCATGAGGGTCGTCCCCTATTCGCCCTCTTCATCTCAGCTCCTGAAAATATTAATAATTTAGAAGCCATAAAATCAAATATTACTAAACTTTCAGATGCCAGAAACATCAATGATAGAGATGCTAAATATTTAATAGATTCTTTACCAGCTGTTGCTTGGATGGCTTATTCTATTCATGGCAATGAAACTTCTGGTGCTGATGCTGCGCTTGGAATAATCTATCACTTAATAGCCAGCACGGACCCTGATGTGTTAGATATGCTTTCAGAGATGGTAATTGTAGTTGATCCAATGATGAATCCTGATGGTCGGGATCGTTTTGCTAAATCTCTAGAACAATATAGAGGCACGTCACCAAATTATGATGATCAGTCATTACTTCATACAGGCGATTGGCCATATGGAAGAACAAATCACTATTATTTTGATCTAAATAGAGATTGGCTTTATCTAACACAACCCGAAACTAGAGGTCGTGTCGCTCTAATAAATGAGTGGCGTCCTCAGATATTAGTTGATGGGCATGAGATGGGTGGTCAGGATACATTTATGACTGGCCCTCCACGTGAACCAATTAATAAAAATATCGATAGAGATCTTATTAAGTGGGGCAATAAATTTGCAAAAGATCAAGCTAATGAATTTGACAAAAGAGGTTGGCGATTTTATACGGGCGAATGGCACGAAGATCTATATCCAGGATATTCATTCTACGTTCAATTTAGAGGCACACTTGGAATCTTGTATGAACAATCCAGGATGTCTGAAGATGGAGTTCGAAGACCTGAGGGCACAATACAATCCTATAAGGAAGCAGTTCATCATCAATATATAAGCACTCTTGCAAACCTTAAAACATTGCAAAGTAATTCTCATCAAATGTATCTTGATTATTGGGATGGAAGAAAGCTGAATGTATCAAAAGATGGGAAATATTCAAATCAGACTTTTGTAATATTACCAACTGAAAATCATGGTCGTCTAAATGCTTTGGTTAAGAAGCTTGAAGCTCAAGATGTTGAACTTTATAAAAATACGAAGGCATTAAATGTAAAGTCTGCACAAAAACAATCCGGTGCAATGGTAGAAAATTTTATTATTCCCGAGGGCAGCTTAATAATTCCTAACAGACAACCTGAGGCGCCATTAATTGCTGCAATATTAGAATTTGATGCTGATATTGATGAATCTGTTTTGCTTGAAGAAAGGCAGGCAAGTTTAAGAGATGGGTCATCAATAATGTACGATACAACAGCTTTTAATTTCACCATGATGTTTGGCCTACCTGCTGTGACAGTTCCTGAAAATTTATCTAGCAGTCTTGAGCTCTGGGCACCCTTCCCTACAAACGTTGAAGTTAATGAAAACGCAGTGATGTGGGCAGTCAATGCTGAAGATGATAGATCAGTTGCCTTTGCAGCAAGATTAATGGAGAAAAACATTAATGTTCGTATTATTGATGAAGATTCAGTACTTTCAAGACATGAATTATCAAGAGGTAGTGTTGCTGTATTAGCAATGGATAATTTATCTCATGAAAATTTAATTAATGATATTGAGGTCACTGCAAGAGACTTAAATATTTCATTAGTTTCCATAGAGTCTGGCTTTGGGCCTGAAGAACTTCCAGATTGGGGTGGAAGACATTTTCGTCTTTTGCAAAAACCTCAGATTGCTATATTGAGTCATTCTGATTTTAGTTCATATGATGTTGGAGTTACTTGGTGGTCAATTGATCAGTATCTTGGAATCAGGCACAGTCAAGTCAACTCATCTATGGCTGGATATGCTGACCTTAGACGCTACAACACAATTGTTATGCCAAGTGGTTATGCTGATCTAAATGGCTCAAAAAAAGAGGCATTAATGACTTGGGTAGCTCAAGGCGGAACTCTCATAGCACATAACCGAAGTAGTAGATTGATAGCTTCTGCTGAAGATTTTGGTAGTGTTAAATTACTTCAGAATACTTTTAATAATAGTATTGATTATAAATTTGATCTCCTGAAAGAAATGGCTGCTTCTAATAATTACATAAATAAAGACAAAATATTAAATCATGGAATAGATTTAGATATTACCTACCCATGGGAGTCCTCGGAAAAGACCTTATCTCAAGAAAATTTAGAGAATCGAGATAAATGGCAGTCTATTTTTATGCCATCTGGTTCAATGGTATCTGGGCGAGTTGATCAAAAACATTGGCTAACCTTCGGAACTCCAGCAGTCCTTCCAATTCTTTATGCAAACTATCCTGTCCTTATGACAAATGATGATACTGAGGCTGTGGTGAGAATTGGGGAGCTAGTATCAAATGATGCAGTGAAAGATTTTAGAATGGTTAATTGGTCCTCTATCCCTCCTGGTAAAGATCTTAATGTGCGAATGAGCGGATTAGTATGGCCTGAGGCAGCGCAAAGGATAGCTAATTCAGCTTACTTAACACGAGAAAGAATAGGAAGAGGACAAATTATCTTATTTGCTGGAGAACCAAACTTCAGAGGTTCTACAAGAGGCACCAATAGACTTTGGTTAAATGCATTGATTTATGGTGCTGGCCTTGGTGCAAGCAGTAAAATTAACCTCTAGTATTTATAGAACTTACAAGATGAATAAAAAAAAATTATTTTTAGCGCTTCTAATTATAGGGTGCTCAAATCAAAATCAAGAAACAATGAAAGCTCCAATTGCTAAAAAAATTCCAGTAACCTATTCTGCCCATGGCGATATCCGCACAGATAATTATGACTGGCTCAGAGACGATACAAGAAAAAAAGAAGAGGTATTAGAGCATCTTAGATTAGAAAATAAATATGTTGATTCATGGTTTAACAATCAAGAATATAACTATGAAGAAGATATCATGCAGGAATTTCTTAGTCGCCTGCCTGAAAATGAAATCTCTTTTCCATATGATAACTTCGGCACTGAGTATTTCACCAAATCATTTAAGGACAAGCAACTCAGCATTTATTATAAAAATGATGGAGGGGTAGAATCATTAATTCTTGATCCTAATATTAAATTAGTAGCCAGGATTATTATCAAGTAAGTAGATTTAATCCAAGCCCTTCAAATAAACTTGCTGTATTTGGTGAAGACAATGATGGTCGCAGAAAATATAT
>JBJLIB010000004.1:0-66338 GCA_045564015.1 Gammaproteobacteria bacterium
GAGCTTTTTCACCTTCTGCTATTGACTGTGCCTGAACTACTTTAAAAGACTCTTTAGATAAATTGTAATCTATCGTTTTTCGAATATCAGGTTCGTCTTCAATTATTAAAACGCAATGTGACATATTTACCTACTTTATTAGAACCCCTTTATACAATAAATTTTAATAAGAGTTAATTAAATTATGATTGATTTTTCTCATTAATCACAAAAATGTCGCGCAATTGTCTCGTGAAGAATTCTTTCAGTTAATTCTTGGGACTTCTTCATGGGCAATTTGCTTAATAAAAGTATTCTTGAATAAGGTAAGCTTGTTTATAAAAAAAGGCGCATAGAGCGCCTTTTCATTAATTTAACTATCAATTATAAAGATACTAAAATTTGACCTTTGTATAGAGTATTACATTGACCTTGATAAAGGTTTGCTAAATGGGTTTCGTTCTCATCTTGCAAAAATTGTACTTTTAAATCGCAAGTATAATTAGAATCAATCACTCGATGATCCTCATATTGAATATAGTCTGCAAAGAGCCCAAACAACACAACATCATGGTGATGTGATGGAATTTCTTCTGATAATACAATACTTCCATTGCCTGCTGAAGAGAAACATCCTGCAGAACCTTTTGGGCAGATTTTTGCTACCAATGACGAATCATAAATAACAGCTATTTCAGGAGCATCACTATCTAGAATTGATTGCGCTTTGGAAAATACAGCATTATCAGCAAAAACAGTCACTGAAAGACCAAATATTACTCCTAGCATTAATTTATTAAAGTTTTTCATATTTATCTCCTTGTTACAATTATTACATTTATGTAACATTTATGTGAACAATATGTGACAAATATGAAAAAGTCAAGGAATGTTACAAACTCCTAAGATATTCTTATCCGTAAAATTTTATTTTTTGAAACG
This sequence comes from Gammaproteobacteria bacterium, assembly GCA_045564015.1. GTDB lineage: Bacteria > Pseudomonadota > Gammaproteobacteria > Magnimaribacterales > D2472 > D2472. The sequence goes on from JBJLIB010000004.1 coordinate 922, forward strand.
TCTTAAAGAGAGGATTCCATTATGATTAATTTTCTCCAATAGAGACAAAAATGTCGCGCAATTGTGTCTTGGAGAATTTACCTGAAGCAACTCTAGGAAGTTCCTCATATGCAATTTGCATCAATGAAGGAATTTTAAATGGGGCTAATTTATCTTGCAAAAAATCTCTTAACTCTTGTTCTGATAATTCCATTGAAGGTTTTAGGCATATTGCAACACACAATGTTTCACCGAGGCGCTCTTCTGGGATACCGAACACAGCTGCTTCTTGAACTGATGGATGCGCATAAATTGCAGTCTCAACCTCAATGCAGGAAATATTCTCTCCGCCTCTGATGACCATATCTTTTACCCTGTCTACGATATACACAAAGCCATCATCTATATATCCTAGATCTCCAGATTTAAACCAGCCATCATCATTAAACACTTCATCCGTTGCTTCTTGATTACCCCAATAGCCAACCATATTAGCTGGGCTTTTGATTACAATCTCTCCGACGGCTTTTGGCTCTTCGATAAAATTCCAATTCTCATCAATGATGGCTACATCAGTTACTGGAGGAATAGCTCTGCCGCAACTTCCTGGATGCAACAAATAATCTTTGCCCAAGTTTAGAGTCCCTGCCGCATTAGTTTCAGTCAACCCATATCCTATTGAGGGCTCTGCATCATTAAACCCATCTTTTAATTTTTTGACATGCTCTGGTGGTCTCGGTGCACCGCCACCACTTAATTCTTTAAATGAAGATAAATCATACTTATCTCTGTCAGGATGAGTTAGAAGATCCCAAGTTTGAGTTGGGACGCCTGTTATTGCCCCTATCTTTTCATCTTGAATCAACTGCAGTGCTGCACCTGGATCCCACTTAGACATCATGACCATTTTTCTGCCTGCAATGATGCTCATCAGAAATCCTGAATGGCTTCCTGTCACATGAAATAATGGTACGCAATGCAAAATTGCTGCCTGTTGTTTAGGAGCCTCATCTTCAGACTGAGATTGTGAATTATTATCTGTATCTTCAACCTCTCTTTTTAGAGTTGTGACTAAAGCCCAACTAAACAATGTTGAAAGTATGTTTCTGTGAGTTGATAGCACGCCTTTAGGAAAGCCGGTTGAACCAGAGGTATAAAAGATGGTCGCATTGTCATGGGTATCTAAACTGGGCTCACTAAAGTTTTCTGATTGGCTGGCTATAAACTCATTAAAATCCTCATAGTCATTTGATTCATTAACTGGCCTGACAACAATCTTCTTGAGTTCTGTAAATTTTTCCAAACCCTTCAATCTTTTCTCATCACCAATTAATACAGTGGCTCCAGAGTTTTCTAGCCCATAAGTAATCTCATCCGGAACCCACCATGAATTTAGTAAAACACAAACAGCGCCCATCGAGGTCACTGCCATAAATGAAATAATGTACTCAGGATTATTAGCCATACAAATGGCTACTCTGTCGCCCTTTTTAACGCCAGCATTTTTTAGAGCGTTGGCTGTTTGAGCGGCTTTCTTATGGATGTCTTGATAGGTATATCTCTCATCATTGAAAACAATGAATTCCCATTCTGGAAACAAAAGACCAAACTCAAAAAAGCTTGCTAATGTCTTAGGGGTATTTTTAAATTCACGGTAAGTGATTCCTGAGGAATGAGTAACTTCTTCGAAGGCATAAATTTGATCTTCTGCTGTTAGATTGGCTAAAACTTCGTTATATTTATCTGACATATTTTTAATTTAATTACAGTCAAAGAATCCTAAACTATTATGAAGCAAAACAGAACTCTAGCATTGGTTTTATTTACCCTCATTTCTTGTGGTGGAGGCGGCGGTGGCGGCTCCAATAATTCCCCTGTAGTTGCTCAGACTCCTACCCCACCCGCAACTCCTCCAACCCTATCTTTTGATGAGCTGAAGGATCAATACGAGGGTTACTATGAGTATCAAAGCCAATGGGGCCTAGATATCATTAATGCGTCATCTGCTTATGCAAGGGGTGCAACTGGGGCAGGTATTACAATTGGAATTACTGACTCTGGTCTAGATAATACCCATGTTGAGATTAGTGCTACAAGGCTATCAAATGATAGCGCTCTCAATTACTCAAATTACACCCCAAATACAAGACAAAAAAGACATGGAACCATGGTAGCTTCTGTGGCAGCTGGTAAACAAGACAAAACAGATATCACACCAATGCACGGCGTGGCTTTTGAAGCAGACGTTCTATTTGTAGCCATTCAACTTGCTGAACCAGATCCAGACTATGATCCTGTTGATATTGGTGATGATGATGGATCAGGCAATGTATCTGGAGCGCCTGATTTTACTGGAATAGATAATTTTTTTAGCCAGCTTTTTGAAGTTTATAATGACTATGATGTTGATATAGTCAATAACAGTTATGGCTATTCAGGCAATATCATTGACTATACTGAAGCACAAGTTAGGTATGCTTTTCCTAATACTATCGCTGAGATGTCTCAGGTTGGAACTCCTGATTCAGAAAAAACTATCTATGTATGGGCTGCAGGGAATGCGGGAGGTTACGCAGATCAAGGTGTTGACTATTCAAGCCCAGAACTATTGCCCGGAATGGCTCATTACATTCCAGAAATTCAAGGTCATTCCATTGCAGTAGCTTCCGTTGACGAAAATGGTCAGATCAGCGACTTTTCGAGCAGGTGCGGTGTTGCTCAAGATTATTGTATTTCTGCACCCGGTGGAAGAGTCACCGCCGCATATCCTACATCAACATCGGATACTGGAATATATATCGGTAATACCAATGATGATAATTACAACAACTGCATTACAGATAACTCCTGTTATGCAGTCACCAGTGGCACCTCCTTTGCAGCTCCATTTGTATCTGGGGGACTCGCTGTAATAGCAGATCATTTTGAGGGTCAGCTTGGAAGCCAAGAAATAGTTTCTAGGTTATTTGCGACCGCAAATAAAAATGGAGTCTATGCTGATAAAGCAATTTATGGTCAGGGGCTCATGGATCTAAATGCTGCTACAGAGCCAGTCGGCCAAGTAAGCGCAATGATGTCACTTAGCCTATCTGGACCAATGACCCCAGCAATATTTTCTAATATACAATTAACCAGTCCTTCATTTGGAGATGCAATTAGTAATGGCATTGGCGATCATTCGATTATATTTTTTGATGAATTGGATGCACCTTTCAGGAGATCTCTGGGCAGTTTAACCTCTGATTATAGAAATCAAATAATAAACATGGATGGGTATGAAAGCATGCAAACCCCTATTTCTCATACAGTAACTTCTGGAGAGACTGAATTAGAAATTGGTGGACTGCAAACTCATACTTTTTCTCAAGAACTTGTTACTCCATATCACTTGCTCAACGCAAGAGCGGATAAAAATGAATTTTTTTCCTATTATAACTATTCCAATAATTCATTTTTAAGTCATGGACTAAATGGAAGTTGGGCAATGGGAGTTTTTCAAGATTCTGAATTGCGATCTAAAAAAAGCTTGAGATCCCAATTTAGCAACCCCTGGTTAAATTTTAGCGCTTCGGGAACAACCTTTGGCTCAACTTTTCAAGGCTTGCAAGGGTTTGATATTGCAGTTGCGCTTTCATCTGGTAGAAATAAGTTTGAAGCAAATGAAATTTTTGGTGAAAGAAATTCCAGCACCGTTGCTCTTTTAGAAATTCAACCAAAATCTAGCATGCCATCATTCCAACTTGGAGTGATGAAAGAAAATGATGCCAGCTTAGGCTTAAGCGGATCAGGAGCTTTTAATGGAAGCAATAATCAGCTGACTTCATTTGCAGGATTATCTAATTCAATGAATTTAATGGGCGGTAAATTGTTTGGATCATTCTACTGGGGTAAATCAAATGGCATTTCCAATGAGCTTGGGATGATTAAGTCTCTTTCAAACCTTTACTCATCTGCTTTTGGAGTTGGATTTTTGAAGTCTTCAATTTTTAACAACGTAGACTCATTTATAGTAACCATTGATCAACCCATTCGAATAGAATCTGGTGCTCTTCAGCTAAATGTTCCAACCTATAGAACCAAAGAAAAAAATGTTCTCTTTCATTCTATGAGTTTAGATCTTGATCCAAGCGGAAGAGAAGTTCATACAAAAGCTCAGTATTTTTCTTCATATAAAAACGTCGGCTTTGGCCTAACTTTAGGTTACAAATCTGATCCATATCACATAAAATTTATGGATGACTATTTGTATATGTCATTAGGTTTTAATATAGGTTTCTAAATTTTTCATTGGGGGGATATGAAAAATATACTTGAAAACGAAGTTATATACATCACAGGTGCTAGTGCTGGCATAGGCTATGCAACTGCTGAGTTATGCCTATCATATGGAGCAACAGTAGTAATAACAGGAAGAAATGTAGACAACCTTGATAAAGCAAATCAGGAGCTATTAAAAATTTCTTCAAAGGTAATTTCGCATAATGTCGATGTCAGTAATGAATCAGAGATCGTTGATTCTTTGCAAGAAATTCATACTTCATTTGGAAAAGTTGATGGATTAATAAACAATGCCCCATCCATTCACACAGGCAAAATCATTGATCTTGATCTTGATGCTTGGAGAACAAATTTTAAAGCAAACCTAGATGCAGTATTCCTTACAACTAAAACAGTTTTACCTTGGATGCAAGACGCTAAAAAAGGTGCAATTGTAAACGTAGCATCTGTTGTTGGTTTAAAAGGAGTGGCTTATATGTCAGCTTATGGGGCTGCAAAAGCTGGCTTAATCAATTTTACTAGAGCAACTGCTGTTGAAGCAGCGCCCCATGTAAGAGTAAATTGCATTATTCCAGGTGCTGTTCTAACGCCTGCAACTAAAAGAGCTATTCCAGATGACGAATTGATGGAGGCTACCATTAATACCATCCCCCTTAAAAGAATTGCAAAACCAATCGAGCTTGCAAAACCAATAACTTTTTTGCTGAGCTCGGATGCATCGTTTATAACTGGAGCCAGTTTGGTGGTGGACGGAGGCAAAACTGCGGACTTAAATGCTGGTAACTGAAATTAATCCAAATGAAGAGCTTTGGCTGTCTGAGGTTGAAGCGCCACAAATAATCACTGATCCAAACTTATTTGCATGGGATGATGAGGCTGATCTGGTTGTTGCAGGTTTGGGGGGCGCTGGAATTGCTGCTGCCAATGAAGCCCTCGATCAAAATCTAACAGTTATTGGAGTCGATAAAACAAGTGGTGGTGGTGCTACTGCTAAAAGTGGCGGCGTGTTTTATGCCGGTGGCGGAACACCAATCCAGCTTGCTGCAGGCGTCAAAGACTCCCCAGAAAATATGTTTAATTACCTCATTCAAGAAACTGGAGACATTGTAAAAGAATCTACCTTAAGAAAATTTTGTGATACTTCAGCTGAAAATACACAATGGCTTATGGACAATGGGGTTCAATTTGATCCCTCTTATTACAAAATTAAAACTAGCTATCCTGGAGCTGGATATTTTTTATACCATTCAGATAACTCTATGGTGCCAAGCTACATGGAAAATGCGGAGCCTGCTCCAAGGGGGCATAGGGGTTATGAAGAAGGTCCATTTAGACCTATTGGTGTTGGGGGAACAATTTATTATCCCTTAAAGAAATCAGCAATTAAAAAAGGTTTAAAAATCTTTCCTCAAACTGAAGCGCGATCACTTGTTATTACCTCCGAGGGAAGAGTTGTTGGGATCAAAATTCTCATGCTACCCTCAGGAAAATTAGCCCAAAAACATAAATCCTTAACCTCGCGTGGAGAAATGCTGCAGATGCTTCTTCCGCCCTCTTACCCAGGTTCAAATATATTGCAAATAATTGGTGGTCTCTTCATCAAAAGAGCTCAAAAAATTGAGCAAAGCCACAGGCAGGTTAAATATATCAAAGCTAAAATGGGGGTTTGTCTCTCCACAGGCGGGTTTATTTTTAATCGCTCTATGGTTAAAGAATATGCACCAAAATATTATGATGGAATGCCTCTAGGCACTCCCAATGATCAAGGTTCTGGAATTAGACTTGGGCAAAGCGTTGGCGGCAAGACCGATCATATGGATCGAGTAACAGCATGGCGGTTCTTAAATCCTCCATTAGCATTTGCGCAGGGAATAGTGGTAAATAAGAGTGGGCAAAGATTTTGCAATGAGATGGTTTATGGAGCAACCCTAGGGGATGCTATGTGTGAGGATAATGATGGTAAAGCGTATTTGATATTGGACGAAAGCTTGTTAGATGATGCGAAAAAACAATCCAAGGAAGCTCTACCCTTTCAAAGAGATATGGCAAGAATGCTGATGTATTTTAATGCTAAGAAGAAAAGCAATTTAGTAGATTTAGCGAAAGTTTATGGCCTGCCAGCAGATATGCTTACTGAAGAGGTTGAGAAATATAATCAAGCAGCTCGATCACAATCATCTTGTGAATTTGGCAAGGCCGCCAGTGATGTAAAGGAGCTTAAAGGCCCCTTTCATATTATGGATATTTCAATTGACTCAAAACTTGCTCCGCTAACAACACTAACCCTTGGTGGACTTGTGGTGAATGAGGAAACTGGAGAGGTTTTAAATCAAGATAACCAAGAAATTAAAGGACTATATGCCGCTGGAAGAACAGCTGTTGGAATTTGCTCAAATATTTATGTATCTGGGCTCTCAATAGCTGATTGTATTTTTTCTGGAAGAAGAATAGGACAAAACTTAAGAAAAGGAGATAAGTAATGAATTTAGATTTTGCTTCAGTATGGGAAACAGTTGCAGATTTAGTGCCTGAAAATGATGCACTAATTTGCGGAGAAGACATTGTTTCTTGGAAAGACTATGACCTGCTATCAAGTAAGATTGCTGCCGCGCTATCAAGCAAAGGCTTAGGTCCAAACTCTAAAGCAGGACTGTATTTAAATAACAGTAATGAATACCTCATTGGTCAAAATGCAATTTTTAAAATTGGCGGTGTTCCAATTAATGTAAATTATCGGTATGTGGAAGAAGAGCTTATTTATTTATTGGATAATTCTGATGCTGAAGCAGTGTTCTATCATGCATGCTACAGCTCAAGAATTAATGAAATTGCAAAATCTCTACCCAATGTAAAAGCATGGATTGAAGTTCCAGATGGAAGCAAATCTAATTTTGATCAGGGTATGAAATATGAAGAAATTTTACAAGATTACTCTCCAATGGATAGGATTACTAGAGATCCTGAAACTGTTTATATGCTTTATACCGGCGGAACAACCGGTATGCCAAAAGGGGTAATGTACAAACAAGGAGAATTTCTAGCGTTTTTGTTTAGAACCCTCAAAGCCATGGGATACGATGTTCCGGAAGATCTCAACAATTTAGAAGAATCCATCATGGCATCTAAAGCTAATGATCAATTTATTAAAAGCTTGGTTGGCTGTCCTTTAATGCATGGAACAGGGATGTGGTTAGGTGCTTTTCTCCCCTTGCTTTTAGGAGGAACAGTAATTACCACATCCAACCTTGGTTTTGATCCTGACCAACTATGGAGGCAAGTGCAAGACAAGAATGTTACAAATATTGTGATTGTAGGAGATGCTTTTGCAAGACCGATGCTTGATGCTTTGGATAGAGCAGAAGCTTCTAATAATGCATATGATATTAGCTCCGTACAAGCCATTATTTCAAGCGGTGTTATGTGGAGCACCGAGGTAAAAAATGGTTTGCTTAAACATCATGATATGAAGTTAATGGATACCATGGGCTCTACTGAGGGTGGGATTGGAAGCTCTATTGCAACAAGAGATAACCCCTCAGAAACAGCAAAATTTTCAATAAATCCTGGGGTAATAGTTCTTGCCGATGATGGAGAGATATTAAAGCCAGGATCAGAGAAAATTGGACTACTTGGAACTTCGGGACTAGTCCCAGTTGGATATTACAAGGATGAAAAAAAATCTGCAGAAACTTTTAAAGAGGTAAATGGTGTTAGGTATAGTTTTCCTGGAGACTACGCGAAGCTTGAAAGTGATGGAAGTATCACCCTTCTAGGCCGCGGAAGTAATTGCATCAACTCAGCAGGCGAAAAAATTTACCCTGAAGAAGTGGAAGAAGCATTAAAGAAAAACATTGATGTTTTTGACTGCCTTGTGGTTGGAATGCCCGATGAAAGGTTTGGACAAAAAATTGTTGCAGTGGTATCTACGGTTGATAATAAGACCTTAAAAGAAGAACAATTGATTGAGGATACGCGTAGCATCATAGCTGCATATAAATTACCCAAAAAAGTAATTTTTACGGATGAGGTGCAAAGAGCCCCAAATGGAAAGGCTAACTACAAATGGGCAAAATCTTTCGCTGAAGAGCAATTATCATAAAGAAAATCTAAATCATGGAAAGATTTAAAAATAAAATCGTAGTTATAACTGGTGCAGGATCAGGTATTGGGAGGTCAACTGCCTTGAGGTTAGACTCTGAAGGCGCTGATCTTTTAATGATAGATAGAAATCAAGAAGACCTTGATGCAACAAAAAATATGCTAAAAAATAAAAATTCATCCGCCCATGTTGTGGATATCTCTTCAATTAATAGCACTAAAAATTTTTTTAAAGATTTAGAAAAGAATTATAAAAGACTCGATGCGCTCATTAATATTGCAGGCATTCTTCGCTTTGACAATTCCCATGAAGTTGAACTAGAAAATTGGAATCAAATTCTAGAGATAAATTTAACAGGTACTTTTTTTATGTGCAGGCATGCTCTCCCGCTGTTACTAAAATCCAAGGGTGCTATTGTGAATGTATCCTCAACAGCAGCACTAGGAGCTCATGCATGGACAGCAGCATATAGCGCTTCAAAAGGAGGAATTAGTGCGTTTTCAAAAACGCTTGCTGTTGAATATGGAATGAAGGGTTTGAATATCAATTGCGTCTGCCCAGCCTCAATCGAAACCCCTATGTCATCTAATCCAATTATGCCAAAAGATATTGATACTCGCTTATTAAAGAAAATTATGCCTCTTGATGGTGTGAATAGATCGCCAGATGATATAGCAAGTACAATTGCTTTTTTAGCATCAGATGATGCGATACATATCAATGGAATTGATTTGAGGGTTGATGGAGGCCTGCTCACATAAACATGAAATTCTTAGCGTTACTAGTGATGGCTTTTGCATTAAATACAGAGGCTACGATTTATAATTCCAAAGCAATTGTTCATCCTGAGGTTGGCAAAAATGGCATGGTTGTTTCTCAGCATTATCTTGCCACAAATGCAGGTCACTCGATCCTTGCAGAAGGAGGCAATGCCTATGATGCATCTATAGCAGTTGCATTTGCTTTGGCCGTGGTCTTGCCGAGAGCTGGCAATATTGGTGGAGGTGGATTTATGGTCATGTTCGATGAAGCTTCACAAGAAAGCTACAGCATTGATTATAGAGAGATAGCACCTGAAGCTGCAACGAAAAATATGTTTCTTGCATCAGATGGATCTGTAGATAAAAAGAGGGCTACGCAAGGAGTCTTATCAATTGGGGTTCCAGGAACAGTTTATGGGATGTGGGAAGTGCACAAGAAATTCGGTAGCTTGCCTTGGTCTACATTACTGGCTCCTGCAATTGAATTAGCTGAAGAAGGTTTTCTTATTTCTCCATTCATGGCTGATGCGCTTAATAAGCGATATAAAAAACTTGGAAAGTATAAAAATTTTAAAGATATTTTTTACTCAAATTATCCTGTGCAAATGCACCAGAGATTAAAGCAACCCAATCTAGCCAATACGCTGAAAACAATCTCTACAAATGGAGTTAAGGGCTTTTATGAAGGTGAGGTAGCGACAAAGATAGATGCTTTTATGAGAGAAAATGGCGGACTGATTACTAAGAAAGATTTAAAAAATTATCGTCCAATTTGGCGTGAAACTCTTCATGGTAATTTTAATGAGCATAAAATAATTACCATGGGGCCGCCCTCCTCTGGCGGTGTTCATATCATCCAGATGCTAAATATTCTAGAAAATTATGACTTAGTCATGATGGGCCATAACTCCCCAACCTATACAGCATTACTTACAGAATCAATGAAGTATGCATATGCTGATAGATCAAAATACTTGGGTGATCCAGAATTTTTTGATGTTCCGGTTCAATCACTGATCAGCAAAGAATATGCTAAAAAAATCAATAATAAGATTAAGCTTAATTCGATTACGCCTTCTGAAAAAATTCTTCCAGGATCTGAGTTGAAAAATGAAAGTCTAGATACTACTCATTTTTCAGTTGCTGATAAAAATGGAAACATTGTTTCAAATACCTACACATTAAATTCAGGCTTTGGATCTGGCGTGGTGGTTGATGGAACTGGAATTTTAATGAACAACGAGATGGATGACTTTGTTTCAGCTCCTGGGGTACCCAATCAATTTGGATTGATTGGTGGAGAAGCAAATAAAATTGAGCCATTCAAAAGACCCTTAAGCTCCATGACACCAACAATAGTCCTGAAAGATGGTAAGCCTATTTATGCAACTGGATCACCGGGTGGCTCTAGAATTATTACAACCGTTCTTCAATTTCTTTTAAATACTCTAGTTTTTAAAATGGAAATCTCCGATGCAACTGTTGCTCCTAGAATACATCATCAATGGAAACCAGATGTTCTCATGCTAGAAACTGGTTTTGATATTCAGCATGCCGCAAAAATTGAATCTTTAGGCCAAAAAATTTATTTGTCTGGGCCTGGCACAGCATTAGAAAGTATAGAAATAAAAAATGGATTGTTTTATGGCTTCGGGGATACAAGACGCCCAGACTCAAGCGCCAAAGGACTCTAATTAATGCTGGATAAACTTTTAATAATTACTCTTTATGCTATACCAACGGTCGGTCTATTGATCGTATGCTTCTTAATTTCTCGCAAAAAATAATTAATTGATAATGGAATTAGTTTTGACTAATTTATCATTGATTGCACTGGGTGGCTGCCTTGGAAGTTTCGCTTCAATGTTAATTTACAGGCTCCCACTGGAAGATGTTGGAATTACAATTTTTAAACCTAGATCATTTTGTCCTCTATGTAAAAAGAAGCTCACTATTCTCCAACTTATTCCTTTTGTAGGATATGTTTATAGTCAAGGAATTTGTAAGACATGCAATGCCAAGATCAACTCTAGCTACTTGATCAATGAAGTATTAATTGCTGCATTCGTTTTATTGATATTTAATAAAATGGAATTAACCAATCCTGTGGCATGGACAATCGTCTTGATTGTAATGTGCTTATACATTCAATCATTAATAGATATGCAAACCATGCATTTATTTCAGCCACTTAGCCTTATTTTAGTTGTATCTGGATTAACTCTGAATATCTCAACTAGTTTTTTTACAATTCCACTAGACTCTATGCTGGGATTAATTTTTGGCTATGGAATATTGTTCTGCATCAACGAAGTCTACAAAATGATCAGATCAAGAGATGGGATTGGATCTGGTGATTTCTTGTTGCTGGGTGGAATTGGGTCTATTTTTGGTGCTTCAGCAATTGGACCAATTCTCTTAATTGGATCAAGCATTACTTTATGCCTATACGCTATAAATAAAAATAAAGATGGGGAGCTTCCGCTGGGGTTTGGTATAGGTATTGGGGCTATATTTTATTGCTTATTATTTTTATTTCTTTCTATTAAATAAAAACATTATGAACTTTCCTTCAATAAGGTTGTCATATAAATAAGTTGGTTAAAAATTTTCCTCTAAAATTTTTTCCCTAAGACCAATTAGAGCGGGTTAGCCATGCCCGCTTGCTCCTTTCAAATAATGTCCTATTGAAGCTTTGGATTGGCGCTAATATTTTGTATCTCTTTGATGACACCCTCCCAAATAAGCCACTCCTCAGTGTTTAGATTGGCTGCGTATTCAGCAGCTCTCAACATGGCTATAGATTCAGCATCTTCACCATATTGAGAAATAAGATCCATGGCAATTTGATGATTGGAGTTTTGAACATTCATTTTAAGAGTATTTTATAGATTTATTACCTTCACAAGACTTCATAGACAGGGTATTTTAAACATAACAAATTATAAGTAAAAATTTAATGAACGTTTACTGGTTTCAAGATTCAAAGACTGGACATCTAAAACAAGTGCAGGCTCTTTTAGATCAGCTTAAAAAAGAGATAGAACTCTCGATCACTCCCATCAATTACTCCAATCATGAAGGTTTTTCAGATATGTTAGCTAATGAGAATCAATTAGATGGGCCATCAATACTTATAGGCGCAGGTCATGATGTCTATTCAAAAATTCTTCAGGCAAAGAAATACTTAAAAAAAAATACTACCAAGGATGTATTTTCAATAGCTGTACTTCGTCCTAGCTATAAACTTAATTCTTTTGATTTGATTATAGCTCCAGAACATGATTTTCGTAGAAGACGTCTTCCTAAAAATGTTATTCCATTTCAAGGCTCTCTAGCAGCAATATCTCACCATCCTGTAGATGAAAATAAGGCAATAATAGCTATTGGAGGCCCAAGCAAGCATTATAAATTTGATGAAGGAATTTTACTGGAGCAACTTCATTATATTTTAAGTGTGCATCCAAAGCATGAGTTTAAAATTTATAATTCTCGCAGAACACCTGATGCCCTCAACCTAAAATTAATAGGTGGGATGAATAATTATCCTAATGTACAATTCATTGATTTAAATTCAGCTGAGTCTGATACATTTCAAGATAACCTAAATAAATCTTCATTAAAGTTTGTGACCCCCGATAGTTCAAATCTTGTGTTTGAGGCACTATCTGCAAAGGGTCAAACCTATTTAATACAAATAGAGAGTCCAAAATATAGACGGATTTTTGGAGCTAAAAAAATAAGAGAATCGATGAATCAATTGGTTAATACTAAGCGAGTCGGTGTAGTCAGCATATTTAACAAAAAGGGAGGGATAGATATTTCAAAAATTGAATCCCCTTCTCCATATTTTGAACCTTTAGCAGAAGTTGAAAAGATATCGTTTTCTATTCTTAAATTTATCAATCAACAAAAATGAAAATTGCTCATTTGGTATCAAGTCAAATCTTTGCGGGGATTGAACAGCATGTATATGAACTGTCCTCATTCATGTCTGATGTATCGGATCAAGTAATTATCTGCGATGAATCTATCCACCATCATATGGGTCGAATGAAAACTCAATCATTAGACATAGGCTCAAGATATTCTCCACTCAACACATACAAATTAATTAAGTTTCTCAATCAAAACAATGTCTCTATTTTGCATTGCCATGGCGCCAAAGCCAGCACCATTGGCAAAGGAGTAAAAATTTTTAGCAATATTAAAGTCGTGTCGACAATCCATGGTCATAAAAAAAATAATAATGCATTCACCAATCTTGATGCTGTGATAGGCGTTAATAAGTTGCTGATTGAAAATATCCCTAAGGGCACTTATATCCCTAATTGGTTCAATCCATCGCATGCAGGAGAACGATCTTCGCGCACCGGACCCATAATTGCCATTGGCAGACTAGAACCAGTTAAAGGCTTTAATCAGCTGATCAAAAGCTGGATTAATATTCAGGAAGATCTTGAAATTATTGGCTCCGGTCCTGAGGAAAAAAACCTTCATCAGCTCATCCATGACTTAAATCTGTCTGATCGGATTAAAATTGTAACGAATTGTGATTACAGCTCCATTGAGGAAAAATATAAAACTACCAGTGGGCTGATTGTATCCAGCCATAGAGAGGGAGGCCCAAGGGTTGTGTTGGAGGCCATTAATCATGAAATACCAGTTCTTGGATCTAAAGTGGGAATAATTCCTGATTTAATTCCTAGCGAATGCTTGTCTGAGCCTGGCAATCAAGAAAGCTTACAAGCTTTACTGGAAGAAATGGTCCCTTTGTTAGCTCAATTAAACATGGAAGGAATAAAGGCAGCTCTAATTGAAAATTACTCAATTACCAGTGCTGCCAAGAAAACAAAAGAAATTTATGAGGCTTTGCTTATAGCCAACTGATAAACATTTATCGTTGCATTGACTAAGCACTCTTTTGTAAATTGATCGGGTATAGATTCAGGCGGTGAAGTTGCTAAAACTTGATCGATTTTTTTTGCAAGCCTATCCACCTTTCCATACTTTACCAAGCCAACAGGATTAATAGCATTAATAGATTCCTTAACACCACCCCTATCCCAACCCATGACATGACTCCCACAGGCAGCTGCTTCAATGATTGTTCTGCCAAATGGTTCGGGTTTGGATGATAAGTTCATGACAACATCTGATATTTTATAGACATTGGCAATATCTGATCGAGCACCACAAAAAGTAATATGTTCAGAGAGGTGTTTTTGCCTAATCAGCTTGTTTAAAGAATTAAAATAGTTTCTTTTATTGTCAGCAACGGGTCCTGGAATAATGCCATGAAACCTTGATGTATCTATATAAGAAAAAAGATCAATAAAGCTCTCAATACCTTTCCAGCTCGTTATTCTGCCAGGAAGATTAAGAATAGTTTTATTTTTAGTCTGTGGAAACTCCTTAAACCATGCTTCTTGCCATTCTTGACTTGGTGCTGTGGTATTAAACTCTTGCAGGTCACATCCACGATAAATCAAATGTAGATTAGATTTATTGACCAAATAGTTTTCCTGAACATAGTCTTGAACCGTTTTAGAAATAGCAATAATCTCATCTGCATAAGACATAGATTTACTGTAAAAAGGTTTGCTGTATAAGCCATGAAATGTAGAGATGACAATAGGTTTTTTGCCCTGAAAATTTTTTAGGGCAAAGTAATTTATCCATGCTGGAAATCTTGATCGGACGTGAACTATGTCGGGCTGAAACTCTGAATAAATTTTTTTTAAATTACTTATCTGCGATAAGGCTCTTATATTTTTCTTTGCTATAGGAAGTTCATAATGCTTCGCGCCATGTTCATTCAATAAATCTACCAGTTGTCCTCCCGCAGAAATGACGGCAGAATCATGACCTAGTTTTATAAGATGATCAGAAAGATCTACTGTGCCGCGCTCAACACCACCGACTTTGAGTTCGGGTAGCAGTTGAATGATTCTCATGGATTATTCGTATCTTAGGGCTACAGCTGGCTCTAATTGAGCTGCTTTCCTTGCAGGCCAAATACCAAAAAATAACCCAACACATGCTGAAAACATGACAGAGCCCAATATCGCTGAAAAAGGTATGGTGAAGACCCAATCTTGAAAGACTGTTACTAAGAAATATAAACTGGAGCCAAAAATGACGCCGATGATGCCACCGATAATACAAAGAGTTACAGCCTCAATAATAAACTGCAAAAGTATTGCCTGCTGAGTTGCTCCTAAAGCTTTTCTTAGGCCTATTTCTCTTGTTCTTTCGGTTACAGACACTAGCATAATATTCATCACCCCAATGCCACCAACCATCAGGCTGATGCCAGCAATGCCAATTAATAAAGCTGAAAAAATTGCAGTGGCCTGTTTTTGCAAATCAGTGAACTGTGACCAGTCATTGATTCTGAAGTTATTTTCTTCCCCTGGACCTATGTCATGCTCTCTTCGAAGAACTCTTTCAATAGAAATCATGGCTTCTTCAGGCGTATAAGTATTCGGCACTTCAACGCGAATTGAATCCACTCTATCTCTACCAAACACTCTATCTGATGCTGTTAACAATGGTATATAAATTTGTTCATCAGGATTAGACCAACCTGAGGATCCCTCAGATTTAGTAACACCTATAATCTTGAAAGTCACACCACCTAGATCGATATCCTGTCCCACCAAAGCCTTTGAAGATGTTTTGAGCTCAGTACCTACACTTGAACCAATGATTGCAACTCTTTTTCTGGCCAGATCATCTCTTTCGGTAAAAAAGGCACCTTGGTCAATTTCATAGCCTTGAATACTCAAATAACTTTCTCTGGCGCCAATAACAGAGATGCTAATGCTTTCATTTTTATATTTTAAGGATTTGCTGCCTCTAATTTCTGGGGATACTCTCCAGTTTATTTCTTTGTCTTTGATTAATGCGTCCGCATCAGAGATTGAAAGAGGTGCTGCACTAATTTTTTGACTACCCCTGCCACGCGATGGGTATACAGATAATGTTCGTGCAGATAAATTAGTAATTGAATCGTCAATTGCTCTTTGAGCGCTTGACCCAATCCCCACCATGGCAATCACTGAAGCTGTGCCTATAACAATCGCAATGGTTGTTAAAAGGGACCTTAGTAAATTAGCTCTAATAGAATCTACTGCGGTAGAAATTGATTCTTGTAACACCATAAGTTAACCGAACCTACCTTTTACTCTTTCAGAAAATTTTTGTTGATATTTAATGAGGCCTTCGCTAGGCAAAACATATACAACCTCGTCATACTCTATGCCTTGTTTGACCTCAACATAATTAAGATCAGTTTTTCCAACTTTTACCCAAGTAGGTATTGCCCCCTTCTTGGTTTTTTTAAGAACTATGTAGGCATCAAAATTTTCACCCTCAACTCTTTTGGTTAAAAAATTATTTAGCTCATCTTCTTTAATACCAAGCAATGGAGCAACAGAACGTATATCTTTACGCGTTCTCAAAGAACCTGCTGGTAATGCTAAAGCCACTTCCTCATTTAAAATTTCAATCTCAACATCAGTGTTCATTCCTATAAGTAATAAATTATCTTGATTCTCGATATCTATTAGCACTGGAAATGTCGTAACATTTTGATCAATTTTTGACATAGGTTCGATCTTGGAAACAACTCCTACAAATTTTTTGTCTCTATACGCTGAAACCTTTAATGTAACTTCTTGACCAATAGTAATCTTGCCAATATCTATCTCATCGATTAATGCTCTAACCCGAACTTTATTAAGATCTGCCATCTCCATTAATAATGTCCCGCCACCCACAGCAGAGGTTGGTGAGGTGATCACTTGCCCTACTTCAGCAGGTCTGCTGATCACAGTTCCAGCAATTGGCGATCTTACACTTGTATCATCTAAAGCTATTCGAGCATTTTCTAAAAATACTTCTGCTCTTACTAACTGAGCTCTTGCTGAGGAGAATGATTCTTGAGCATCCTCAAATGATTTATCAGAAATATTACCTTCATCATGCAATCTTTTGGAGCGCTCAAATTGATTCTGGGCATTGCTTAAACGAACTTTAGCAACCTCGAGATCTGCGTTAGCTTGAGCAAGAGTGTTTGTTGGCGTTCTTTGATCTATTCTTGCAAGAACCACACCCTCATCTACATAATCTCCAATTTCGGCTCCTAAAAAAAGAATTTGTCCAGATGCTTTTGATTTAATCTCAATAGAAGAGATAGCCTCAACAGTGCCAGACGCCTCAACAGTAAGTTCTAGCTGCTGAGATGCTGCTTCTTTTAGAGCATAGAATTTAAATTCCTCTTCCTCTTTGCCGCCACCGCAACTTACAACTAATACCGCTGATAAAATGATGCTGAACGTTTTAATGATTGAGCTATTCATAGTTTTTCCTTTCTAATGTCTGATTCTATCAAACCATCCTTAATAAATATTGTTCTTTGGGCTTCTGCAGCTACCTCATTCTCGTGAGTAATTAAAATAATTGTTTGGCCTTGCTGATGCAGATTATGAAAAAGTTGCATGACATCGTGCCCCGTTTGACTGTCTAAGTTTCCAGTTGGCTCATCGGCAAATAAAATAGACGGGTTATTCACTAACGCTCTAGCTATAGCAACTCTTTGCTGCTGCCCTCCTGACAGTTCAGATGGCTGATGATCCATTCTTGAATCAAGCCCAACTTGAGAGAGAGCATCCTTACCTCTTTTAAGTTGATCTGCCTTATCAACTCCAGCATATTTTAAGGGCAACATAACATTATCAAGCGCACTGTTACGTGCCAATAGATGAAAATTTTGAAAAACAAAACCTATCTCTTTATTTCGTATGCCTGCCAGCTCATCCCCCTCTAAAGTGCTGACTTCTTGGTTGTTCAGGTGATATGTTCCATCTGTCGGGCTATCTAGACATCCAATAATATTCATGAGCGTAGATTTACCAGATCCTGAGGGACCCATAATTGCTATAAATTCACCTTGCTCTATACCAAAGCTCACACCTCTTAGGGCCTCTACTGTTTGCGTGCCAAGCAAATAATGTTTGGTAATATTTTTAACGTCTATAACATTCATACTGGTTTACACAAAAATACAGGTATCTCTCGGGCGGTGTTACTCTGATAAGTTTCATAGTCGGGGTAAAATGAACAAATTAATGGCCATAACTCATCCTTTTTTTCTTTAGACACCTCTTCTGCTAAATAGTTCCCATGCCCTTCAATCGTTGAGATCTTAACTGTTGGATGCGCCTTAACGTTGTAATACCAATTAGGGTTCTTTGGCATCCCTCCTAAAGAGGCAACCAATATTGGCATGCCCTCTTGATGCACATAGATCAGGGGTATGTTTCTTATTTTATTAGACTTTGCACCCTTGGTTTCTACAACCATGATTGGAAAACCTCCTGGCCACTTATTCCACAGTTTTCCTTTGCTTATTAAAAAAATACTAGCCTGAAATTTAGCAAAGTACTTAATAATTCGTTTTGCTGTTTTAGCTTGTTTTAAAGTATATTTTTCAGAGCTCATGGATTTTTAATGGTATGTATAGATAAATTAAATGTCAAGTTTACTTGACATTAAGCATTACTCGAAAGCTGCTATATTTGTCTGAAGATTACCAAGAATTAAAGCATGTATATCATGGGTGCCTTCGTAGGTGTTTACTGCTTCTAAATTCATTGAGTGTCTGACGACATGGTATTCATCAATTACTCCGTTACCACCATGCATGTCTCGCGCCATTCTGGCAACCTCTAAAGCCTTGCCACAGTTGTTTCGCTTAATAAGAGATATCATCTCTGGAATCATTTGCTCATCGTCAATTAGTCTTCCTACTCGCAAGGCTGCTTGCAAGCCTAATGTAATTTCTGTTTGCATATCCGCTAATTTTTTTTGAACCAATTGTTTTGCAGCAAGAGGTGTACCGAACTGAGTTCTATCTAGCGTATATTGACGAGCAGCATGCCAACAAAATTCAGCCGCACCCATAGCGCCCCATGCAATGCCATATCTCGCCATGTTTAAACAAGAAAATGGGCCTCTAAAACTTTGTGCTAATGGAAGAACATGGTCATCTGGAATAAAGACATCAGACATAAAAATTTGACCAGTAATTGATGCTCTGAGTGCAAACTTGCCTTCTAGCACCTTTGTATCTAGACCTTTAAAGTCTTTTCTAGCTATGAAACCTCTTAATACACCCTGCTCATCTTTTGCCCATATCACGAAGACATCAGCCACGGGTGCGTTTGTTATCCATGTCTTGGACCCATTTAATTTATAGCCTCCTTCAACTTTTTTTGCATTTGAGGCCATACTGCCAGGATCAGAACCAGCATCAGGCTCAGTTAGGCCAAAACATCCAATTAAATTTCCAGCAGCCATCTGTGGCAATAAATCTTCTTTCTGTTCCTCTGATCCAAACTGATAAATGGCATACATTGCCAATGAAGATTGAACGCTAAATGCAGAACGATAACTGGAGTCCACTCTCTCTATTTCACGAGTAATTAGTCCGTATGAGACATAGCCAACCCCGGCACACCCATACCCTTTGATAGAGGCACCCAGAATACCAAGCTCACCCATTTCTTTATAGATTTCAGGATGAAAAGTCTCATTCCTGTTGGCATCTAAAATTCGAGGCATTAAGGATTTATTGCAATACTCGCGAACGTTGTCACGAATCATCCTTTCTTCTTCGGTTAATTGGCCATCAAGCCTTAAAATGTCTTCCCAATTATTATCCATAATTTTTACAAAAAAAAGCCTCGGGAAATACCGAGGCTTTCATTATATTCTAATATTAGAATTTGTAGTGTATATCCATGCCAATTGTTCTTGGAGCATTAAAGTAGCTCAAAGTTAATTGACCAAAAGCTGGTCCAAATGGAATAGCACTCATTCTGTGATAATCATTATTTAGATTCTTAATCCAAAAATTTAGCTGCATATTTTCCATTGGCTCAGTCAAAAGCCTAAAATCAGTAGTTCCTCTAGAAGCTAGATTGGTAAGTGCAGCTCTAGGATCTTTTGAGTTATAAGGGAAGGTTGGATGCTCTCCTATTCTGCTGTGATCCAAGCGCACGCGATAGTTACCATAATCTTTTTCTAAAGATACATACAAAGTTGTCTCAGGTGAATATGGCACTTGTTCAAGAAGGAATCCATCACTGGCAACCTTATTACCAGTAAACTCAGAATCCAAAGTACTCAAGTTAACCATGAGTCTTGTTGAATCATTGAGAATGGTTGTTGTTTCAATCTCAAGACCTGATATGTCTGCAGAGTTATTAATAACTTCTGAGGCTGCTGCAGCATTAGCAGTAAAATATGAAATCTGCATATCCTCATGCTCATTATCAAAATAGGCAACATTCATCATCATTCTATTATTAAAATATTTACCCTTTAAACCAAACTCAGTTGATGAGATTGTTTCAGGCGCATACGGAGTTGCTGCGGCAAATGGATTTGAGCTTTCTGCATTAAATCCACCAGCTTTAAACCCATCAGCTACCTTGAAATAAAGATTAGTATTTTCACTGTAATCATGAGAAAGAATAAATGTGCCTGTGGTGTCGTCAAAACTTCCACTTCCATTAGCAGCAATTATGCCAACATACTCTTTAAATCCAACTTTATCCTCTTCCGTTGTTCTAGCACCAACGGTTAAATCCCACTTATCAGCAATTGCCCAGGTAATTTGACCAAAAAATGCCTCGGAGTCTCCGCTACCTGAGTAATTTTGAGCAAAAACTTGACCACCACCAAAGAATGATTGAGGGTTAGCTGTGAAAGCTTTGTCTTTAAGGCTGTAATATCCAAAAACATATTCCATGTTGTCTGTGGAACCACTTAATTGAACCTCAAGTGTCTCAGCATCATAGTTGGTGTGCCTTTCAGTATCTGCAATGGGGAAAGGTCCACCATCAAGATCGAGCCTATCATCCCAGGCAGTTTTTCTTTTCGACCAAATAACTTTTAATGTACCAAGACTCATATCACGAGCAATGGTCAAACTGGTTCCCTCAACAACTGAAAGTTCATATGTTGGAGTATTAATATGAGCAATACCTTGACGCGAGCTATTGGTAAACATCTCAATAGGCCATAATTTTAAGCCGCCAGTTAAAGCTGAGGCACCAACACCAAATGCAGTACTCCAATTTGGAATAGTATTGGTTAATTGTGCAAATGGAGGAACATTATCTTGATCGGTCTGATCAATAGAGAGGTTGAAGCTAGTTTTATCACCTTCATATGCAAGGGTTAATTTGTAACCTTTTGAATCTATTGTGTCTAATTCAAAATGATCAGCAACAGTATTAGGGACCACACCCTGGGCTGCTTGATATGGTGAATCGGTATTATTTACATAACCACCTCTTTTTTTAGAATTTAGGACCACTTTGGTAAAAATATTTTCTCCAATCTCATAATCAGCTATAAGTTGGCTTTGCTTTAAACCATAGTTTCCGATGGTAACTTTTGCTGACATCCCCTCACCAGAAGGTTTTTTACTAATTAAGTTAATTGCACCGCCGAGAGTATTTCTGCCGTAAAGAGTACCTTGAGGCCCTCTTAGAATTTCGACTCTTTCTAAATCTACAACATCAAAAATTGAGCCTTGCCCTTTCCCTAAATACACACCATCTAAATACATCCCAACCGTAGGTTCCCATGTAATTGCCGGGTTGATTGTGGTTCCGCCACGCATAGCAATGGTGGCAGCTGTATTATTTGAAGGAGTATTAATTATATGAACATTTGGCGCCATCCCAGCCAAGTCTACTACATTGGCAAGATCCAAATCATCAATTGTAGACTCAGTAATTGCAGTGATGGCTATTGGCGTTTCCTGAAGATTCTCTTCTTTCTTTTGGGCTGTTACAACAACCTCTTCAAGAACCCCAACAGACTGAGCATTAATATTTAGCGCAAATGCCAAAGGCAATGCCATAAAAATAAATCTAAAGTTACTCATAAAATTTCCCCACTAAAAATAAGTAAATGTTCTTAATTATTGCAAAAAAGGCATAAATTTGCATCTTTGATGAATTTCATTCAAATAAAAACTTGCAAAAGTCATCATATTCAGTCAATACCCTCGATCCTGATGATTCCAAATCTTGGTGATGAGTAAGAGATCATTGAGGCATTGAGAGTTGAAGAAACAATATCTATCATTTTATTGCTGTTGCCACAAATAATAATCAATGGGAGTAAATCCTGGTATTGATAGATAAAATTGATGATCTCTGGCTCTACATCTAGATGCTTAACACCATGTAAATCTAAGTGCGTAATCCCTCTTTCTTCGATGACATTCATTGATTTTTATATAATTGAATCCGCGGTTAAATCAAAGCGATTAATCGAGATTGGTGTTTACCGTCATCACATCCATTCGCCTTGCATTATGATGATTGTAGTCATACACAATTTTGTCTCCAAGACTAAGATTAGGAAATCGTTTGAATAACTCTTTTAACATGACCTCAGTTTGAGAGCGAACCAATGTAACTCCAATGCAATAATGTGGTCCTTGGCCAAAAGATATGCTTTTGTCGTGATCTCTTTGAATATTAAACTTACGAGGATCATTGTAGATTGATGAGTCCATGCCCGCCGTGCTGGTGATGAGCTGAACCATTTGCCCTTTTTTTACATGATTGCCATTAATCTCTAAATCTTCTGAGGCATATCTTGCCAAACCTGTTTTGCCAGATGATTCATATCTTAAAGTTTCAGATATGGCGCCCTGAACAAGACTTGGATCAGATTTCAGTGATTCAAATTCCTCAGGGTGTTGTAATAAATTTTTAATTAGATAACTGTGCAGATCAACCGCTGTATCTGAGCCAGCTCCAAGAACTGCCCCAACCAATGCACACATTTCTAAGTTTGATAATTTTGATCCCTGATCTTCCGCGAGTATTAAAGTGGATAAAAAATCATCGCCAGGATTAGCCCTTCTCTCATCAATCAGCTCATTTAAGAGCGCCAAGCCTTCTGGCACTCCCTTGATGGCATCTTTTCTTTCTTCAGGGGTAAGCATCGGATTTATTCCCCTCACAACCCCATAAGCCAACGAATCAAAAATAGGAAATTTATCTCTGGGAATGCCAACTAAACTTGCTATTGCTTGAGTGGGAACAATTTCTGCAATTTCTGCAGCAAAGTTGAAGGAATCAGGCGTTCCAATCTCATCAAATCTCTCTTTCACTAAAACCGAAAATCTTTCTTTCATTTGCTCCATAATTCTTGGAGAGAATGCAGGCAATGCTAATTTTCTTAATCTAAGATGATTTTTCCTATCAAGAAAAAATAAATTATTATTCATCAACTTTTCAAAAGCATCCATTTCTTCAAGTGGTTTTTTTGGGGGTGCATATTCCCAAAGATTAAAATCTGTTGAGAGCCTTGTGTCTAATAAACATTTGATAATGTTTGCATGGCCTGTGACCAACCAGGCTTGCCAGGCATCAAATCTAGAAATGGGATACTCGGCGCATAGCTTCTCTAAAGTAGGCACCGGGTCATGAATAAAATCTTTTGAAGACGGATTAAAGAAATGATCGACTGTTTGAGCACTCATGAGGTATTTAATTAAAAAATATTAGGGTTAGGCAAATCGCTTCTAGAAATGATAGATTCAACTCGATCTTTGAAAGCTTGTTCACTTTTTTCATTAACAGGATTAATCCAATATTTGCCTTCTTGAATTTGAGAAAGACAGAATGAGGCGACTTCCTCAGGCTCAGTGGTTTCCATTTCAATGCCCATGGAGCTCATCATTTCAAGCATATCCTCTACAGAAGAGATAGGATGTTCCGGTGCATTTGGGTCTCTAGCTAATTCTTCGGGACGGTTTCTTTCAGCTGAAAATAGTTTTGTTCTTACTGTATGTGGTCCTGGAAAAAGAATTGAAACCTTAACACTCGCATCAGCCTGCTCAAGTTGAAGTTTCAAGACCTCAGTAATGCTAGAGACTGAAGCCTTGGACGATGTATAGATAGGTGTAGAGGGTAAATTAATAAATGCGCCATTTCCTGAACAGGTATTTATAACTCTAGATTCTTCTCCATGAGCCAACATACCTGGAACAAATGCTTGAATACCATGCAGCACTCCCATCACATTAACGCCATACGCCCATTGCCAATCATTTGGTTTGGTATCCCAAATTGGCAATAGTTCTGCAGGTGCAACTCCTGCATTATTAAAAAGTAAGTGCACTGGGCCATGTTCAGCTTGACACCAATGAGCTAAATCTTGCATAGACTCAATATTTGAAACATCTGTGACCTTGCAAAAAACATCAAAAGATTGATTGGCAAGCAATGCGGTTGAATTTTCAAGGCTTTCTTGTTCAATGTCTGTAAGAATAACCTTTGCGCCCTGCTTTGCTAAAGCTTCACCGATGGCAAAACCTACACCAGATGCACCGCCAGTAACGACTGCTAACTTGCCATTAAAATCTTTCATATTAAATCCTTAGGCAGAATCGTATCTAGAATGCATAAATGGAACATATGACATAGCATCTACTTCTTCCATGACAGATGCATTCGAAGAAGAGGTTCCTTCCTCCCAAACGAGAGAAACCATTTCTTTGACTGGTAAATCAATCACTGGATCTACAGGTGATTCTCTAAGAATAATTTCCCCATCAAGCTTTGTATGAACAGATTGGGTTCTATGCATATTAATTTTTACCAGCAAAGGATTTTGATCAACTGCTTTGTTTTGCTCACATGAAGGAAAGACTTTAAAGCAATAAACATCATCAGTAAAAGAAGATGTTTCTAAAGAATCGGTAGCTTTTCCTTTTAATTCTAAATACGTAATTCCATGTCTTGTAACAGTTGCAACACAATCATCGCCATCTTTTGATGCAGTTACATCTGCTATTTTCTTTGGCTCGCCATATGTCTCTCTGCCACCAACTACGACTCCTTCGGTTTCCATTGGCATAGTAATTTCATAAATACCCTCTTTACCTTTATACATGCAGTTAACTCCGAAGGTAGCAGCTCCAAAATCCATGCCCCCATTTAAGTCGACAAAGACTCGTGAGATAACTATTCTCACCATTGGATCAGCGTGCGGCTCTAATGGCGCTGGAATTAATTGTTCAATAAGCCCAGGTTCTGTTTTATACCAAGCCTTAATTGCTTGCATATTTGCATCAAAAAATTCTAAATTGTTTTCTGCGGCCTCAATTAGCTGCTCAGGTGTTTTAACAAATCTAAGTTGTGTCATAATTTTTCTCTCCCAACGTTTGTTTAATCATACATTTTCTAAAATATATTTAACAATAATATAACTCGTAATTAAAAATGATGCATTTATGAAAAAATGTGTTGATTCAAATAATTAATAGTGAAATCATGATAAAAATGTATTTTCAAAAATAGCTATAAGCCAATATAATTTGTTGTAATAATTTTATTTATTAAGCAAGGAAGTAAAAATGCCAAAACAAGAATTTCCATTTCCAATGCCAAACGGATGGTTTTGCATTACCAGAAGTCATGAGTTGAAAGCTGGAGAAGTGCAATCTTTAAAATTCTGCGAAAAAGAAGTTGTTGCTTTTAGGACTGAGAGCGGAACTGCAACCGTATTAGATGCATATTGTCCTCACTTAGGCGCACATTTAGGCGAAGGCGGATGTGTAAGAGGCGAAACCATAGAATGCCCCTTTCACGCATGGAGATGGAATGCAGATGGCACATGCGCAGAAATTCCGTACGCCAAAAATTTTCCTCCCAAAGCCAAAGAGACTAGAATTTTTAATTACCCAGTGGTTGAGGTCAATGGATTCATTTGGGCTTGGCATCATCTACACAAAGAAGAACCTACCTGGGAAGTTCCAGCGATAGAGGGTTTTAATGGTGATGATGAGAAATGGGGAAAAGTTTATCACTACGATTACAATATCAATACTGTCTTGCAAGAAATAGCTGAAAATGATGTTGATCAAGCCCACTTCCCAAAAGTGCATGGCTCACCCAGCTTGCCTGAAACTGAAGCAATCACTGAAGGAATATATAAAAAGACAATTGCAGAAACATTAATGGATCCTAGCAATGACAGTGTTTCAGAAGAATTTAAAGTGAAAGATCATGGAATGTTCACCACTACTTTCACAAGAGAGTCATGGGGCCTAGGAACGGTTGGGTTAAGGATGGTCAATCTACCGCCTAGCGGAGGAGAATTCATAATGGTCAACGCATCATGTCCAGTTGATAACTCTAACTCCATTTTACGTTGGTCAATGCGAGTCTCAAAAGATATTGAGGATGAGCTTGGCATGGCAATTATTGATGGGATTGCAAATGGTGTTTTAGATGATATGCCTATTTGGGATAACAAAAGCTATGTTGCTGATCCAATCCTCTGCGACGGAGATGGACCAATTAACAAATTTCGTAAATGGGTCAGTCAATTTTACTCAGAACCTATACAAAACTGATCTTTGGCTAAAGTACATTTTTTTTATTCCACAATGAATGCTGGCAAATCAACTGCCTTGCTTCAATCTAACTACAACTATCATGAACGAGGCATGGAAACGCTACTGTTCCTTCCTAAAATTGATGCCGATAGTAATGATGGAAAGATACATTCGAGGATTGGACTAACCGCAGATGCACATTCAGTTGATCTAGATTTCAATTTCTTTAATTTTGTATCGCAAGAACAATTAAAGAAAACTATTAGTTGTATTTTGATTGATGAGGTTCAATTTTTAACAAAAAAACAAGTTAGACAGGTCTGCAAAATCAGTGATGAATTAAATATTCCTGCGATGTGTTATGGAATCCGTACCGATTTTCAAGGCAAGCTTTTTGAAGGGAGCTCAGAATTACTAGCTCTAGCAGATAATTTAATTGAATTAAAAACAGTTTGCGATTGTGGCAGAAAAGCCATCATGGTTGTTCGCTTGGATGAAAAAGGGAAAGTCGTAAAAGATGGGGATCAAATTAAAATTGGTGGTAACGATTCCTATAAAGTATTTTGCAGAAAACACTTTAGAGAATTAACACAATTAATATAGTTATCTCTTGCCGCGCTTAAAATGTTGC
Source organism: Gammaproteobacteria bacterium (assembly GCA_045564015.1). Taxonomy (GTDB): domain Bacteria; phylum Pseudomonadota; class Gammaproteobacteria; order Magnimaribacterales; family D2472; genus D2472. The sequence continues at coordinate 28,113 of JBJLIB010000004.1, forward strand.
AAGTAATCATATGATGGGTCTTTATCATTTGAGGTTCCAATATTTGCACCCTCAATCATAGGATGCTTTAAGTTAACTTTTGATGGATCATTTACATAAGCCCAATCAGCATCAACTGCCCTGCTAGAGAATTTCCATACATCATTTCTTTTTTCATACTCATCAAAATACCTACCTCCAATAAGCACATCAAAATTTCCTGTTTCTGAGAGGACTTGGTGAAAAGCAATGATATAAGTTTCCCCTTCAGCCTTTTCTCCCATCCATTTAATATTATGAGTGGTCACATTGTGATGCAAAATACCCATAGATTTTTGTATCTCTGGAAGTAGATCAATAAATTCCATAGCCTTGCCCTTAAAAAAAGAGCCATGATCATCATATGCATCGTCATGATAAAGCTCTCGCATTAATTGATGGTCATGCCTGTCAGCAGCTCTGCAATATAAATGAACTAAATCTCTGATGGATTCCTTATCAAGGATTTCTTGAATTTTGCTATCTATATCACTCATACTAATTACCTTTATTTAAATCTTTGATTTAATATAAATGAAAATTTTTCTTTATGAAAATTAACTAAATGAATCAGCAAATCAAACATCCACATCTTGCTTCACCAGCATCTATTGGAAATTTAGAATTGAAAAATAGAATGATCATGGCTGCTATGGGTTCAAATTTTGCTTCTGAAGATGGTCATACCACTGACCAATTAATAGCTTATTATGAAGAAAGAGCCCGAGGGGGAATTGGATTAATTATTTTAGAGACATCAGCTATTACATGGCCAGCGGGAGCGTCCATGCCAAATATGATTGGTTTTTCTAAAGATGAATTCATCCCAAGCCTTCAATCCTTAACTCAGCGAATCCATCAACATGGCTCAAAAATAGCCGCTCAACTTAATCATAGCGGTAAAATAGCTCAAGAAGATGTTATTGCTGGAAGGCCTATTCCAGTGCCCTCAATTCCAAAATCTGAGCCAAGCGATATGTTTGGTCTGTTAACTCAAGATGAAATTATGAACTTTATCAAAGCTGGTGGGCCAGATGGAAAAGGCCCTCGATATCATGAGCTTTCAGTTGATGAAATCCAACAAGAAGTTCAGCATTTTGTTGATGCAGCAAAACGGGCTAAAGCTTCAAAGTTTGATGCAATAGAAATTCATGCTGGTCATGGTTATCTTATATCAAGCTTCCTTTCTCCAGCGATCAATAAAAGAACAGATGAGTATGGGGGAACTGCTGAAAAAAGAGCAAGGCTACTTGTTGAGATTATCTCTCAAATAAAGCAACAAATAGAAGATTTTCCCGTACTGGTCAGGTTAGATGCAAATGAATACCGTATAGAAAACGGCATAACTCCTGCTGATTTCTTGATTACAGCATCCATGGCCCAAGAAGCAGGTGCTGATGCAATTGATGTGAGCGCATATGGAAATACCAGCAAGGGCATAGCATTTACCGAGGCCCCCCTTGTCCATGAGCCTGGTGGATTTTTGGATTTTGTAAAAATGGCTAAAAAAGAATTAACTATCCCCATCATAGCAGTAGGCAGGATTGAGCTTGATGTAGCAGAAAAGGGATTGAAAAATAATGAATTTGATTTTTTGGCTATGGGAAGAAAAGTTTTGGCTGATCCTGGACTTCCAAACAAAGTTATCTCTGGGCAAGAGCATCTTATTCGACCCTGCATTTATTGTTATGTCTGTGTGAGTCAAATTTTTATTAATAAACCAATGATGTGTGCAGTAAATTCCCAACTTGGCAATGAGCATCGTAGTGAAAATATCATTCATTCAACAGCTGACCAAAAGAAAATCTTGGTAATTGGTGCTGGTCCAAGTGGCATGGAGTCAGCAAGACTTCTTGCTATGCGAGGTCACCATGTTGAGGTATGGGAAAAAGATAAAGATATTGGAGGGACTGTCAGAGTTGCAGCATTAGCCTATGAACCAAATGGGCATCTGATAAATTATCTTAAGAATTCTTTAGATGCACTGGGCGTCAAAATAAAATTACGCACAATAGCTACGGCTAAATCTGTTCAAGCCTTCAAACCTGATCATGTGATTGTCGCGGTAGGTGCAAATAGAGATGCGCCTTCAATTAAAGGGAAGAATGGTAGAAATGTTTTTGATGGAGAGCAGTTAAGAGGTTTATTATTCGGCTCAGATATTAATGCTGCAAAGAAACTATCACTCTTGCAACAATTAATTTTAAAAATTGGAAGAGCATCTCAACTTTTAAGAAATATCTCCGCGTTAAGATTTTTAAGCAAAATCTGGATGCCTATTTCAAAAAATATTGTTGTAATCGGAGGAGATTTAGTTGGTTTGGAGTTAGCGGAATTTCTTGTAGAGAGAGGCAGGACTGTGAAGGTTTTGGAGCCAAGTGGTTCACTGGGCCCTAACTTGAGCATTGTAAGGCGATCTAGAGTTGTGCATATGTTAAAAGAGCATGGGGTTGATCTTTTAACGAATGTAGAAGTTCAAGAAATTTATGATCAAGGAGTATTATTTAATCATGAGAAAATTGAAAAATCGCTAAAAGCTGATCAGGTAATTATTGCTCTCGGAGCTAATGCTAATTTAGATCTTGTTAAAGAACTCAATAGTCTAAATCTGCCTATTACCTCAATTGGAGACTGTACATCTGTTGGTTATATCCACGGAGCCATAGCAGACGCAAGAAAGGCTGCAATTGAACTTTAGACTTAGCTTCCCAAAGCTTCTTTGATTGCTGGATGGATTATTTCTCCATTCTGAATATTAAGACCGTTCATCAGATGTTTATTTTCATTTAATGCTTGATTGATTCCCTTGTTAGCAAGCTCTTTTATAAATGGCAGTGTCGCTTTATTTAAAGCGCTGGTTGCTGATAAAGGAACTGCTCCAGGCATATTGGTTACACAATAGTGCAAAACACCATTTTCAATAAATGTTGGTTTATCATGATTGGTAGGTCTGCTTGATTCAAAACATCCCCCCTGGTCGATTGAAATATCAACCAAAACACTACCCTCTGTCATATTTGCAAGCATCTCCTTAGAAACTACCTTAGGAGCCTCCTTGCCAACTACATAGACTGATCCAATGACTATATCTGATTTGGATATAGCTTCTTTTATTGCATGAGGAGTGGAAATAATATATTCCATTCCTTCTTCACCAAAGTCCAGTCTTAGTTCTTCTAATTTTGAATGATTAAGATCAATAACCTTCACTTGGGCATTATTAGCTTTAGCTTTCGCTATTGCCTCTTTGCCTGCCACACCCGCACCAATAACGGTTACTATTCTAGGATCAAGATCACTTAATAAAGTGCCTCGCCCATTATTTGGTTTAAGCAGATGATATGAACCAACAACAACTCCAAGCTGACCTGCTATTGCACTCATTGGAGCAAGTAAGGGTAATGAACCATCATCAGCAGTCACAGTCTCATATGCAATACCAGTTACACCGGTTTCCAATAGTTTTTTTGCCTGTTCGGGATCGCCTGCTAAATGAAGATACGTAAACAACGCAAGATCATTTCGTAAAAACTGAAATTCACTTTCTACTGGTTCTTTAACTTTAATGATTAGATCGGATAATTTATAAACATCTGCAGCTGAGTCAAGAATTTGTGCTCCAGATAATTCATACAAGTCATCGGTAAATCCAATGGCATGACCAGCATTGGATTGAACGAATAGTTGATGGCCTAAGTCACTAAGAGTTTTTACTGATTCAGGAGTTAGACCGACTCTATGCTCATTATTTTTTACTTCTGCGGGCACGCCGATTTTCATGATGCTAATCTACCACAGATTTTTAAAATTCTAGGTAATTAAATACTATGATTTCATAACTAAAAGTTATAACTAAATTTAAAGATATTAGGATTGGTGGAGCTAGGCGGGATCGAACCGCCGACCTCTTGCGTGCCACGCAAGCGCTCTCCCAGCTGAGCTATAGCCCCAATAATAATTGGATTAGATTATAGTGGTAGAGAACAAAAAAGTAACTATTTAGAATATTTTGAGATGATTAATTGTAGAATTACTGATACTAGATGTAACACATAATAATTTACATTAATGTTTTATGAAAAATAGACCTGTCCTTGTTGGTATTGGCTCCTTGCAACAAAAAGGCTCTTTTGCCGAACTAGATGAAGCATTGATCTTAATGGAAAAAGTTTCACTGGAAGCCATTAAAGATACTCAACGTCCAGAAATTAAAAACTATATTGATGAAATTCAAATACCCAAAGGGTATTGGGCTTACAGAGATCCTGGTAAATGGATTGCAGAAAAACATGGATTCCCTCAAGCTAAAACAAGCGTCACAAAGATTGGAGTCCTGCAACAAAACTTAATTAATTCTGCTTGTAAAAAAATTATAAACGGCGACATAAGAGCAAGTCTTATTGTTGGTGGTGAGGCAAGATTTAAAAAAATTCAGGCCCTTAAAGAAGGGTTAGTTTTTGAAGAAATGCAACTGAATGTAAATCCAGATCATTATGTTAAAGCCAAAGAAGATTTATACGTCCCCGAGGAGCTTGAAGCTCTGGGCATGATGGCCGTTGGCTATTACGCCATTATAGAAAGTGCTATGCGGTATAAAAGTAAACGCACCTTGAAGGAGCATGAAATATTCCTTGGTGATACATATGCGAGGTTCTCTGAAATTGCTGCTCAAAACCCACATGCATGGAATCAAAAAATTTTTACCTCAGAGGAAATTCAAAACTCCTCAGCTAAAAATCAAAGAATCGCATATCCTTACAACAAACTTCATAATTCTAGCTGGAATGTAAATCAAGCTTCAGCTCTTATTCTTACAAGTGAAGAACTTGCAAATAAACTAAATATTCCCTCTTCTAAGAGAGTCTACCCACTGGTCTCAGTTGAAACTAATCATATGATTGGAGTAATTCAAAGACCAGACATTGTTCATCCTATCGGTCTTCAATTGTCGGCTAAATTTTTACTTGAAACAGCTGCAAAACATAAAATTAAACCATCATTGTATGAGCTTTATAGCTGCTTTCCTGTCGCAGTCCAACTATTCGCTGAATCATTAAACGTGCCTGCAAATATTGATCAAACCATAACGGGTGGTATGCCTTTTGCTGGGGGACCCTTAAATAATTATATGTTGCATTCCACAGCACAAATGCTCATGAAAATTCGAAAACATACAAATGAAATAGGTCTTGTTACTGGTGTTTCTGGAATGATGACTAAGCAAGCTCTTGCAATATGGGCTAAAGATCCTGTGATGGATTTTGAAGCGAAGGATGTTACCGCAGAGGCAGAAAAACTAGAAATTCCTGTGCCTATGTCGAGCCTGGAAGAAGGTAACGCCAAAGTAATTGGTTGCACTACTCTCTACGAAAATTTAAATCCAGTCAAAGCTGTTTTTTACGCTGAAGATTCACAAGGTCATCGATTAGTATTAACATCAAACGAAGAAGAAATTATTAAACAAGTAGAGGAAGTAGAATGTATAGGTCTAAAAATCAATTTTTCAAACAAACAGTTTGTAGCTTTTGGCTAATTGCCTGTTTGCAAATTCAAGCAGACTCGAGTCTTAATCTAAGCATTAATAAACATCAAGATACCTTTGAAACTGCTGCAATGAAAATCTGGGATTGGGCTGAGGTTGGATATCAAGAATTCAAAAGCTCAGAGCTTTTAAAGGAAGAATTAAAAGCCAATGGATTTACAATTCAATCTGGGGTCGCAGAAATTCCAACTGCATTTATTGCAGAATACTCAAATGGAGGTCCGGTAGTTGGAATTTTAGGAGAATATGATGCTTTGCCGGGTTTAATGCAAACAGCCTCGCCCTTCAAAGAAATAAGAGATGACGTGGATGCAGGCCATGCATGCGGACATCATTTATTTGGAGCTGCATCAGCTTGGGCAGCTGTGGCAATAAAAGAATGGTTGGTGAGGACCAAAACCAAGGGAACGATTAGGTTTTACGGCACTCCTGCAGAAGAAGGTGGTTCAGGGAAAGTCTATATGGTAAGAGCCGGATTATTTGATGATGTTGATGCCGTGCTTCATTGGCATCCAAGCAGCTCAAATGCGGCAAATGCAGAATCTTCCAACTCAAATAAATCTGCAAAATTTAAGTTTCAAGGCATCTCTGCTCATGCAGCAGGCTCTCCACATAAGGGCAGATCTGCTTTGGATGGTGTCGAATCAATGAATATGATGGTGAATATGATGAGAGAGCACATTCCTCAAGAATCACGAATCCATTACGTTATTACAAAGGGTGGATTAGCACCAAATGTAATACCAGATCTAGCAGAGGTTTATTACTATGTTCGTCACCCTCGAAGAGAGAAGGTTCAAGAAATTTTTAATTGGGTTGTAAAAGCAGCTGAGGGTGCTGCAATGGGGACAGAGACATCTATGACATATGAAGTCATGCATGGAAATTATTCCAAGCTCCCTAATGATACTTTGCAAAAAATAATGCATAAAAATTTACTTGCACGGGGCGGCATAAAATATTCAAAACAAGAAAATGAATATGCAAAGGCTATATATGCAACCATGGTTTCTCCTGGCAGCAAAATTGGAGACCAAGAAAAAATTATCCCCTTCAAATCAAGTCATACTTATGGCTCGACAGATGTAGGGGACGTAAGTTGGGTTGTTCCTCAGGCAGGTCTAAGAACGGCTACTTGGGTTCCAGGAACAGCTGGACATTCATGGCAGGGTGTAGCTGCAGGAGGAACATCAATTGGATTAAAGGGAACCAAGCTAGCAGCTCAAGTTCTAGCAGATACAGCTCAGGATTTGTTTAAAAATCCAGAGGTTCTCAAGTCTGCTAATGATGAATATATAGAAAGAGTTGGGGCTAACTTTGAATATTACCCTTTATTAGGAGACAGAAAGCCGCCTTTAGACTATCGCAATTAACCTTCAATCAGTTGATCCAAATTACCGGAAAGTTTTTCAAGAAAATTGATGAAAGACTTAGCGCTAACAGATAAGGGTTTTTCTTTGTTACTGATCATGCATATTTGATAACCAATCACTGGCTCAATTTCATTAATTGAGATTTTATCTCCATATATTGCTGCGCTAAAATCATCGATGATTGCATAACCTGAGCCTTTTTCAACCATGGCTTTTGCTACTTGTATAGTTTCAGTTTCTGCAATCCAGTTGACCGATATACCTTCTTTCTTTAAAACATCATCAAGGTTATTTTGCGCTGCATTAGTTTTTAAATTTTTAATCTTTATAAAAGGTTGATCTTGAATTCCTGCCAATTTAAAAATACTTTCTTGTGGGCTATTCTCTTTTGATGATATTAGAACCAGCTTTCCTGAATGCAAGACAGTCTTTTGAAAGAGATCAGAATCATTTGGGTTGAAACAAATAACCAAGTCAAAAGTTAGCTCCTTTAATTGGTCCTCAAGATCTAAGCTTTGTAAATTTACAATATTAAATTTAGTACCAGGATTAACTTTTAAATACTTATTTAATAGATTAGGCAGCAACCCTAACCCTAAGGAGGGAGTGCAACCAATATTGATAATAGAAGATGGGTCAGAAACAAGGTTTTCTGCAATATTATTAAACTTAGAAATTTGTTGGTTTACATCTGCAGCATGCTTAAAAAGAATATCTGCCTCGGGAGTTGGCGACAGTCGCCTAGCGTGTCTTACGAAAAGCTTTAATTTAAGCTTATGTTCAGCATAAGCCAGTGTCTTGCTTACAAGTGGCTGAGAAACATTTAGAGCTTTTGCTGCTCGGGTCAAAGAGCCTTCGTTATAAACATGATAGAAAACTTCAATATGTCTTGAGCTAATCATAAAAATTTTAAATTATTTTAAGTTATTTAACTATAACAAATAGTTATGGTTAAGGCTTTAATTTTTAGTTAAAAAATTGACAAAACATCATAAAAAATTATGCTCAACTGTTAATATAAAAATTAGAAAAATATTTATTTTGGGGAAAATATGAAATTTACAAATCTTAAATATGCCTTTGGCCTTTTTCTATTGCCGATTTCGCTCACTGTCTTTGCTCAAGAAGACTCTACAAAATTAAGCGATGTTGAAGAGGTGGTAGTCGTTGGCTCACAAATTAAAGGTGCAAAAATCACAGGAGCTTTGCCTGTATCTGTTTTTTCAGGTAAAGACATAGAAGCCTTGGGTGTTGATGGCGGCGATGAGCTGCTTGAAAATATTGCTGAGCAAGGTCTTAACTATTTTAATGAAGCTGAAGATGCATCTGGAGGTGTGAATGCATCTCGTGGAGATGTTGGGGCTTACAACTTAAGAAATATGGGTGTTGGTAATACTCTTACCCTACTTAATGGAAGAAGGCTTGTTAATAACGGAACTTATCAGACAGAATTAATAGGCGGTGACTTTGTTCCAACAGTCTCTGTTAACTCAAATCTCATTCCAACATATGGAATGGAAAGGCTAGAAATCTTGCGTGATGGCGCATCAGCTATTTATGGCGCTGACGCTGTGGCGGGTGTTGTAAATAATGTGCTCCAAAAAGATTATGAGGGCTTAATGGTTAGAGCTAAGGTTTCTGCTTATGATCACTTTGAAACAGAAGATAATACTTTCAATGTTAAATGGGGTTCATTCTTTAATGATGGCGCAACCAATGTCAGCGTTTTCTTTGACCACTATGATCGAGGTAATATTAATGCTCAAGAGGATCCAAGATGGGGTGCAGGAGATCACAGACCTTTCGTTGCAGATGACTCTCCATGGAAAACTAGCACTTCTTTTAGAAATTTAAGCTCGAATTCACTTTATGGACAGTTTGATATGGTTAGCTCTCGTGAACATGCAGGAGAAAGTTATAACCATGTCTGGACTGACTCTAATGGTGAGTTTGAGTTATTTCCTTTAGGGGATTCAAAATGTACTAATAGAGGCCACCCTCTTTTTGATACTGGTTTTGGTACTTGTATCGCACAAGACGGTAACGGAGCACTTAGAAGTAATTTTTGGGGACCGACAGATGTTAGATCTGAGCTTATTAGAAATAATGTTGTGATATTTATCAACCATGAAATGGATAATGGCATGGAATCTTTTACTGAAATTGGAGCTTATAGCTCAGACAGTGATAGGACTGCTCATGCCTCATATGCTTTTAGCTCTTCCAAACACAGAGTTGGGCCAGATAACTATTATTTAAACCAACTTAAAGTTAATGTTGATGGGGTGCCAACCGCAATCTTTGCAGGTAAAAATCTTTATATTGATAATTATCGATACGAAGAAAAACAAAGACTCGTTAATGTTAAAAAAGAAACGTACAGATTTCTTCAAGGCTTTAGAGGTTCTGCAGGAGATTGGGACTGGGAAACAGCTTATGTCAGCTCAATTGCAAGACATAGAGACGTGACTAGAAATAGAATGTCAAATAACCTGCTTAAAGCAGCATTATATGACTCCACGCCTGCCGCATACAATCCCTTTAGTGCAGGAGTTAATTCAAATATTGAGAGAGCTTTAATTAGCGTTTACAGAAAAAATGAAAGCACTCTTGATATGTTTGACTTCAAAATGTCAAATGCATCATTCATGACTCTTCCTGCTGGAGATGTTGGTCTTTTGGTTGGTTTTGAGTATCGAGAGGAAGAGGTTATAGATGATAGAGATCCTAGATTAGATGGAACAATTACCTATACTGATTATGAGGGAGATACCTACCCATTAGTCTCTGATGTGGTCAATTCCTCCCCTACTCCAGATGTATCTGGCTCAAGAGATGTGACATCATTATTTGCTGAATTTCAAATTCCAGTTACTGAATCTATTAACGCTCAGCTAGCTGTGAGAAATGAAGACTTTTCAGACTTTGGAGATACCACTGTCGGAAAACTAGCTGTTGGGTGGGAAGTTGCTCCATGGATGACATTAAGAGGATCATTCTCTACTGCATTCAGAGCACCAAATATCATTCAAATCAATGAAAAAATTGTAGCAAGATCTGGAACAAGATATGACCGTGCTGCTTTTAGAGTAAATGAGGTTCAAAGTGTTGAGAATGTTATTGACTCTGACTCAAGATACACAATTCAAAGAGTCGCAACAGGTGCTAAGGGGCTTGAAGCTGAAGAGTCAGACAATACATCATTTGGTGTCGTTTTAACTCCAATGGATGGTTTGATTGTAACTGTTGATGCTTGGACAATTGAAAAAGATAAAACTATTGGTTTATTTGGCAGAGAGAATCAAACTGTTAATGACATGTTATTGCGATTTGCGAATGGCTTAAATAATTGTGATACCTTTGCAGGCGACCCGCTCGTAGTAAGAGAAGCTCCTGATGCTGGAGATGCTGCTGGCTTCGCTGCTGCAGGTGTCTGCCCATTTGGAGACATTAAGTATGTAACAAATAACTATACCAACATGGCTCTTAGAACCATTGAGGGAATGGATGTAGGTATCTATTACGATATTCAAACTGATTTTGGTGATTTTGATTTGAGATATATCGGAACTTTCCTTGATAAATTTGAGCAAAAAGCAAGTGGTGAATTTGCTGCATTGCAAGCTAAGAAAGATAGTGGTGAAATCCCTGAATCAATTCCTTTAAAAGGGTTTGGTGACTTGCTAGAAAAAGATGGGATTTATGATAACAAGCACACTATAAGAGTTTCTTGGGATAAAGGTCCATGGGGCGCAAGTTTAACTGGACTAAAAAAAGGTTCCTTTGTTCAAACTTCACTTGGATTAAAAAATGGAGTTCCATATCTAGTTCCAGAAATGACGACTATGGATGCAACCGTTTCATATAACTTTGATCTTGGTGATCACAAAGCAAGACTTAGATTTGCTGTGAAAAACTTAGAGGATGAAAGAGCTCCAACTGCTGATAGATACTATGGATACTATGCAGATGCTCATTCGGACTGGGGTCGAAATTATTACTTAGATTTAAGAGTTACATTCTAATATTTAAGCTAAAATTGAAGGGAGCTTTGGCTCCCTTTTTTTTATAAAGATTGATGTATAAATTTATTTTTACTTTTTTGTTTGCTTCTATTGCATGGAATGCGAGCGCTGAGTTGACCGATTACGAGTTCGAGGACTGGGCAGGCGCTTCTTTGCCTACCTTCGTAGCCAAGCCTAATAAAATAAATGCAGAGACAAGGCTTGTGGTTGTTATGCATGGAAGGAAAAGAAACGCTGAAGAGTATAGAGATCAATGGGTGAAAGCATCTCAGGAGTTAAATCTTTTGGTGATTGTTCCTGAATTTAGTGAAGAGAGTTTTCCAGAAGTGTGGGGTTTTAATTATGGAAATATCAAAACTAAAAATCTAGATCCTATTGAGCAAGATTTGCATGCGTTTATGGCTATTGAACCTCTTGCCAACAATGCATTGAAGAAATTTAAAATTAAATCAGAGAATTGGGGTATATATGGTCATGGTGCTGGAGCACATTTTGTTCATCGGTTTGTGCTTCATCATCCACAAGCGTCTTACACCTTGGCAATTGCAGCGAATTTAGGGTGGTATCTGTCAATGTCAGATCAAGAGTGGCCTTTTGGTCTAACTAATTCAAATATAGATGATGCAAAGCTAAGACAAGCTTTTAGTAAGTATTTTCTATTAATGCTTGGAAGAGCAGATACCTCAACTAAACCAAATACACCTTATGTAGCAGATCATTGGGACATTATTAACTTACAGGGAGAGCATCGTCTTGCTAGAGGAAGAAACTTCTTTAAATCTGCAGTAGCTAAATCAAAAGAAGTTAATCAATTTTTTAAATGGGGAATGGTTGAAGTTCCAACCACTAAAGGCCACAGCAATACAGAGCAAATGGTTCCCTATGCTGCTGAAATGTTTTATGCGAGGTTGAAATAATGCAGGCTTATAAAAAAAGGGGTTTTTGGCTAGGTTTAGCAGCCTTCTTTTTTATTCTTCTAACGCCTAATCCAGATTCTCTCTCGCCAATAGGTTGGGCTGTGGCTGCTGTTACTCTGTTGATGGCGATTTGGTGGGCAACTGAGGCAGTTCCAGTGGCCGTTACTGCGTTATTGCCGTTAGCTTTGTTCCCAATGCTTCATGTAACTGATTTTAAGACAGCTGCTCTACCCTATGCGAATCCAAATATTTATTTATTCATGGGTGGCTTTATTTTAGCTCTGGGTATTGAATCATCCGGATTGCATAAACGATTGGCATTAAAAATGTTAATAGCGATTGGAAATAGTGGAGCAAAATTAGTTGGTGGCTTTATGCTTGTTTCTGCCTCTATAAGCATGTGGGTGATGAATACATCAACGACTTTGATGCTTTTACCAATTGGTTTGGCGGTATGCTCAAGTGTTGCTGAAACTATTCCAAATTTCTCAGCAAAAGAAAGAAAAAACTTTGAAACATCGCTTTTGCTCGGCATTGCATATGCTGCTTCAATTGGAGGGATGTCAACTTTGGTAGGTACAGCTCCAAATATAATATTTGTAGGTTTTATACAAGAAACCTATGGCATTGAAATTTCTTTTGTGGATTGGATGAAATTAGGGGTACCTTTAGCCATTCTTATGCTAGGCGCATCCTGGTATGCAATTACAAAAATAGTGTATCCCGTTCATTTTATAGCTAGTATAGAAACAAAATTACAGCTTCAAAACATGCTGACTGATTTAGGTCCTTTAGGCAGAGATGAAAAAAAAGTTTTAATCATTTTTTCTATGGCAGCGAGTGCTTGGATGTTCAGAACATTGCTTGATAACTTTGTTCCTTTGTCTGGCCTTACGGATGCAGGGATTGCTATATTTGCAGCATTGAGTTTTTTCTTTATTCCCTCTGAGAATGCAAAAACAGATTTACTAACTTGGGAACAAGCTAATAAGCTGCCGTGGGGATTGCTTGTCTTGTTTGGAGGTGGATTATCTTTAGCTGCATCTATTGGTTCATCAGGTCTTGGGGGTTGGATTGGCCAAGGCTTAACCATTCTAGGAAATGTCCCACCCATTGTCCTGATACTAGCAGTTGCAACTTTGATTATATTCTTAACAGAAATCACATCTAACGTTGCAACCACCTCAACATTTTTACCAGTAGTTGGAGCAGTTGCAGTTGCTCTTGGTATAGCTCCAGTAGCCTTGACAATCCCTGTTGTATTAGCTGCAAGTTGTGCATTTATGTTGCCTGTAGCGACACCACCTAATGCAATTGTTTTTGGCTCAGGAAAATTAACCATACCAGATATGATGAGAGCAGGATTTGCATTAAATATTATTGGGGTCTTTTTGGTCACCATATTTGCCTTCTATTTAGCTCCAATGATATTTTGAAATTCATGACTCTTAGAAATATTTTATTTTATCTTCTATTTGTTTCCTTTAATGCTTGGGGGCAAGTTAGATATATTGACTATCCATCTCCCTTTCATCCTACCATTGGAAGTTCTGGAATGGTCGTTTCACAGAATCAAGCTTCTTCAGATATTGGAATAGAAATTTTAAACATGGGTGGTAATGCAATTGATGCAGCAGTTGCAGTTGGGTTTTCTTTGGCAACAACACTTCCTAGAGCAGGTAATTTAGGGGGTGGAGGCTTTATGTTGGTTTATTTAAAGGATGAAAATAAAACAATAGCAGTAGATTTTAGAAGTGCTGCACCCAAAAATATTTCAAATAATGACTTTTTATTTTTAAAGAATAATTATGATCAAAGGAGATATGGTTATAAAGCATCTGGGGTTCCTGGAACTGTGGCTGGGTTATTACAGACACATGATCGCTATGGGAAATTACCATTAAAGAAAATATTGCAGCCCGTTATAAAACAAGCGCAAAAAGGAATACAAGTTAGCTATGATCTCAATCAAGCTATTGGTAGTGCTGATCAAATAAATCTCGATTCAGAATCTGAAAATATCTATTATCAAAATGGTGATCCGGTAAAAGAACATTTAGTAATGAAGCGGCCTGATTTAGCTTGGACTTTTCGAGAAATAGCTAGAAATGGTGAGGAGGCTTTTTATACTGGATCTATTGCCAAGAAAATAGTTCAAGCCATGAAGCAAAATGGTGGGTACATTTCTGCTAAAGACCTTAAAGAATATAAACCTAGGTTTGCAGAACCCATTCAAACAACTTACAGGAATCACAAAGTCCTTGCCCACCCTCCTCCAGCCGGGGGTGCTGCAGTATTGCTTGAAGGATTAAATATTCTAGAAAACTTTGATACTGCTAAAGTCGGACCAAACTCAGCAAGCTTTCTTCATCTATTCGCAGAAGCATTACAACGTGGACATATGGATAGATCAAGATACATGGGAGATCCTCAGTTTTATGGTGTCCCGATAAAAAAAATAATTTCAAAGGAAAGAGCAAAATCATTAGCCAAGTCAATCAATTTTCAAGAAGCCACCCCACCGGAAGCCTTGAATCCTGATTCATTATTTCAAGAGGGTGAAAATACAACTCATTACTCAATCATTGATAAACATGGCAATGTTGTTTCTAACACATATACATTAGGTTACTCATTTGGCTCTGGGGTAACTATTCCAGGTACTGGAATTCTTCTTGATAATCAAATGAATAACTTTGCTTATCAGTATGGAAACCCTGAAGTAATAGATCGCTCAGCAAGCATAGGCAATAGATTTGAGCCAGGCAAAAGACCTATGAGCACTATGACTCCAATTATTATCTTCAATGAAAAAAATGAGTTAAAGCTCATCACAGGATCTCCTGGGGGTGCTTTGATACCAGCTGCTGTGTTGAGAGTTGTGACTGGGATCATAGACTTTGATTTAAATCTTGGGGAAGCCACCATGCTCCCAAGACTTCATAAAGATTGGCCTTATAAAAATTTACGTTTAGAAAAAGGGTTTAGCAAAGATACGTTACAAATACTTGAATCATATGGTCATGAGCTCGAAGAATCAAAAACTATGGGTTCAACACAAAGCATTTTAATCTCTTCAAAAGGCAAAGAGGGTTTTGCTGACTTAAGAAGGCCCAATGCAGGGGTAGCAATTCAAATTGATTAAAGCTTTAGCATTTATTCATAAGATGGAAGGGTTATCTGATGATGATTTTAGGGATTACTATGAAAACCAACATGCTCCCCTTGCCTCCTCACTTCTGTCTTTTGAGGGTTATGAGCGAAATTATGTTAACTCAGGGCTGAATCCACTTTATAAATCGCTAGGATCAATAAGTATTTTCAAATACCAATCAATGGAATCGTTAGATGTTATTGGAAAACAAATGTCCTCTGATGCTGGCGATATATTGCGAAAAGATGAAATTAAATTTATGAATGTTCCAAAAAACTATTTTGTTTTAACTCAATCAGATCAATTAACTGAAGTGGAATTTAAAAAAAAGATTTTTTATTCTGCCAATAATATGGAAAATTTAAATCTATTGGATTGTTATGACGGCATAAAAAAAATTTCAGACAATCTAGTTATTGAGCCTAATCAAATCTTTGGCATTGCTGAGTATGGGATCGCTAAAGAAACATCTTTAGATACTTTGGAACATTTAACTCAAGAGCATCCTCAGGCAATAATTGCCTCATGTGTTTCTAGGTAGAATGAGCTAAATATTTTAGCGCTGCATCAATTCTGTTGTTCACCTCAACCAAATCAAACAATGAAAGCGTTAAGCCCAAAGAAGGAGATTGAGTAGATCCCGTCATTGCGATTCTTATTGGTTGATTAAGCTTTGGAGTTGGCAAGCTTAATGCAGTTTGAGCCTCTTGCAATGCATGATCTATAGATTCCTCATTCCAAGCTTCTAATTTATTTAATTTTCTTTGCACATATTCCAAAACAGGCTCTGATCCGCTTAAAAATTTATTTGCTGCTTTTTCATCATATGAATCTATTTGAAAAAAATAGGGTACAAGATCTTTGGCTACTCCAAGGAGTGTTGGTTTAGAGCTCCTCATGGCTTCAATAATCTTATTGCTGTTTTGCTTTTGAGTTAAATCAATTTCAACGCTATTAAGAAATGGAGTCAATCTTTCCTTAAAATCATCAAAAGAGAGCGCAGCTAAGTGATGATTATTAATCCAGTCTAGCTTTACTGGGTCAAAGACAGCGCCAGCTTTTTGAACTTCCTGAATTCTAAAGTCAACAATTAAATCATCTAAATAAAAAATTTCTTTGTCGCCTTTTGACCAACCCAATCTTGCAAGCATATTGATCATGGATGATTCAAGATACCCTTGATCAAAATAATCCTGCAAACTTGTTACAGCATTTCTTTTAGATAATCTTTTTTTATCTTGGCCTAGAACCATTGGTAAGTGTGCGTACTCAAGAGGTGGATAACCTAAAGCTTGTTGAATGTGTATTTGTCTAGGCGTGTTACTTAAATGATCTTCACCCCTTACTACAGTTGTAATTCCTTGATTAAAATCATCAACGACATTACATAAATGATATGTTGGAGAGCCATCGCTTCTAAGAAGAATCAAATCATCTAATTCAGAGTTCTGGAAAACTACTTCGCCTCTTACCAAATCATGAAAAACTAAGTTGCCATCTTTTGGTGTTTTTAATCTTAGGACTGTATTTTCAGAACGCTTCAGTCCAAGATTTCTACTTCTTCCGTCATACATAGGTTTTTTACCAGCTGACTCCTGCTCTTTGCGCATTTCTTCGAGAGCTTCTTTAGAACAATCACACCAATAGGCATTGCCGGATTCTATTATTTTTTCTGCAGCCGACCTATACAGCTCAGATCTTTCAGATTGCCTGACAGGAGGCTCATCTGGATCAATGCCAATATCAGATAATCCTTTGAGAATATTATCTTCATACTCCTTCGTTGATCTTTCAGCATCTGTGTCCTCAACTCTGATTAAGAACTTTCCTTTATTTTGCTTGGCATACACATAGTTAAATAATGCAGTTCGAACTCCGCCTATGTGCAAGGCTCCCGTTGGACTGGGTGCAAATCTGGTAACTTTGGTCATGATGAATCCCTTTTTGAATTAATTGCACTCATTCTTTTGTCGTTGGCCAACATATCTTCTTTGGAGACGATAATTTTAGGAATGGGAAATTTCTTTAAATCAATATTAAGTGAGCTCATATCACTTTCAGGGTTAGAATTGATATTTGATGTCATAAATTCAAACTTGCTTTGACCGCCAGTTAAATGAATATATACATCTGCAAGAATATTTGCATCTAATAAAGCACCATGAAAGCTTCTGTCGTAACCACTTATCTCAAATCTATTTGCAAGGGCGTCTAATGAGTTACGCTGACCAGGGAATTTACTTCTTGCCATCAACAAGGTGTCTTCAACATCACATATTTCCTCAAGAGCTGGATACTTAGAGGAGACTCTCTTTAACTCAGCATTAAGGAAACCCAAATCAAAAGCAGCATTATGAATGACCAATATGCTTCCTTCTACAAACTCTAAAAAACTCTCTGCAATCTCTGAGAACTCTGGTTCATTCGAAAGTCGCTCCATTGAAAGGCCATGAACTTTCTCCGCCTCCTCATCAATAGATCTTTGGGGGTTAAGATATGAATGAAAATGTAAATCTGTTCTTTTTCTATCTGCAAGAGCAACGGCACCTACCTCAACAATCCTGTGGCCTTGCTCAACCTCCAATCCGGTTGTCTCAGTATCGAGAACGATGAGTTTCTTTGTCATAAGATAGAATCTATTCCTTTATTCGCCAATAAGTCTGCTGCTTCATTGCCAACATCACCAGAGTGGCCCTTAACCCAATGCCATTGTACTTGATGCTGGGAAATTAACTGATCTAATTTTTGCCACAATTCTTTATTTTTCACATCTTTTTTTGCGGCAGTTCTCCAATTATTTTTTTTCCAGTTTTGGATCCATTTAGTTATACCATCCATTACATATTTTGAATCAGTAAACAGCTCTACACTGCAGGATTCTTTTAACGTAGCTAAGCCCTCAATTGCGGCTGCAAGCTCCATTTGATTGTTTGTTGTATTAGCTTGACCTCCATAAATTTCTTTTTCTACGCTATCAAATTTAATTAAGGCTCCCCACCCTCCTGGGCCTGGGTTACCTCTGCAGGCTCCGTCTGTATAAATAATTACCTGTTTCATGAGTTAAAATATGACATTAATACTTATGACTAATCAATCTATAAAAGCTTATACTGATAATTATATTTGGTTAATTGTAACTAATGAAGATAATCTTTTGCTTACACACAGAGAATCCCAACTTATCCAAAGATTATAAAATTTGAAGTCATGAATAGATTCTTATTAATTCTTGTATTGCTTGTAGCCTCAGGCTGCGAATTACCTTCTATTATTCAAGCTGATCAATATATAGAGCCTATTCCATTGGAAGCATCTGAGGATATTCTCGTTTATGAGAATGTTTGGGATCGAATAAAAGATACCATCTCAAGCGAGCAAGCCAATCTTGATGAAAAAACACTCGGATACATAAATACGTACCTTGCTAACCCAGCTCAGCTCGATAAACTTCTTGAAAAAGGAAGGTACTTTATATTTTTTGTTCTTGAAGAGTTAGATAAATACAGACTGCCAGCTGAATTAGCGCTGCTTCCCTACATTGAAAGTAACTATGATCCATTCTCAATCTCAGCATCAGGTGCAATGGGAATATGGCAGTTTATGCCTGCAACAGCAAGAATATACAACCTTGAAGATACATGGTGGTATGAGCAAAGACATGACCCCTTAGTATCATCAAAAGCTGCTGTAAGGTATTTGGCCTATCTTCATAATAGATTCAATAGGGAAATTACCTATACCCTTGCCGCCTATAATGGCGGTCCAACTCGACTTGAAAAACAAATCAAACTCAATAAAAGAGCTGGAAAACCCACTAATTATGGAAATCTTAAACTTCCAAAACAAACGAAGGAGTATGTGCCAAAATTTAAAGCAATACTTGAATTAGTTGTTAATGCTGAAAAGTACGGAATTAATCTGCCAAATTTTCCAAATAAAAAAGTTTTGGGTAGCATAGAGCTTGATGGTCAAGTTGAAATATTGGCTTTTAGCAATTTTGCTGGCTTGAAACCTGAATTTGTTTATAAATTGAATGCAGGATATACAAAATGGGCTTCTCCTCCAGGAAAAAAAACTATATTTAATATCCCCGTTGAATTAGAAGAAATATTAAATCTTAAAAAAGATCAGTTTATTCAAACAAATCAAATCAATTGGGTCACACACAAGGTTTCGAAAGGAGATAGCCTATGGAAGATAGCTGAAGAATTTGAAACAGAGGTAAATGTCCTGAAAAAAGTTAATTATCTAGCTTCTAATGTCTTAAGTTTAAATCAAGAGTTATTAATTCCTTTGAGCAACGATCAAAATCAAACATTTATTCCCTATCAGGCCCATATCATTAGCGAAGGTGATACTTTATGGAATCTTGGAATTCAATATAAAATTTCTCCTGCAGAAATAGCAAAGAACAATGGTTTAAGGATGAATTCACCTTTAACAATTGGGAAAGAATTAAATATTGGAAATAAAAATATTTATCGAACAATTAATTCAAAAAAAAGAACTATTTTGTATAGCGTCAAACAAGGAGATAGTCTTTATCGAATAGCGGATATATTTAATATTGAGATCTCAGATATTAGAAGTATTAATGAATTATCAAATAATGAAATCAAACCTGGGCAGGTATTAAAAATTATTATTAAAGCTTTTTAATTATCAGAAGTTTTTGGGTCTAGCGCATCTCTAAGACCGTCTCCAAAAAAGTTTAATGCAAACAAGGTAATTGTGAATGTTATGCCTGGATAAATTAGTAACCAGCTATATTCCTCCATTGATTCAACGCCATCTTTAATAAGAGTTCCCCAGCTACTCATTGGAGGTTGAATGCCTAACCCAAGAAAACTTAGAAATCCTTCTAAAAGCATTACTTGGGGGATCGTTAAAGTTGCGTATACAGCAATTGGTCCTAGAATATTAGGCAATAGATGTCTCCTAAACATTGATAAGTTTGAAACCCCCATAGCTTGTGCTGCTAAAACAAACTCTTGATTTTTTAAGCCAATTACTTGACCTCTTACTATTCTTGCCATTGTGAGCCATTCTACGGCTCCAATTGCTCCGAATAAGAGCCAAAGGTTCCTACCAAAAATTACCATCAAAAGAATAATAAAAATAATAAACGGGAGTCCATATAGAACATCAACTATTCTCATCATAATTGAGTCAACTCTTCCTCCAATATATCCGGCAACTATCCCCCAGGAAACTCCAATAACAAGAGCAACACCAGTTGCAACAAATCCAACTAGCAATGAAATACGTGCACCGTATAAAATTCTACTTAATAAATCTCTTCCCAAAATATCTGTTCCTAAAAGATGCTCTGAAGATGGAGGGCTTGCACCCAAATTTAAATCTTGAAATGAATAAGAGTATGGAGCGATCCATGGAGCCAGTATGGCGCAAATTACAAGCATTACTAATATAAAACCACCCAACATAGCAGCTCTATTCCTGCTTAATCTATATATAGCATCTGACCACAAAGAATTATTTTTCATTACACATCTCTTGATCTTGGGTTCATCCACAAAGCAGCTAGATCAGATAACAAATTAAAGAAAACTATCATTGCAGAGAAAAATATTGTGGTTCCTAGGATCATTGTATAGTCCCGGTTAAATGCTGCTTCAACATAAAATCTTCCCAGCCCTGGAATTTGAAAAATAGTTTCAACAACAAAAGATCCTGCAAGTAAACCAGCAATAGCTGGTCCTAAAAATGATACAACTGGAATTAGCCCACCTTGCATAGCATGCTTGATTACAATTATTCTTTCAGCAAGGCCCTTGGCTCTAGCTGTTCTGATAAAGTCCTGATTTAAAACTTCTAACATTCCACCTCTACTCAATCTAGCTATATAAGCAGCATATGCAAATCCCAATGTTAGAGATGGTAAGATTTTATCTCCAGGTAATTGATTCCAGCCAGATACAGGGAGTAATTCAAGATTAAGCCCAAAAATTAAAACCAATAAAGGCCCCATAAGGAATGATGGAACGCATATACCAATCATTGCAATTGCCATAGGGATAAAGTCTAAAAATGTATTTCTTTTTAATGCTGCGAGTACCCCTAAAAATACGCCCATAACTAAAGCAATTAAAATTGCATAAAAAGCTAATTCAAAAGTCACTGGTAATCCAGTAGCAATCATTTCTGAAACAGATCTGCCTGGAAATCTAAATGAAGGACCTAAATCACCTTGAATCAACCCAGTCATGTAATCGACATATTGCTCCCAATTAGATGCATCTAAGTTATAAGCTTCATTTAAGTTCTTCAATACCTGAGGAGATACAGCCTTATCAGCATCAAAGGGTCCTCCTGGTGCAATTTTGATTAAAAAGAAAGTGATACTAGCAACTGCAAATAATACCGGTATAGCAAGTAGAATTCTTTTAAAAAAAATTGCTATCATGAAATATCAATCTCTTTCTAGATAAATAAACTTTGGGTGATGGTTATCTAAGATGTGTGGATTGTAACCTTTAACATCAGGTGATAATTGATAAGATCGAACATATGTATAAAGGGGAATGATTGGCATATTATCGATAAGAATTCTTTCAGCTTCTTTCAATAGTTCATATCTTTGAGTTTGATCATTCATTGAATTTGCTCTTTCAATAATTGAGTCATAATTAGCATCTTCCCAGCCCGTCTTATTATTTCCTCTATTAGGTCTCATAAGATCAAGGAAGGTATTTGGATCTTCATAATCTCCTATCCATCCTGCTCGCGAAACCTGAAAATCTCCAACCATTTCTCTACTCAAGTATACTTTCCAATCTTGGTTTACAAGCTCAACCTCAATTCCTAGATTTTGTTGCCACATTTGCTGTATCGCTAGAGCTAATTTTCTATGATCTTCATTAGTATTAAACAAGATTTCAAGTTTGGGAAAAGGATTGCTTTCAGAGTAACCAGCATCAGTTAAAAGTTGTTTTGCTAATTCTGGATCGAACGGAATTTTAGTATCCGGCTGGTATCCATTTGAGCCTGGAGGAGTAAAAGAATATGCTGGAATTTGACCGCATTTGGTAACTTTTTCTACTAACAGTTTCCTATCAATTGAAAATGCTAAAGCCTTTCTCACTCTTACATCCTTTAAAGATGGGTTGTCAGTATTCAATCGATAGAAATATTGACCCATGTATGGATCAATTCTTAAATCAGGATTATTTTCTTCAATATAAATTGGGCATTTTTGTGATGGTAATGTAGATGTTACATGCAACTGCCCAGCTCTAAACATTCTATCTTCGGTCATTACATTAGAAACTGGATAAAAATGCATTTCATTTAGACTTACTTTTTCAGAATCCCAATAATTAGGATTCTTTTCTACAACAATTTTATTATTTAACTCCCAAGATTTTAATTGAAATGGTCCATTACAAACAAAATTTCCAGGCCTGGTCCATTGGCCGTTTCTATCATCTATTGCACCATGTTTTAAGACTGTATCTTTGTGAACAGGCCAAGTGCTGTAATGACTTAACATGCCAATAAAAAAAGGAGTGGGATTTTTTAAATTTACTTTTAAAGTATATTTATCAACTGCTTTTACACCAACCTCATCAAAATTACTGATTATACCGGTATGATATTCTTCCGCGCCTTCCAGATAATAAAGCATATCAGGATATTGAGAGCCCAGGCTTGCAGTTAATATTCTCATCCAAGACCACACAAAGTCATCAGCAGTTACTGGGTCTCCATTAGACCATTTTCCATTCTTATTTAAACTAAATATATATTCTTTACCGTCATCACTTACTGTCCATGATTCAGCAGCTCCAGGAAGATTACCACCACTATTTAGATTGGGGATTGTTAAACCTTCACATAGAGAAATTAAAATATGATGCTCAGGCACTCCTGTAACAATATGGGGATCAATTCCTTGGGGCTCTGATCCATTTCCAAAATGGAACACTCCTGTTTCAATTGAGGAATCAACTGGTGAAACAGATTTGCTGCAACCGGCTATGACAAATGCTAATAAGATAAAAAAGTGTTTAGTTTTCATGCAGGTATTATATATAAAAAAAAGGCCGGTAAACCGGCCTTTTAATTAGTTTATGCTCTTTTATAGTGAGATTTTAAATCCACCATAAACAAAGGCTCCGCCAGGTAAATCCCAAGCAAAGTCAAAGTTTTGAGCAAATGCATCATATGCAACTGGAGGCTCTTCACCGAATAGGTTTCTAGCTCCAATAAATACATTGATTGAATCACTATATTGATAATCAACTTGCAAGTCTGTGTAATACTCAACTTCCATTTGATTGTAACCATAGTCTCCAAAGTTATTGGCATCATCAGGGTTAGAACAGTCATCGTTCAAGCCGTAATATGTAGATAACCAACAATCATCTTTGTTGTCATCTAAGAATCTAAAGTTAAGTGAAGTTGTAAAATCATTATAATCCCACAATATAGAAGCGTTAGCTCTCCATCTGAAATCAGCACCACCGTCATACCAACCGAATGACTCGGATGGAGTAGATGTTGCACCTTGAGCAAACTCATCTTTCGTGTAGTAAACCATGTCAAAACCTGTAGTAAATGAACCGTAGTTTTCAACATCAAATGAATAGTTAATTACAAAGTCAACACCTGAAACATTTTGAAGCGCAGAGTTAACTTGAGAAGTTCTAACAGTTTGCAGGCCACCATTACCAGTTCTGGTAACAAATGAGCAGAAGTTGTTATCTTGCTGAGTAGACTCAACATAACATCTATTAAGAACAGTTCCGACACCAATTGAATTAAAGATATTTTCTAACTCAATTTCCCAGAAATCTAAACTCATGCTTAAGTTCTCAATTTGGCTTGGTGTATAAACAATACCAATCGTAGCATTTTCACCTTCTTCAGGAAGTAAGAATGGGTTACCACCAACAAAAGCTCTGATTTGAGTTGTTGGTTGTTCAGCACCACCTGCAGGTACGCCAGCTGCTAAACAATTAGCCTGAGTTCCAGCAGTTTGAGTAGGGAACTGATCCGTATTACATGGGTCAGTAGCCTGTGGGAATGATTCACCACCACCTTGATACAAGTTTCCTACTGTAGGAGCTCTAAATGTTTCACCCATAGTAGCTCTAACTAGAACATCATCAATTGGTCTCCAACGTATGCCAATTTCACTTGTTGATGGGCTGCCTGGATCGTTACTATTAGGCGTAAATCCAACCATACCACCTGCAGAGTAATCAGAAGTTCTTGCTGAAAGGGTAACCTCTAGCTCCTGAGCACCAGTGACACCTTCTAGGAGAGGTATGTTAATTTCTACAAAAAATTCTTCAACTGAAGTTTTACCAGAAGTAGGCTCTCTGTAGTTTGTTGATGAACCACCTGAAGTAATAAGCGCATCTGGGGTATCTATATAACCAGATGATCTTTTTTCAAAACCAGCAGCAAAGAAAGCTGTTCCATAAGGCATTTCAAATAAAGGACCAGAGATTTCTGCCCAGTAGTTATCACTATCATAGGCTGCATTTTGAACACCATCGTATCCAACATAATCGACCATAGCGTTGTACTCAGCTAAAGAGATTCTTCCAGCAGACAAACCAAGATCTGGACCACCAAATATATTAAATGGAACACATTGACCAACTGGAGCTTCTGGAGTACCACAAGTTAATGCGCCACTAACTGGATCTCTGAAAGAATCACCAACAGCATTTCCTAGATGCACAAGATCAACAAAGTTGTAAAGCTTGCTGTCGTATTGAGCATCATTCGTTTGAAAACCAGCGTTCCAATTATAGACATTACCACCAAGTTCAAAATTACCATCTAATCCAAGTCTGAGGGCGAAAATATCATAGTCATAGCTATAAATTCTTGGACCAATAGCAATTGATCTGAAACCAAATGAAGTATCTTTATTCATAACGTTAAAGTGACCGCCAGCTGTTGCAAACCTTCCGTTGTTAAGCTGCCACTGAGGTCCTGCTCCGCCATATGCAGTCATTGGAACCTGAGCTAATTGGTTATCACGCTTAGATTTTGTATAGTTAAATTGAACATATCCAGTAAGATTATCTGTGAAATCATAATCAGAAAATGCATATACAGAATATTGATCAATTGGGTTTTGAACATGGTTAACCGGTGCATAGTTATAACGACCAGCATTTGACCATGGGATAAAATCATCAACTGAGGCTCCTGACTTACCAGGCTCTAGGTATGTACCTAAAGTGAAGTATCTTCCATAAGCAGGGAATGATGATCCACAAACAAAACTATCACTTGCCGGAGCAAAGTTACCATAGCCAGAGTTTTGCTCAGGACTAGGTCCTAAGTTTGTTGGGGAGTTTTGCGGACCTGTACCACTGTTAGGAACATTAGAACAACCATAGTAAGGCTGATTTGCTCTAGGAATTTGACCTGCCATAATTTCTTCTTGGGCAGCGAATGAAATATTTAGAATATTACTAGATTTTTCAGAAGTGCTTCCAAACTGCATGCTAATAGAATCTTGCTTTCCATAACCAGCATCATATTCACCACTAAAAGCTCTCATTTCGAAACCATCATAGTCTTTCTTAGTAATAATGTTGATAACACCAGCAACAGCATCAGAACCATAAATAGAGGAAGCTCCATCCTTAAGAATCTCCACCCTTTGAATAATTGAAGCAGGGATAGTATTCATGTCAACACGACCAAATGCGTCTGTTACCCATCTTTTACTATCAACAAGAACTAATGTTCGTCCAGCCCCAAGGTTTCTTAATGAAATTTCATTAGAACCATCCCCACCGTTTGTCGCAGTTGTAACTGGTCGAATTCCATTACCATCATTGGATGAGATGCTTTGTAAGATATCACCAATGTTATTAAGACCTGTTCTCTCAATAGCAGCATCAGAGATAATTTCTAAAGGCTTTGAACTATCAAAGACTGATTTCTTAATCTTAGAACCAGTAACGATAACCTCTTCAACATCATCATCAGCATCTTGAGCGAATGAAGTATTTGGCATTAAGCCCAAAGAAAGGACTGCAACCAAAGAAAATTTAATTAATTTAGACATATAAACTCCCTAAAAGTTTGTTAGTTCCCGTAATTGTTGCCATTTTGACACAATATGTCAACTTTTTAGGGTAATTTGAATTGGAATAATTTGCAAAAAAAAAGGGTGCTAAAGCACCCTTTTTTAATTTTTTTCCTTTTCTTAGTATTGAAGTGTCAAATTTAAGAAAATATATTGACCAAAGGCGTCAAAGTAACCTGGAAAAGTATTACCATTACCTGGCGCTGTTCCAGCGTCAGATGTGTAACCAGGCTCTTCATCAAATAGATTATTAACTCCAAATGTTACAACTAGATTCTCTGTAGGCATATGCTGAAGAGTTACATCTATGTATGTTGTAGCATCAAAATCAATTTTATTTGAATTAAGGTCTGTTGTTTCGCCAAGGTATCTTAAACCAAGCGATACATCAGTATCCCATTCAGTGGATAGTGTTGCCTTATATTTACCAGAAGTTTCAGGTAAAGGATTCTTGCCACATGAACCACCCCAGTTTCCAGAACATGCAATTGGTGATGCACCTGGAAGCTCTGTAATGTCATAAGTATCTAGGAATGTAGTAACACCTTGAACCTCAACTGGTCCGTATGAAGTCTCAAATGAGTAATCAAAAATCACATCAACACCACTGGTTGTTTCTTCACCAATGTTTGTAAGCTGCTGTGAAATATATCCACCTGATAACCACAATGAACCTGTTCCAGGCATTCTATTAATAAGTCCACAATACTGCGCACTTCCAGTTGATACACATTTATCAAGAGCAGTTTTAGCACTTACAGTACCAATTCCATCTTCCACTGTGATATCGAAGTAATCAACTGTTAAAGTTAAGCCAGGCACTGATTCAGGAGTAATAACTGCACCAACAGTTAATGACTCTGATTCTTCCGGCGCAACCTTAGGATTACCGCCGCCTTTAACGTTGTACTGGTCAGCTGGTGAATTAAGATCAGTGTTGTAAAGATTTGCTGGCAATCCTGTTGCAGCACACTGAGCTTGAGTTGCTGTAGCTGGAGTACCATTCTGCTGAATTGAACAAGGATCATTGTCTAAGTCCACAAGGCCATCGCTAACAGCTGAATACAGTTCAGAGATATTAGCATGTCTCTGCGCAGTCTGGAATGAGGCTCTTAATGACACGCTGTCGTTAACAGTCCAATATGCTCCAATTTTGCTAGAGTCAGTTTCAGCACCTGTTGAGTACTCAGCAGTTCTAAATCCTGCATCAACACTTAGGTCAGCCGTTACTGGAATACCTAACTCAAAAAAGAACTCGTCTACGTCATACATACCACCAATAGGTAATGTAGCTCCACCTGAACCAGATCTATCACCCTGAAGTGTAGGAGTGTCAGGTCTAAAGTCAGTATCTAGCTCTTTAGTTTCAAAACCAGCTACCAAAGATACTGAACCAGGAGCACCCGGAATAGTAAATCCTGTATCACCAGTAATATAACCTGAAAGAATTTTTTGCTTTCCATCACCATTGATAAATGTTGATTTAGCTAAATAATCTTGCGCAGTTTGTCCGCCATCGATTACACCTTGGATACCCTGATCACCAGGTAATCCACCTTGAAAGAGGTTGTATGGAACACAGTTTGCATCGATTCCTTGAAGCTTAGCAACACAAGTCGGAACTCCTGCAACATTAATAACATTTACAGCTCGATTAATCGCAGTTACAGAAAGGTCATTTCTGTATTCGTTAGCATAATTAACTGCTGAGTTTTGATAGTAGACATCGTATGACCAATCATCATTGATATCACCTCTCAAACCAATGGTTGTGTTGTAGCTTTTGTACATTTGAATTCCTTGTCTTGGATTACCCTCAACATTTCTCTTCAATGAATACAATGGAGCTCTATAATCAATAATTGTACCAGCGGCTACTGAAGCATCTAAGCTATTTATATAAGATAAAGCTTCAGCTCCTGTTGCAAAATCAGGTGCATGAGAACCACCCATTCCTGTCCAGTCACTACATGCCACTTTATATTGCTGTGCAGACAACAAGCCGTTATAACATGGCAAGTGAGTGATGTTACCAAATGTTCCTGAATATGCTATCTGAGCATTAGACTCAGATTTCATAGCAGTGAAGTCTAAATAAACCTCTGCATTATCGGTAATTTCATATTTACCAAAGAAACCTACATTTAATCTGTCATCAGGTCTTTGGAAGAAGTTAGTTGGGTTGTAGTTATATGTTTGACCATCTCTGGGAACGAAATCATTTCCAGAAACTTTAAGGTCTAAACGAGTAACTGATGGATCTATATTAACAAACCCAGCAGAGCCATAACCACCAAAGTCAGCCCATCTTCCTGGAGGAATTGTTGATGAACCACCGCATCGAGTTGTACCACCACTTAAGGCACAAGCACTAATATCAAAGTCACCTTGGAGTATAGGTTGTGTATCAGTGTGCTCCATAAATGCTGTAACGTGACCTCTGCCACCATCAATCTCGCCACCAAATGCAATAGAGAACTTACCAGTGTCTCCTGTTTGCACATCACTTGGGGCTTGAGCATAGCCATAGCTTTTAACCAATTCTCTTAGAGAGCTATTATCATTTTCATGATTATAGAACCCGTGTGAATAAGCAGCTTTGAAGCCAACAAACTCATCATCTAAAACAAAGTTAACAACACCGGCAACCGCATCAGAACCGTATACAGAAGATGCACCACCAGTTAAAACTTCAACTTTGTCTAAAAGTAATGTTGGAATTGTATTAAGGTCAGCACAGTTTCCACCACCAGTTGTTCCTGGAACCATTCTTCTTCCATTCATTAGAACCAATGTTCTTGAACAGCCAAGGTTTCTCAGGTTAACAGTAGCAGTACCATTAGAACCATTAGAATTAGTGATGGATTGGCCAGGAGAAATTTGAGGCATATCATTAAGATAATCCTCAACCCTAGTTACACCAGCATTTATTATATCTTGCCCATCGACGACTGCGATTTGGGAAGAGCTAATAATGTTAGGATCAATAATCCTTGATCCAGTTACAATGACTTCTTCAACATCATCATCAGAATCTTGAGCAATTGCTAAAGGCACCGATAAAGAGATTATTGCAAAAGCACTGAATAAATATTTATTTAAATCAATCATTTAAAATACTCCTAAGTTTTAATAACACACGAATACTTGCGCATATCGTGCAATGATCGATTATATGCCTGTTTCGGGGAAAGAAACAAGCATATGTTAAAAAATTATTAACATATCCTATGTTAATAATTCACTTTATTAATGATGAAGGAACTCATATATAATGCATAGCCAATTAGCTATAAGGTTAAAATAATATAATGTTACAAAATAAAAAGATTTTAATAGCAGGACTTGCAAATAAACACTCCATAGCAGCTGGTATTGCTCAAGCAATGCATGCACAAGGAGCGGAACTAGCTTTCACCTATCAAAATGAGAGATTAAAGGGTAACGTAGAAAAGATTGCCGCAGAACTTGGCTCTGATTTATTGTTTGAGTGTGATGTTGCCTCAGATGAGAGCATAGCAAATATGTACCAGGAGCTCTCAAAGAAATGGAAGTCATTCGATGGCTTTGTTCATTCTATTGGCTTTGCCCCAGCAAATGAATTGGAGGGGAATTTTGTTGATGCTGCTACAAGAGAGGGTTTTCAAATTGCTCATGATATTAGTTCGTATAGTTTTACTGCTATGGCTAAAGGCGCAAAACCAATGCTAAATGAGAATGCAGCTCTTTTAACTCTGACCTATCTGGGATCCATGCAATCGCTGCCAAATTACAATGTTATGGGCCTTGCTAAGGCAAGCTTGGAAGCAAATACAAGATTTCTTGCTGCTGCTATGGGACCAGATGGTGTAAGAGTCAATGCAATATCAGCCGGACCCATTAAAACCCTGGCAGCAATGGGAGTAAAAAACTTCAGAAAAATGTTAACCAATTATGCAAACAGAGCTCCTTTAAGAAGAGCTGTTACAACTCTTGAGGTAGGCAATGTTGCAGCTTTTTTATGCTCAGATCTTGCTAGTGGAATCACGGGTGAAATAACGTATGTGGATGGAGGCTTTAATACAGCCGCCATGTCCATAGAAGAGTATGCTGATTAATTAGAGGTAAGATTTTCCAAACGAACTCTTTGCCCTTCTTTGAAAGCTCGATCAATAAATCCTGAAAACTGCTGAGTTAAGCTTTCATTATAAAAACTCTGATATTGCTCAACTGACTCTGAAAGCTCTTCCATTGATGGTACAGACTCATTAGAGGACTTTGCCCAATATCGATCCCCATTAAATGCTTCGTTCTCAACCAAAGTGCCTAAAGGTGATTCAAATGTTGAATTAATAATCTCCGATGGAAGTAATGAAGAAAATCTTTTAACAGCCTTATAGCTTTCTTGTGAAAAGGCATTTAAATTGGGTAATGCGTTCTCACCATCAATCACACCTTCTGCATCTTTTACAAAATCATTGATAATCATGTTTGCTTTCTCATTGCGCACTTCTTGAATGGCTAAGTCAGTAACATTGGCAAAAGGTTGAACAGCTGGCTGAAGTGCCTGAGTCATCATCACAAAAGCATAGCTTTCATCGCCTTCAAAAATTTCAATTTTGTTTGGCAACACAGAAGAATCGAATAATTGTGACGAGGTAATATTGGCAAACCCATTTAATTCAACGCTTTCAACATCCTGCAAACCAGTAACTTGAACTTCAGCATCAGTTGAATCTGCTAAAGTGTTTAAAGTAACTCCTTCAAGCACTAATGATTCTAATGCAAGAAAATCATCTTGCATCAAAGCCAATGCTTCAGCATCAACAAGTTCATTTAAAAGCTCCCGAGACATTTCTGCTTTAGTTTTAATTTGGGGTTTAATGACTTCGGTTAATTTTAATATATGCAATGAGTCCTCAAGCTCAATAATTGAACTTATGGAGTTGAGCTGCATTGATAGTATTGCACTTTCAAACTCTTCAGGAAAAGCATCGCCGGATGATAGGCCTAAATCACCGCCAGTATCTTTTGAGGCTAGATCCTCGCTAGATTTAGATACTGCATCTTCGAATGAAACTTCTTTTGATTGAATGCTTTTATATATAGAATTAATTTCTTCATAAGCTAGGGATGAACTTCCATAATTAGATTTTTCGATCATTAGATGAGAAATTCGATTTTGTATTTGCCCTTCAACGTTGCTTAAGTAATCTGCATAAGCCTCGTCAATATAATCTTCAGGAACTTGAACTTGCTCTTTGTATGCATCATAAGTTAGAACAAGATATGAGAAGTCTCTTTGTTCTTTAGAAAGAAATAAAAAAGGATTGCTGTCATAAAATTGCTGTCCCTCTTCAAGACTAGCTTCTTGTTGGCTGACCAGTATATTTTTATCTACTTTGATAAAGTTTATGTCTCTTGAGGTTTCAAGCATCGAGGCTAAGCCTTCTATTTCAGAATTAATTGGAAAAGCAGTGACCCCCATAGCTGAGACCAGTTTATCTAATGATAGGGTCTCCCTTACAAGCTCAATGTACTCTTCGGGAGTCCAACCGTTAGCCCTGATAGTAGATTCAAAAAGCATTTGATCAAAACCATTTTCGCCTTGAAAAGTATCAATGTTTATAACTTCTTGTTTTGCTGTTTTCTCAGAAGCGATCAAACCAAGTTTTCTGGTTTGAGAAAGAAGAGTTTTTTGATTAATAATTTCATTTTTAATTAACCCAAGAGAAACTTCTTCATCCAAATCATCTAGAGAGAAATCTTCTCCATAAACAGACTTGAGCCTTTGAGAGACTTGATTGGTAGCAAGATTCACATCCATTTGAGATACAGGCTCGCCATTCACAGTTCCAAAAGTTGCAGTGATTGTGCCAAAGGACTGTGAGCCCAGAAATACAAATGGTATTGCAAGAAGAGCTGTAATAACTATAACTCGTTTACCTGACAGAAAGTTTCTTAGTGACTCTAACATTTGAACTTCATCCTCTTTAAAAGCTAACAATCATACATAAAAAAAGGGTGCTTATGCACCCTTTTTTTAAAGACCTTTATATCTAAAGTTAATTAAGAGTTTTTAACTTTATCTTTTAATCCTTTACCAGCTTTAAAGCCTGGAACTTTTGATGCTGCAATATGCATTGAAGCACCTGTTTGTGGGTTTCTTCCTTCTCTAGCAGCTCTATGTCTAACTGAAAAAGTTCCAAAACCTACAAGCGAAACTGTATCGCCGTTACCTAACGCATCACCGATTGAATCTAAAACCGCATCAACAGCTCTTCCAGCTGAAGCTTTGGTAACGTCTGCTGATGAAGCAACTGCATCTACTAAGTCTGATTTATTCATTGAATTCTCCTCTGGTTAATTAATGTA
This sequence comes from Gammaproteobacteria bacterium, assembly GCA_045564015.1. Lineage (GTDB taxonomy): Bacteria > Pseudomonadota > Gammaproteobacteria > Magnimaribacterales > D2472 > D2472. The sequence goes on from JBJLIB010000004.1 coordinate 60,579, forward strand.
CCTAAGCCTATGAAAAGCTATCACAGAAGAAATGTCAAGCTTTAAAACCTATTCTAATGGGGTTTTCTGGAAGTTGTTCTAGCGCTAGATGATTTTGGTTTGCTAAGACTTTTAGAACTTCTTCTTTTTTTGATTGGTTTTGGTTCGGAAGTAAGAGCTTGAGTGATGGCTTCATCGACCCATCTCACGGGAAGAATCTCTAATGCGTGTGTAATTTGGGATGGTATTTCTCTCAAATCGGCAGCATTATCTTCCGGGATAATAACTCTCTTTATACCTCCGCGTTTAGCAGCTAATAACTTTTCTTTCAGGCCACCGATTTTTGTGACTTGGCCATGTAATGTAATTTCGCCTGTCATGGCAGTATCCGATCTCACAGGTATTCCTGTGAAAACTGAAATCATTGCTGTACACATTCCAACTCCAGCGCTGGGCCCATCTTTGGGAGTGGCTCCATCAGGAACATGAATATGAACATCAAATTTTTCATAAAAATTAACAGGGATGCCTAATTTTTCTGATCTAGACCTTACGACTGTTAGAGCGGCTTGAATGGATTCCTGCATCACATCACCCAAAGAACCAGTTTTAATTACCTGCCCTTTTCCAGGCACATATGACGATTCAATAGTTAACAACTCACCGCCAACTTCAGTCCATGCCAACCCAGCAACTTTACCCACAATGTCCTCAACATCGGCCTCTCCAAATTTAAATTTAGGAACACCGCAATATTTTTCTAAATTTTTTGGAGTAATATTTATTGAAGATTTAATTTTTTTAGGATCTGCTAACACTCTTTCTTTAACTGACTTTCTAAAAATCTTTGCAATCTGTCTTTCGAGACCTCTCACACCTGCCTCTCTCGTATAGTGACGCACTATGTCCAATATAGATTTATCACTAAGCTTAACCTCTTTATCATCTAGCCCATTTCTTTCAAGCTGCTTAGGGATTAAATATTGTTTTGCTATATTTAATTTTTCATCCTCTATGTAGCCAGGAAGCCTAATAATCTCCATGCGATCGAGCAATGGGCCAGGAATGTTTAAACTGTTGGCAGTACAAACAAACATTACCTCGGAGAGATCAAAATCCACCTCTAAATAATGATCTGAAAATGTATTATTTTGCTCTGGATCTAAAACCTCTAATAGAGCTGAAGCAGGATCACCTCGATGATCCATGCCCATTTTATCAATCTCATCTAAAAGAAATAATGGATTTTTTACTTCAACTTTTGAAAGCTTTTGAATAATTTTTCCTGGCATAGATCCAATGTAGGTTCTTCGATGCCCTCTAATTTCAGCCTCGTCCCTAACTCCGCCCAATGACATTCTGGCAAATTTTCTATTCGTAGCCCTTGCGATAGATTTTCCAAGAGAAGTTTTTCCAACTCCAGGAGGGCCTACCAAACACAAGACCGGGGCTTTTAATTTTTTAACTCTTTGTTGAACTGCTAAATATTCTAGAATTCTCTCTTTCACTTCGTCTAAGCCAAAGTGATCTTCGTTGAGAATTTCTGTTGCTGAATTTAAGTTTGATTTAACTTTGCTTCTTTTCTTCCAAGGAATGCCAGTTAACCAATCTAAGTAAGAGCGCACAACTGATGCCTCTGCTGACATAGGAGACATTTGCTTAAACTTAGTAAATTCATTGTTTGCTTTTTTTAATGCCTCTTTGGACATACCTGCCTTGGAAATATCTTCTTCTAGCTGCGAGATTTCATCGCCCTCTTCACTGATATCACCCAGCTCTTTTTGAGCAGCTTTGATTTGCTCATTTAAATAATACTCTCGTTGAGATTTTTCCATCTGCCCTTTTACTCTATTTCGGATTCTTTTATCGACATCCATCACATCCAATTGAGATTCGATAAAAGCTATTAGAATTTCAGCCCTCAACTGGAAGTCAGCTGTTTCAAGGATTTCTTGCTTTTGCTTAATTTCCATCGGCAAATGGCCAGCTATTGAATCAATAATTCTAGATAAATCATCCAAAGCATCAATTGATGCCAAAACCTCTGGAGCGATTTTTTTCGTAATTTTGATAAAATCATGGAACTTTGCTTTGATGAACCTTGCTAAATTTTCTCCATCTTTAGCATCGATAGCTGGCTCGGTAATAAGACTTACTCTTACTTTAGAGAATTTTGAATCTGACTCCAAAGAGTTCATTTGAGCTCTGTGGGAGCCCTCAACCAAAACTTTTACAGTTCCATCCGGCAGTTTGATTAATTGCAGGATATTCGCAATAGTTGCGACCTTATACAAATCATCAAACAAAGGTGCATCCAAAGACCCATCTTTTTGTGCAGCTAAAATAATCTTCTTCTCCCCAGCCATGGCGGCATTCAGCGCATTGATGGATTTATTCCTGCCAACAAATAGAGTTGAGACTACGCCCGGAAATACTACGACGTCTCTGAGAGGAATAAGTGGAAGATCATATTTAATAGTAGCCATATAAATATAATGAGGGAGAATTAATTAAATTCAACCAGCAGAAGAGGATTTTTTCTTAGGAGATTTATAGACCTTGATTGGATCTGTTGAATGCAAGACAGAATTCTCATCCACGATTACTTTTTCTAAATCAATATTAGGAAGCTCAAACATTGTATCCATTAGTAGCTCTTCCATAATTGATCTTAAGCCTCTTGCGCCTGTTTTTCTCTGCAGGGCCTTTTTTGCTATCTCAAGCAAAGCTTCGGTTCGAAAATCTAATTCAACCTCATCAATATCAAATAGGTATTTGTACTGATTAACTAATGCATTTTTGGGTTCTTGTAGAATTCTTACCAAGGCTTCCTCATCTAACTCATGCAAAGTGGAGATCACTGGCAATCTACCAACAAATTCTGGAATTAAGCCAAATTTAACCAGATCTTCTGGTTCTAAAGTTTCTACAATGGAAGCAACAGATGCCTGAGTATCTTTAACAGCCGCACCGAAGCCAATACCAGATTTATCTGTTCTATGTTTGATAACTTCATCAATCCCAGAAAAAGCTCCACCGCAAATAAATAATATATTAGAGGTATCAATCTGAATGAATTCTTGTTGCGGATGTTTTCTTCCACCTTGAGGCGGGATTGAGGCAACTGTACCCTCTATTAACTTAAGTAAAGCCTGCTGAACGCCCTCACCAGATACATCTCTAGTAATGGAGGGGTTATCTGATTTGCGCGCAATCTTATCAATTTCATCAATATACACAATTCCAAGAGCGGCTTTATCAGGGTCATAATCACATTTTTGTAGAAGCTTCTGAATAATATTCTCAACATCCTCGCCAACATATCCAGCTTCAGTTAAGGTCGTTGCATCCGCAATAGTAAATGGAACATTAAGAACTCTTGCCAGAGTTTGTGCCAAAAGCGTTTTACCGCTGCCAGTTGGTCCAAGCAATAAAACATTACTTTTTTGAAGCTCAATCTCATCTTTCTTTGCATTAGATCTCAATCGCTTATAGTGATTATAAACAGCAACCGATAGAGTTTTTTTAGCTTTCTCTTGGCCTATTACGTAATCATCAAGCTGCTTAAATATCTCTAAAGGAGATGGCAAAACATCAAGCACCTCTTCGTCCTCAGCTTTGACCTCCTCTTCTATAATGTCATTGCAAAGGTCAACGCACTCGTCACAGATGTAAACACTCGGTCCAGCAATAAGCTTGCGAACCTCTTCTTGGCCTTTGCCACAAAAAGTGCAGGATAGTTTATTGTTGTCTTTATTTTCCATTGGTGGTTGGTCTGCTCTCTAATATTTCATCGATTATGCCATAGGCTTTAGCTTCCTTAGCATTCAAAAAATTATCTCTGTCAGTGTCTTGCTCAACTTTCTTTAAAGTCTTACCGGTATGCTTAGCAAGTATCTCATTAACCTTTTGTTTAACCAAAAGCATTTCTTTTGCGTGGATCTCAAAGTCAGAAGCTTGACCTTGGAAGCCACCAAGGGGTTGATGAATCATGATTCGAGAATTAGTTAACGCAAATCTTTTACCTTTTTCTCCACCAGCAAGCAAAAGCGACCCCATGCTTGCTGCCTGACCAATACACAATGTAGAAACCTCAGGAGCAATAAATTGCATAGTGTCATATATGGCTAAGCCCGAAGAAATAACACCCCCAGGAGAATTAATATAAATACTAATATCTTTTTCAGGATTTTCTGACTCTAAAAATAGAAGCTGAGCAACTACTAAGTTAGAAATATAATCGTCTATAGGGCCGGATAAAAAAATAATTCTTTCTTTTAAAAGTCGTGAATATATATCAAAAGCACGCTCCCCACGGGGAGTCTGCTCTACAACCATTGGCACCAAACCAGAATTTATTTTTTCCATATTTTATTTATTAGCTAGTTCTGAAAATTTTATCACCTTTACTTTAGATTTAAGGGCAGAATCTAATTTTTCAATGAGCAAATTTTCTAATATTACCATTCTGTACTGATCAAGCTGCTGAGGCTGGCTTTGAATCCATGCCCTAAATTGTTCGCCATCCTTGTACTTTTCAGCTTCCTCATCAATAAACGCATTTAAATCCTCTTCTTTGACTTCAAGTTCATATTTTTGTATTAAGGCTGAAAATAAGAGATCCAACCTCACTCTTTTTTCAGCATTTTCTTTAAACTCATCGACTGGAAAAAGATCTTCAGGAGCATTTTCAGCAGTTTGACCCATTCGCATTAATGAATCCTTCCTCATGAGCTCTGCCTGTTCTGTAACCGTAGCATTCGGAACTTTGAAATCATTACTCTGAAGAAGCGTTTCATAAATAGATTCCTTGGTAAGAGATTTTTCTTGTTGCGCTATCTCGCCTTCCATTCGTTTTGAAATTTCTGCACGGAAGCTTTTTTCATCAGAAACATCTTCCATCGCAAGTTTTTCAAAAAGCTCTTTGTCAATTTTAGCCTTGTGCATCTCTTGCACCTCATGAACTGTAATAAAAAATTCAGTCTCTTTGCCTGCTAAATCCTTCTTAAAATAATCTTCTGGGAAGTTTGTTTTGAATGAAAAGCTTTCTCCTGAATTCTTGCCAACCAAGTTATCTTCAAATCCTGGAATCATAGATTTTGAACCGATAACCAATTTAAAATCTTTGGATTCATTTCCCTCAAAACCCTCACCATCAATTTTTCCTTCAAAATCAATGACCGCTTGATCCTTTTCTTCAGCTGCTCTTTCAACTTTTTGCCACTCGCAATACCTTTCCAAAATATCATTAATGGCCAGATCAACATCTGAGTCATCCAAAGTGATTTCAGATTTTTCAAAACTTTTCCATCGAGAAAGCTTTGGCTTAATTTCCGGAAAAACTTCAAACACTGCTGAATACGAAATAGGCTTCGCAGCATCTTCATTCTCAATACTAATTGCAGGAGAGGATGCGGGTTTAATGTTCTGTTCTTGAAGCTCTTTGGGGTAGCTCTCCTGGATAAGCTCATTTAAAACTTCGTAGTGAATGGAATCTCCGTAACGCTGCTTAAGAACGTCATCAGGGACATTGCCTTTTCTAAATCCATCAAGTTTTGCTGTAGATTTGATCTTTGAAAGCTTACCAGCATATTTTTTTTCGTAATCCTCAACAGGAACTGAAACAGTCAACTTGCGTTCTAAATCTTTTAGTTTTTTTATTTTGCTACTCATTTTATTTATCTAATTTTAATGGGGCGAGCGATGGGGTTCGAACCCACGGCCTCCGGAGCCACAATCCAGCGCTCTAACCAACTGAGCTACGCCCGCCAAGAAACGAAA
>JBJLIB010000005.1:0-50300 GCA_045564015.1 Gammaproteobacteria bacterium
CGCCCTGGCTCATTGCATTTGGCTTTGGATTGCTGCATGGACTAGGCTTTGCTAATGCCCTAACGGGAATTGGTATTGGGAATGAGCAGCTGCTACTTTCTTTGCTGTTCTTTAACCTGGGGATTGAAGCAGGTCAGCTTATGTTAGTCCCAATATTTGGATCTGTGATCTGGCTTGCTCACAAATTTAATTTATATAAGCAATCTGCCACCCTCACCTCATTGATTTTGGGTGGCATGGGTTTTTTCTGGCTTATCGACAGAGTGACTGGGATCTTGGGGTAAAACCCAAATTTTAGAATTAGAAATTTCCTAATCTCTTGCCAATAATTGCATCTGCTTCGCCCATAATCCCATCGATTAACTCTTTTACTGTTGGAATATCATTAACTAATCCAGCAACCATGCCACAAGACCAAGCTCCAACTTCCATTGTGCCCTCATGCATAATTTTTGGATAAACGCCGGCAACCTCATCAGCTATATCTTGAAAGGTAAGCTGGTCTCCTAAGGCAGCTTCTTTTTCCATGAGGCGCTCTACAGCTTCATTGTTTAATACTCTTTCCGTATTTCTTAGAGAACGCATAATTAATCTGGTATCTAATTCCGACGCATTCACAATTGAATCTTTAACATTTTGATGCACAGGAGCTTCTTGGGTAGCTATAAATCTTGTACCCATGTTCATGCCTTCTGCTCCAAGAGCCATGGCCGCAACTAAACTTCTCGCATCAGCCATACCACCTGAGGCAACAAATGGAATTTCAAGTTCATCAGCAGCTCTTGGTAAAAGAATAAAATTAGGTATGTCATCTTCACCAGGATGCCCGCCGCACTCAAAACCATCCACTGAAACTGCGTCACATCCTATAGATTGGGCTTTTAAAGAATGTCTTACTGAGGTGCATTTGTGAATCACCTTAATACCTGCTTCTTTGAGGGCTGGTAAATACTCAGCGGGATTTCTGCCCGCTGTCTCAACAATTGGAACGCCCCCGCCAATAATCACATCCACCAATCCTGGATAATCTGGAGGAGTTAAAGAAGGCAAAAAAGTGAGATTCACAGCAAAAGGCTTATCGGTCATCTCCTTACAACGAGCTATCTCATTGGCAAGTTTTTCAGGGGTTCCTTGCGTTAAACCAGTAATTGTTCCAAGGCCGCCAGCATTTGATACTGCTGCAGCTAACTCTGCAAAACCAACATGATGCATCCCGCCTTGAATGATTGGGTGCTCGATGCCAAATAATTCTGTAATCTTAGTTTTCATATTCTCTCCTTTTATTTCATATCCACTGGGGTTAAAAAATCTTCATATTGCTTTTGCAGTCTCTGCATTCCTGATATCCATCTATCTCTGTCATTACCCTTTCTTGAAACATACTCAGCTACTTCTGTATGAGGTAATACTAAAAATTTTTCTTCAGCAATACATCTTAAAACTTCTTGCGCAACCACATCGGGTTCCATCATTCCATCTACACCTGCAACACCAGGACCTTGAGCGGTCATAGCTGTTCTAACTGCTTGAGGACAAAGACAAGAAACACCAATGCCCTTTTCTCCATAAGTAATCTTGACCCATTCCGCAAAACTTACTGCAGCTGCTTTAGTAACTGAATAGCCTGCTGCTCCTAACTGAGTTAAAAGCCCGGCTGCTGATGAAGTGTTGACTAGATAGCCTTCTCCTCTTTCAATCATCTGAGGTAGAACATGTTTTGCTGCAAAGATATGAGATTGAACATTCACATCCCAAATATTCTGCCAATCCGATGCTTCAACTTCAAAAAACCCTGGCACACCTCCAATCCCTGCATTGGAACAGAAAATATCTGTGCCGCCAGCATGTTCATTTGCCTTTTGGATTACATTAATAATGTCTTCTTCAATGCCAACATTTGCTTGAACAGCAATACCATTAACTGAATCAGCTGTTTCTTGTGCTCCGTCTAGATTCATATCCACAGCTACTATGGATTGAGCATCAGCCTTATGAAAAGCTTCACAAAGAGCTTTTCCAATTCCGCTGGCCGCACCAGTTACAACAACCCTTTTATTTTTTACATCCATTAATTTATCTCGGTAATTATTATTTCATCTGAGTCTAATGGTAAAACAACCATAGTGCCATCCTTTGATGAGCTCCAATCTTTTCTTATTTCATCAACACCTCTAAAAAACATTCTCTCAGTCAAATTATTTCTTGGAGCCGGAGTCAGATGATAAAAAATTAAATGATCAACATTGGCTAGGTTTGCTGCCTGAGCTGCTTCAATAGGTGTTGCATGATAAGTCTCAATATCATTTAAGATTTTTACTAACCCTTTGTTACCAGCTAGAGCTTTTTTCATGATAGCTAGCTGATGATTTGCTTGAGCTTCATGAAATAACACATCAGCATCTTTAGAATGCTTGATAAGATTTTCGCTGTAAGAGGTATCGCCACTGATAACAATTGACCTACCCTTATAGTCAAATCTATACCCTAGAGCTGGTTTAACAGGATCATGAGGTACCCTAAATGCTGTGACCTTCAAACCATCTTGATCAATGACAACTGGGTTTGATAAATCTACTGGAAACGCGTTAAATCCAGCGATATCCCTTGGCGCCACTTCATCGCCATGATGCTCATGCCTGAATTGATAGTCCAACTGATATGCATCCTCAAAACCCTGGGTTACAAGCTCAACTCCTTCAGGACCATAAACATCCATGGGCTTTGTATGAGAAGAATTAACCCATGTCATTAAGTGAAGATCTGCAAGATCTGAAATATGATCTGAGTGAAGGTGAGTCAACAAAGTTGCCTTAATTTTATTTGTATCTATTCTCCAATTATTAAGATTTACTGCACTCCCATCTCCAATATCAACAACATAATAATTCCCTCCTGCATTAACCAGGATACACGTTTGCGCCCTTCCAGGAGATGGAAGTGGAGATCTAGACCCACATACAACAGCTGATAATGAATTGTCATTTAAATCAGCAGTGGAGCTACCCAGAGTTTGAACAAATCTCAACATAAGACGATCTTGCACAGCTGGAACTCTTGCCAAAACAGACACCAAGATAAAGCCAAGGACAGCAATAATTGATATATATTTAAGCAGCTTCATAATTTCAATCCTCTATTGAAATCTTTGAGCCTGCAAAAATTAAAAATAAACCTACAACTACCTCAACAAGAATTGCTGACATTACAAATGGAGCACCATATAAAATAGTTGAAAGGGTTCTATACAGAGCTGCAACTAACAAAAGCATAGATGGTGCATAAAACCAATGACGTGTTGTTGTAATCGCTCCAATTAATGTCATGGCACCTACAGTTATAAAGAAACTTCCAAGATCCCCTATCTGAGTGCTAAGCCCCACTCCCTCTAACAAAGGCATACCCAAAGACGCTGCAACGTTTGCTGGGCTGATGATCCACTGAAGTCCGTTTAAAAAAAACAAAATACCAACGAGACCGGCTACTATTCTTAATACATTTTTCATTTATTTCTCCTTTTAATTATTTAATTTAACGATAATTCCTTCATTTGGATTAATTTTTCCATCAACCATTTCTTCATAAGTGCTGGTAAAATTTTCTAAACCATGTATCTCTTTGATCTGCATCCAGCTTTTACTTTGCAGTGCCCTGGCAGCCATGAATGAATTTGTTTTTTCAGCATAGCCGTCGTGCCCCCAATCACCAATGCGTTTTTGGATATGAGCTGGGGCAAAAAAGAATTCAGTTCTATCTCTAAGCATTGCTTGGCCTAAAGCATCTTCTGCAGTGGTCTCATTATCCCAATGAGTCATACCCACCGTAAGGCACTTGAGCATGTTATCACCCAGCTCCCCATGGAGAGTTCCAAGAATTTCTCGATTGCCAGCCATGTCAACCATCACAGAGCCCACTGAATAATCTACATGACTAAGCTCATCGTAAGAAATCACTTCATCATAACAACCAAGATTTTCCACAAACTGTGAGTTTGATCGAGACGTAAGTCCAACTATTTTTGGTGCATTTTCAATATCAGCTAGACCTTGAGCCAGACCAATGGCAGTTTTACTAGAAGCACTAACCACAATTACTTGAGAAGCTCCAAAGTATGAATCTTCAGCCAAAGAGTCGCATAAACAAAATGCCGTAATATGAAGTGGAAATAAAAGAGCTCTAACTGCATCCATGGATGGATCGTAATTTTGATCTCCATTAAGCCTCACATAATTATTGTAAACAGGGGGGAGTTCTTTACGGTGCTCTTTGCCATCACTAAAACTTTGATCAGAGACTTTGATTGGACTTAAAGTTAATGAGTCTGCAGCTGGAAAATAGCCAAAGAGTCGTTCTCCAATATTCAAACCTTCAATATTTGAGTGGGTAATTTCAGCAAACCCCCACATAGGTATGCAACCCCATTCATTCTTTTCATCTTGCGCTGCTGGAAAAAATTTCCAATAACCAATCGTATCTCCCGCAACACCATAAGTTACGTTATTAGCTGTAAAAGCAAAGCTTTCAATCTTGACTGCAATCTCACCATCATGAATGGAAGCTGAATCAGTATCTGCAATTCTTGAATTAGTTAAATCAGATTTTAAAGTTTGAAATTGGCTCATAGTTTTTTTCCTTTGGATTATTTTTTTTGTATTAGTGAAAGACTGAAAAGTATTATTAAAAGAAAAGTAATATAAGGAGCCCCAACTGCCCCTGGAGTTGCTCCAACGGTATAAATGCCTTGCACAGCTATGTCTTCTCTTATAAATGGATAACCAAAAGTTCTGAAGCTCCACTCAAATAACCACAGCAAATACATCAATGGAATGAGTGCTTTGTATCGAAAAATAACAACCCAACAAACGACGCAAAAAATTAATTGCGCAAAACCCCATAATGAAAAAAATCTATAAATTAAAATCATGGGATCTGGATCGCCCGTAATCGTTGAAAAGTTAGCTATTTCATGAAACCCATACTTCTCAAAGAACATATGAATGATTGATCGCCATGTCATCAAAAGCGTGAAAGCTATAAAGCCCCATAGCGCAATCTTGTGACCGCGAAAATCATTGTTAGCACTTTCAGGGAGAAGTTTATTCAAAATCCCATCCATCATCGGTGACTTCAATATTTAGTTGTCCGGCTAATCCTGCTGTCCTATGCTTTTCACTTTCTATGTACTCATCACTTGTAGCCATTTTAAACATGGCTTTTCTGCTGGGGTATCTTACAACTGCGACAACATCCCAGAGTTCTTCGACCTCACCAAGTATTAGTCGATTAACCTCTCCACCAAATATTGGTTTAGCGCCTACTTTGGCTAAATGCCCTAAAACCTCATCAGAATAGATAGCATATGCCTCCCTTCCAGTAAGATCAGTTTCTCTTCCATCTGCATATTCTGCTTTTTCTTTAAACTTAATAAGATTGACTGCTAAAAATGGAACATCTTCTCCTAGTGCAAATCCTGCAACTTGAACTGGAGATGGAGTCACCGCATTCTTAAAAATCTTTTCCTCGTTATTGTTAGAATTTCCATCAAAGAAGAAAAGGAAAAATCCAATTAGTAATATTGCGGTAACGAAAAAATATTTCTTCATAATAATTCGTCTTCTTTAAGTTCGATATTTAACTGGCCTTCTAGACCAGCCGATCTATGTTTTTCGCTCTCTAAGTAATCGGGGTCCATGATCATTTCAAACATGGCTTTTCGACTTGGGTACCTCGCAATTGCAACGCTATCCCATAAATCTTCAGCCTCTCCAATCATGAGGCGGCTTACTTTTCCAGATAAAACCCAATTTGCTCCTACTTTTTTAAGATGCTCTACAACCTCTTTACCATAAATAGAATAGGCCTCTTTTCCGGTAAGATCTGTTTCCCTTCCATCCTCATATTCAGCTTTTTCTTTAAACTTTAAAAGATTCAGCATTGTTATAGGCGTGTCAGTATCACCCTCAAGAAATCCCTCAATCTGAGTTTTATGTGGTTTTAAATGGTTTTTTACCTCCATAATTATTCTCCCATCGTAATGGCTTTTTGAAAGGCAGGCCTTGCATTAATTCTTGCCACATAGTCCTTGATATTTTGCATTTCCTCACTCACACATCCCAATCTATTGGCCATAAAACATGAATGCCCGAGCATAAGATCTGCAGCTGAGAAATCTCCAATTAGGTAGTCTTTATCAGCAAGATTTTCATTCACTGGAGCTAAAGATTTTGTGAGTAGGCTTTTTGCCTGATTTAGAACTGTCTCGTCTCTTCGATCTGGTGGCAATAAAATAGTCTGGACAACTATTTGATTCATTGGGGGCATAACCATGCCCTCGCAATAGTGGTACCACTGGAGATAAAACGGAAATTCAGAAGAATCTGAGCTCGGCTTTAATCCTCCATTCTTATGTCTCTCAAGAACATAATCAATGATGGCGCCTGATTCAAAAATTGAAATATCCCCATCTTCTAATACTGGTACTCTGCCTAATGCATGCCTTGATCTATGTTCTGGAGACTTAAGCCCCTCTTTAGTAAACGGCATAATATTTACTTCATACTCTAATCCCAACTCTTCTAACAACCAAACAACTCGACCTGCTCTGGTGCCAGCAACAAAATGAACTTTTAACATAATTTATCCTCTTTATTTTTTAACCATTTTTTCTGCATTTTTTGCAAACTCTTTAGCTTTTTTGTCATCATCCAAAAGACTCTCTACTTTCATTGGCACAGATAGCCCTGCACTCATTCCAGGTTGGTCATACATAGCTTTCATCCATCGCTGCAGATGATCCAGGCCTTCAATTGAAATTCCTGACCATTTATGAGTTCTCACCCAACACCAATTGGCAATATCCGCAATGGAATAGTCTTTTGCTAACCATTCTTGTGTTGCTAAATGATCATCTAAAACCTCAAAAAGTCTTCTGCCTTCATTTTGATAACGATCTATGGCCGGTTGAATTTTTTCTGGGAAATATCTAAAAAACACATTGGCCTGTCCCATCATCGGGCCTATACCACCCATCTGAAACATGACCCACTCAAGCACTTTAGCTTTCTCATTTAGATCGGTTGGCATTAGCTTGCCAGTCTTCTCAGCTAGATAGATCATAATGGCGCCTGATTCAAAAATAGGCAGATTATCAGCATCTCTATCTACAATGGCAGGGATTCTGCCATTTGGACTAATTGCAAGAAACTCAGGTTTTTTTTGCTCATTTTCCATCAAATTAACCACATGGGTTTCATACTTGAGCTTCATGGCCTCCAATGTACAAGAGACTTTATGGCCATTTGGTGTTGGAGCAGTATAAAAATCAATCATATTTATTCCTTTATAAATGATATAAGAATATCAGATAGTTGCTCTGGTCTCGTCCATTGATAAAAATGCCCTCCTCCAATATGAGGTGCACTTTTTGCATTTGGCGCCATTTTAAGAACGTCTTTTTCAATGCCATTGGTTACTGGATCGTCACCTGCAAATACTGCTAAGAAAGGTTTGGTTGAGTTTTTAAAGAATTCTCTTGCATTTTTCTGAGCTTCTAAAGATCGATCTGGAAGAGTTGGAACATGACTGGGCATTGCGCGAGGACCCATTTTAAAAGATGGATCTGGAAAAGGTGCATCATAAGCCTTCACCAGGTCAGAGGTAAATGGTGAGATCTTTGCTAAGCCTAAATTTTCAAAAAGATACTGTCCCATCATGGAAACTTTTGATCTTTTTTCCATCATGGTTGAGTTAATAAATCCTACAGGTAGGTTTTCTGTATCCCAGCAAAATTTTTGCCAATACATAAATTTTAATGCTGGATGAAAAGAAGCAGATGATTTTTTTGAAAGACTTTTTCCATCCATCTGCATGACCTCTTTTTGCATGCTCATTGGGGTAAGCTTTATATTGCTTGCTCTGAACTCTTTGACCTGATCAATAACTTCTTGCGGAACATCCGGGTTATAGGGTAATCCAGTATTTCCCATGGATACCTTGATAAATCTATCAGGATCTTGTGCAACCATTCTAAGTCCAATCAACCCCCCCCAATCCTGACCGAAAAAAGTTGCATTTGAAAAATTATTTTCTTTCAACCATTCTCCCATCCAATCAACTTGGTTTTGATAACTGTAGTCTTCTCTGGCAGCTGGTTTATCTGATTTACCATAACCTGGTAAGTCTGGAGCAATTACTCTAATGCCAGCCTTCACTAAAAACGGAATCATTCTTGCATATAGATAACTCCAAACTGGTTGGCCATGCATAGCTAGAAGAATGGGTCCATCTCTTGGCCCTTCATCAATATGATGAATCCTTAAAGTTGAACCATCATGAGTTTTGATATTTGTATAATGAGGTTGAAAAGGATATTCCTTTAAATTATTAAACCTCTCATCAGGCGTTCTTAATACTTTCATCTCTATTCCTTTGCAATTAAATCCTGACAACCAGTTTTCTTTAAAAAGGCCATGATTTGATTTTGGTCATCACTATTTAAAGCGTTAAATTCATCATTAATCCATTGCAAGCATTTTGCTTGATAGGGGAAGCTGCGTTGCTCCCATTGAGCACCGTCTATTTGAGTGGTCCAGGTCTTCTCTTCAGCAGCGATAGCTTTTGCATTTGCCAAGAGTGCGGGCAAATAAACTTTGCCGACCTCTTGGAAGATGTCCGCTAAATCCTCTTGGGCAACCTCATAACTCAACCAATCGTCTTCCTCTGGATCTATGCCGCTCATGTCTTCCATACGATCCTGCCATGCAACAACTCGCGGTGATATCTCATGAGCAATTGTTCGAGATGTTGGATCAAAACCTATTAATGCTGACAACTGACCAAATATTGAATAATCGGCTGATGATGGACGACTGCCAAATAAAAATGCATTCTTTAACAAGCAATCTTCAAGCTGTTGCAGAAATCTCTTGTAACTTGACTCAATTATTGGAGCAGTTATTTCATTTGAACCTACAACCCAAAGTCGGCTTATCTGTAATTCAGCAATACCCTGTTTGAAAGCTTTATGTGATTCATCATCAAGACTCACATCGTGCAACAATGGCAAAATGGTGCCTGCTTTATCTATATCCTCTTTGAAGTGCCATCTGTAATGAAACATATATTTTGTGACCCACTCATCCCCAAAATCTTCAAGAACATAGTTCAAAAAAGCAAGCTTTGGGTCGCGAGGAATCACTCCTCGATCAGGAAATTCATTCTCTAAATGGTGAATGATTGGAGTGGAATCAGTGATTGCTTTATGCGCACCATCAACTTCAAAAATCATCACAGGAAGTAAAACGGGTTTTGGCGCCTCAAGATTATGTTTTTTAATTAATTCTCTCGCATCGCCCCACTCCACAATGTATGGAATTCTTCTGTAACGAAGCAAGGCAACCATCTTTCTTGTATAGGGTGAAGCGGGTACCCCGATAACTGGGATAGGGTTCAAACTTTTCATTCTTAAAATTTCTGTGCAGACATTCTTTTGCATGCCTCATTAAATTCGTTGATGGTTTCATCGATGATTTGAGCAACTGGTTTAACTGTATCAATCAACCCGGCTGACTGGCCAGTCAGAGCTGGCGCTGCATTCATATCTCCTCCAAAGTAGAGATCTTGAATTTTCATCATGTCAGTCATCTCCATGACACCAGCTTCATATATTTTTTCGGTAAATTCTGTTTTTAGAGCTCTGATGCAAGGTTTTGATTTTTTATTGAGGATCCATGTTCCTTGCTCATCTGAGTCAATGATTGAGTTTTTAAAGTTGTCATGCACTGGGCTTTCTTTGGAGGATACAAACCTAGTTCCCATCTGGATACCTTCTGCACCAGCTGCAAAAGCTGCAGCCATGCCTATTCCATCAACGATTCCTCCCGCAGCAACAATAGGCAAGTCTGTGTGTTTTCTAATTGCTTGAATAAGCACAATTAGACCTACTTCTTCGGGACTTTTAAAGCCCCCTCCCTCTGTACCTTCAATCACAAGGCCATCAACCCCAGCATCAGCTGCCTTGATTGCACCGGCTACGTTTGGTACTGCATGAAAGACCTTGATACCAGCATCTTTGAGAATATGAATGTATTTGCTTGGATCACCGGCAGAAGTAGTAACAAATTTTATACCTTGCTCTAATACCAATTCGATCATGCTTTCATCTCTCAAAAACATTAAAGGCAGGTTCACACCAAAGGGTTTATCTGTGAGTTCTGACATAGCTAAAATCTCAGCTTTACAATTTTCAGTCTCTCCAGAAGAAGTTTCGATGATACCAAATCCTCCTGCATTTGAGACAGCAGAAGCTAGCTGACTTCTGGCAATCCATCCCATGGGTGCTTGAATAATTGGGTATTTAACCCCTAAGATTTCAGATACTCTATTCATATATTAACAATATCTATTGACATAAATTATGTCAATAGATATATTTTAAATAATTATGGCAAAACAAGACGGAAGAAATCTACGAAGCATTAATAGCCAAAAACTTATTGTGGATGCTTGCATTAAATTATTCAAAGAAGGTAATTTAGAGCCAACCGCTCAACAAGTTGCTGATGAGTCTGGGGTTGGAATAAGGACTGTTTTCAGGCAATTTGATGAAATGGAAAATCTATTTAAGTCTGTAGATGCAGTCTTAAGCAAGGATTATGATTTTAATGTTAAATACGATCCCTCATCATCATTTGAGACACGACTACAATCTGTCGCAAATCACATGAATGCAGGCTATAAAAAACATAAATTAATTATGTTTATGACTGTTTCTAATATGTGGAAGTATGAATTTTTGCGTGAAAATTTTTTAATGTATCAAGATCGTATAAAAGATAAAACCGAGGAAGTCCTTCCCGAAGTTTTAGGCTTTGATGACGAATCTAGGCATTTATTCCATGCCAGTCTATCTTTTGCAATGTGGACAAGACTTCAAGGTCAAAAATTAAATAGTGATCAAATTAAAAAGGCAATGCTCAGGCAATGCCTCTTGATTGCAAACGATAATAAATAAAAGGAAAAAATGGCATACCAAATCAGCGATAAGGCAAAAGCAATCCATGAAAGACTTGAGGTTTTTATGGAACAACATATTTATCCTCGCGAGAAAGACTTTGATGAATTTACCAGCAACCAGGAAAACCTATGGAAATACCCTGATTGGTATCAAGGACTAAAAGATGAAGCCAAGAAACAAGAGCTTTGGAACTTGTTCTTACCCAAAGAATATGCTCCTTGGAGCCCTGGCTTAACAAACGTTGAAATTGCTGTTTTATTTGAAACCATGTCCCGCTCTGCCTGGGCGCAACAGGTATTTAATTGTAATGCACCAGATAGAGGCAACATGGAAGTGTTGGCAAAATACGGCACCCCAGAGCAACAGAAAGAGTGGCTTGATCCATTGTTAGACGGAGAAATTCGTTCTGCTTATGCAATGACTGAGCCAGATGTTGCATCTTCTGATGCAACCAATATGGAGTTAGAAATTAAGCGTGATGGCGATGAGTATGTTTTAAACGGGCGAAAGTGGTGGACGACCAATGTTATTAATCCCCACTGCAAAATCATGTTAGTGATGGGTAAATCTAATCCAGGAAATTCTCGGCATACACAACACTCAACTATTTTGGTTCCTACAGACACGCCTGGTGTAGAAATTGTAAGATCCCTGAGGGTGTTTGGTGAAATCCATTCTCCTGGAGGTGAGGGTGATGTGGTATTTAAAAATGTCAGAGTTCCAGTTACAAATTTAATTCTGGGAGAAGGCAGAGGCTTTGAGATAGCACAAGGTAGATTAGGGCCGGGACGTTTTCAATATGCCATGATGTTTGTAGGCATGGCTCAAAGAAGCCTAGAACTGATGTGTGATCGTGCACAAAATCGTGTGGCTTTTGGTGAGGCCTTAAGTCAAAAAACAAGTGTACAGCATGAGATCGCAAGAAGTAGATGTGACATTGAACAGTGCCGACTCTTGGTTATGGCTGCTGCTGAAAAAATGGATAATCATGGCGTTGATGCAGCAAGAGATTATATTTCTATGTTAAAAATTGTTGCGCCAAAAATGTGTGAAGATGTTTCTAGTCGAGCCATGCAAATTTTTGGAGGCATGGGTGTTTGCCAAGACACTCCTCTAGCACATATTTTTACTACTAGTAGATTTTGTAGAATTGCAGATGGGCCAGATGAAGTGCATATGTCTCAACTGGCAAAACTTACCATGAGATCATTATCCACAAAGGATTAATTTTCTATTTTAAATGTCAGTCCAGCATTTGCTTGCAGTCTTGTGATCAATTTTTCACCCATCGCTGGGGCTGGAGTATAGATTCCTCCTCCCAACTCAGAACAATCATCCACTAAGCAAAGAGCACTTTCAGCTATCATCTTAGAAGTTGAGCCATACCCAGGATCCATATCACCTGAAACAGAGGCATGCAAAGAAGACCCATCAGATAAGTCCGCGCAAAAAAGCACATCATAATTACCGTTCTCTCTAGATTCTTTCGAAGGACCTTCACCTGGAGCAGGCGCATCAGCCAAAGGATTCATGCTGCCAACAAATTCTGCTGCAGCTTTGCCCTCTTCACCAGGTCCCTGAATCCACATTTCGTTATAACAAAAATCTTTCCCATACAAATGATCCATCAAGACATTTGATCGATGCACATTTTTAGTATTGATTGGAGCCATGAAAAAAGGCGCCACCCAAGTTTCTAATTTATCATCATAAATAGGTTTTGAATCTTGAGCTTGCTCAGGCCCAGCAAATCCATTAGATAATGCAAATGGATTAACCAAAACCTCAAATAGTTCTGGTTTTTCTTTCAGCGAGGCCATGGTTGCTCCTAATGAGGCAGCAGTTCCTCCAGAAAATTCACCGTTCATGGCTCTAACCCTTCCCCTAACATTAGATGCAGGCTGACCATGCCGAGCTATCACTTCTTTTTGTAAAAAGTAGACGCCTAAATCAAAAGGTATGCTGTCAAAACCACAAGAAAAGACAATTCTTGCCCCAGTTTCCATTGCCTGCTCTGCATGCTCATTGATCATTTCATGCATCCAACCTGGCTCACCACACAAATCAACATAATCAACGCCATGAATTACACATTGTTGAAGAATGTTTGCTCCATACAATTGATAAGGCCCAACGGTTGTTAAAACGCATTTTGTTTGTTGCATCATGCTTACAATACTGTCTGAATCATTGCTATCAACTAATAAATGAGGGACATTTGATCCTACTTTTAGATCTTCGCTAACCGCAATTAATTTCTCTTTACTTCTGCCTGCAATAGCCCAAGAGACACCCTGATCATTGCCGTACTTCTCCTGCATGTATTCCACAACCAGCTTTCCAGTAAAACCTGTTGCACCATAAACCACGACATCAAAATTCTTATCACTCATAAGAGTCTCCTTTAAAATTATTTAATTAATATCCAGCTTGTTCAGAATTGATGGTTTGCAACCATTCCTGATCTAAAACTTCATAATTGCTAGAGTTAGGTTTTAAGCAATAGATCTGATCAGTCACTTTATCAATATTAAATGCCTCATTTCTAAGGTCATTTTTCTTTAATTTAAAGGTCCCTGTGGTATCCATTTCTTCAATAATCCTTATAAAAAGAGGACGAGCATATTTAGGGAGGCTATCATCTACATGCTCAGAGAAGGCATTCCAGTCAAAGCTGCTTGCATCTTCAAGACTAAAAGCAGCCATGCCAGCTCTTCCCTCACAACCTGGTATTTCTACCCCGTATACATTAGACATATTCACATCTTTGAAGCCATTTAAAATCTCACCAACTTCATTCGTTGAGACATTCTCTGATTTCCATCTAAAAGTATCGCCAACTCGATCGACGAATTGATAGTGAGTCTTACCCAATGCATAACCCACATCAACTGTTTTAATGAGGTCTCCTGTATTAAACCAGGCATCTCCTTCTTCAAAAACATCTCTCAAGATTTTCTTTTCAGTGGCCTGAGCATCTGTGTAACCATTAAAAACAGAATCTGGTGATATAAAAACAATCAATAATCCTGGATCATGATTGGTTATTTTTTTGCACGTCCCGTCTTCATTTTTAATAATTTTATCTTCAGCAACGTCGTATTCAATTAAAGCTACTTGGGCATTGGTCATGCCAATGGTTTTATCCTTATTCAATAAGTTCATAAACAAAGCGTTGCCTTCACTTGCTCCATAAATTTCAACAATCCTATTAACCCCAAATCTATTTTTAAAGATATCCCAGACATCAGGTCTTAGGCCGTTTCCAACCATAACTTTAAGAGGGTTATTTTGCTCAGCTGGAGTTGGTTCTGTGTTGGCTAAATATCTGCAAAGCTCACCTATGTACACAAGAGCAGTGGTATTATATTTTTGTACTTCATCCCAAAAAGAGGAAGCAGAAAATTTTCTTTTTATAAATGTTGATGCTCCTGCTTGAATAACTGCACATATACCTAACATCAAGCCAGTTGAATGATATAGAGGTAAGCTATTGTGCATACAGTCTGTTTCATTGATTCTGTAACCAGCTATTTTAATATTCACTGAAGCAGCCATCAGTTTTTGATTAGGGCAAATTGCTGCCTTTGGAACACCCGTGGTGCCTGAGGTAAATATATAGCAGGCCACATCTTTTATCTTTACTGCATTTGTTTCTTCTAAATTCTTATCGTCAGAAAAATCTAATTGAGCTTTTAGATCGATTGCCCAATCTGGTAAGGAATATTGATCGGTATCTTCAGCCCATAAAAAGTCTTCTTGTTTTGTAATGTTAATTTGATTTAAGACACCTTCTAGAGGTTCAGCTCGTTCTGCGCCTACTATACATTTCACTGCATCAGAAGAGTTAATGCAATGAACCAATGGGTCGCCCGTTAGGCTGGTATTAATTAATACAGCTATTGCGCCAATTTTATTTAAAGCCAACAATGAAACTAGAAAACTTGGGCGATTCTCCATAAATAAGACCACTCTATCCCCATGCTTTACACCAGTTGATACAAGGTACCTTGCCAAGCTATTAGCTGCTTTATTGGTATGATCGTATGTCCACATTTCATCTTCAAAATACAAGAAAGGTCTTTGAGAGAATTGCTCTGTTGTGGTTTGGAACAAGTGAGCTAATGAACCTGGATCTTCAGGGTCTGGAAATTTATAACGCATGACTGGGATTAAATATCTCAGCTCACCTAGCACCCTAAAAAATTCTATAACTTTCTTAAACAATTCTTTTCCCCTAAATATACAACCTACCTATTAGATCAAAAGTAGTTCATGGATTCTATCAAATAACTTCATTATTAAAAATTATTCTCCTAAAATGGCAAGTATCTAGTTTTTAAATCTGCATATTAGACAAGAAAGAAACCTTAATCTTTATCATTGTCTTTCAATTTTGTCATTTCACCCTTTTTATTGATCGCCCAGCTCCCAGTAGATCTTTTAACTTGCTCTCTTGAAGCAATAGTTCTTGCAAAAGGTTGCGTTTCAGGATCAGACTCAAAAAATTCAAAATAGTATGTAATTAATTCTCCTAAAACTGTTTCATGAAAAATAATATTATCCACATAACCAGCGTTGTAATTACCGGGTTGTGCAGTTAGGGACTCTCCATAGAATGCTTTTAAATCCTCCAAAGCAAACTTTAACCAAGCCATATCTTTTGGAGCTAAGGTTTCTGGATCATCAATCCATGCTGTAAGACCTTTTACAATTCTCATAATAGTAGATTTAGAGGCGCCGACCGTAGTTCTGTTGCGCCTTTTAAGGCTTAAATCATACCAAGTCATCATTGAAGAGACCTCAGAGTTTAATCTCCCATACCATGAATTATCATCAGTATGCTTGTTAAAACTTATTGGGCAAGCTGGTGGCGGAATGCTGTTTTTATCATCTAACTCCAATAAACAATCATCGAGAATTGGACCTTTCTGTTTTATCAACAACTCTAAGGATTGTCGAATTACTTTTTTTTGAAACTTTTCATCATTAGGTTTACCTAAAGGCCTGCCCAAAGGGAAACTAACCCAAAGAAGCCTTGGCGGCTTCATTGATTCAGCAATTTCTCTTACCAATGTTATTCCTGTTGTTTGAATACCCTCAGACTCTAAATAATAAGATATTCCACAAACTGATCTTGAGCAGTTTGGACATACCGGAAGTATAAAAACAGCATCTACATCATCTTGTTTTAAAATTTTTGCAAGTGATCTAACTGACTTCTCATATGCATCTGGAAGAAGGCCTGCTCCCATAAAACTATAGTTAATTGATGCCAACGAACCTATAAAACCCTCATCTTCTAGCTCCTTAAATCTATCAATGGGAAATACAATATTTAAATCTTCTTGAAACCCAGTTCTATCAAAGTTAACGGAGCTATGTGTCATAAGAAGGTTTTTGCTTTCTGTTTCAGTAGGAATGGCTCTGAAACTTGCATCTACAAAATTAAAATTCTCTTCATTACGATAATTGAGGCCTGCTGTCGTGATAATGGCAATTTTCTTCTTATTCAGGCTTTTGTTATTAATAACCCATGGAAGAGGACCCAATGGAGGTAAAAGCTTGCTTAATAAGTGCTCTTGTTCGTAGATGGGTAAATCTTTTAACCTAACCATGATTATCATCCTTATTGTATGCATTGAGCTCATTGAGTTGAAATGCAGATTTTTTGAATCCAGGAATAAAAAAAGGAAGTATTGCAAGCATCAATAGACCTAGACCAATCAATACAGCATCTTGAAAACTAAAATTTAATGCTGCAGCACCTAAAACAGAATAAAACCCAGCTCTTATGGGGGCTGCAAAAAATATTGCCAAAAAGAATTTAAAAATAGGTATGCCCAATAATCCTCCGGCAAGATTTACTGGCGTTTGTGGGCCGATTGGATGAGCCGTGATCAAAAAAACTGGTAAAGCTCCATAAACTCGGATGCGTTCTTCTATACTTTTTAAGCTTCCTTGTAATTTTGATCGCATCCACTCAGCGCCAAAAATTTTAGCTATGTAAAATTGCATTAATGCGGAAGCTAATAACCCTAAGGCCCCTAAAATAGTTCCCCCAATCAATCCAAAGATTAATCCTCCTATTATTAAAACGCTGTGGGAACTGAGCCCAATAAAAATTCTAAAAGTAACGAGTAGAAAAAAAATTATTGATGCGCTTCTTTCATAAGTCTCTATCCAATTTTGCAAGCTCTTGAGACTTTCAGAATTAAATGAAAGGCCTAATTGACCTTGAATAAAAGAGCCAAGTGAATAAGCAAATATTAAAACAAGGACTACTCCGAAAGATTTATAAGGCATGTCTATCTATCAATAAGGTTAAAGAATAAGATTTGTTTTTTGAAATCATCTTTAGACTTGGGTTTAAAAAAATGGCCTCTAAATTTAGAGGCCATTTAAGGATCTTTGATGAATTTAAGAAACTTGTTGAGGGGAAGAATCTCTCATCCAAAATCCTAGGGATCTTCTCTAAAAGTTATATCTCAAACTCATACCAACCGTTTTAGGAAATGCTGGATGAATTGCTTGTGTGCCTCCTAATAAAGCATTAGGAGCTTGTATGAGAAATGGATCATTTTCATCTGTTAAGTTTTTAATAAAGTAGGCAAAGTCCCAGGTGTCATTTGACCATCCGATTCTTGCATTTATATTTTTACGAGTTATGGGAGGCTCTGCATTACGTGTAGTAGTGTTTTCATGATCGCCTTCATATGCATAATCTACTCTGGTGTAATATCTTCCATTGCCAATAGGCATAGCATGAATAACAGATGCATTCTTTCCTTCATCGCTGGTGCGTCTCAGCCCAGCGCCCTCTATTTGACTTCCACCATCATCTAGACTCATCATTCCTAGGCTTACAGTCAACGTTGGATGCAATCTAGCTTTAACATTCACTTCAAAGCCGCTGCGCTCAGCATCTTCAAGTGCATTACCAACAATGGTGCCTACACCATTATCAACCTGTCGTGTGAATTGACGATTTTTAAGATCCATATCGAAATAAGTTGCGTTAAAAATTAGCCTATTATCAGCAAGAGACATTCTTGTTCCAATTTCATAGCTAAAAGCCTCTTCTTCCTTGAACTCTCTTTCTGCTTTGTTGACACCACCTGAGGTGTTAAACCCTCCAGACTTAAAGGCTGTTCCAGCAGTTGCATAAACAGATACTGCATCTGAAAGATCTTTTTGAATGTTTGCACTCCAAGTAAAGGCTGTGTCCTCTCTGTCATAATCAGCATCAATCGCCCCATGGAATCCTCCTAGTGGCCATGGTGCTCTGCCAGCATTTACAAGCGGAGATAGAGTGTTATGAACTGCATATAAACCTGCGGTCTTCTCTTCGGTGCCATATCTCAGGCCAATTGTGGTTCTAAGGGTATCGCTATGATGCAAAGTGTATTGACCAAAAAATGCCCAAGACTTGGTATTTAAGACATGACTAGCATCAATCGAATCTCCTGACTTCACTGTTGCATTGAGTCCACCTAGCGACTGCGCTTGAGATTGGGCCGCAACAAACTGTTGCTGTATAGCACCTATAACTGGTAATGGCTGTCCTGCAGCAATAGCTCCTTGTAGTGCAGCTCCAAGTTGGGCTGCTCCGTTGGCTGCGTTTTGAGCCAATGCTCCAATCAACGGACTAAATTGACTTCCAACTGAAACTAGGCCGGGCGAGTCATAGTGAAAATCATTATCTTGATAGAAAAAACCAGCCATATATTCTTTGCCGTTAATTAAATCAGAGTTGAATCTAAACTCTTGAGAAAAATCTTCGCCGGTCCATACTTGGTATGCCCTGATCAAATCTACCCCAGTGTAATCTAAATCTATTCCGCCTGCGGTGTCATAATCATTCATGGAAGTAATAGATGTTAAAACTCCATTGCCTAATTCGTACTCTAATTTCAAGCTGAGTAAATCTTGGTTAAGTTCGAAAGGAGGTTCATAGTCAGCGTGATAAATATCATCTAAATCATTATGAGGTGGTGGAGTAAGACCAAACATTGCATACCCAGTATTAATAATTGGATTATCTTGTCTTGCATCAATAGCGGTAATTGTATTTCTTTCAACCGAAGAAAATTTGAAATCAACCTTTAACTTATCTGATACCTGTGACATATATCGAAGAGTAAGATTGGTATCATCTGCCCCATAACCTGTTGTACCAAGTCTAGTGTTCTTCATAAAGCCATCACTTTCATATGTAGAGAAGGAAGCTCGAATGGCAGAAGTTTCACTCAAAGGCACAGAAGCCGATCCCTGAAGTCGTTGACCATTAAAATCAGACTCTATAACTTCAAAGTACCCAGAGGATTCTTCGAGATTGGGTGCTTGCGTAATGACATTGATTACTCCAGCAGTTGCATTTTTTCCATAAAGAGTTCCTTGTGGTCCTTGTAAAACCTCAATTCTTTCAATGTTCTGAATATCAGAAAGACCTAAGCCTGATTTTGGGAGATATACACCATCCACAAAAATAGCAACACTGGGCTCCATGGCTGGATCATTTCCTGCTGAACCAATACCTCTTATTCTAATACTTGTTGCCATTGGGCTAATATTTGTATCAACCCTTAATGTTGGTAAATTAGCAGCAACATCATACATATTTTCAATGCTGGACTGCTCAATATCAACTGCAGTTAATGCAGTAATCATTGCTGGAACATCTTGAATGCTTTTTTCTTGTTTTGTAGAAGTCACAACGACCTCTTCAATCTGACTATCTTGAGCCACAATTGAAAAAGGCAAAGCAAATGCTGAAACTAATAATAATTTAGATAAATTGTATTTCATTATATTTCCCCCATATGAAATAAGCTTTTTGATAATTACATAGAAGATGATCTGCACAAAGACGCAATAAAAAATAATAAATGTGCATTTTTGCACAATATGGAAATTGAGAATTAATCAAGCATGAGAGCCTAACACCTAAATCTCTTGACTCGATTTATAGCTAATTAAAGATTCTTACTAGGTTCTTTATCTATTTATGTCTTATGACATAGGGAGACTTATCGAAATAACCTGCACGCTTTTCTGGAGCTTGAATCGTCTCTCCGCGCCCTCCTCGAATGTTATACCAAAGCCTTAACATTAATCTAGATTTTTCAGGATCTGGGTCATCAGTGAAGCCAGATCGTTTGTGCATGCATGTATAGTTTTGAACCAATAGCATGTCTCCTGGCTGAAGTTTAAATTGCAGTTTATATTCTGGGCGCTCTGCTATCTCTTCTATAGCATCTAAGGCAGCTCTTTTTTCTTGTGGCATTGGTTCGCCTTGAGTTTCATATGGTAACTCCATAAGTCTCAGATTAATAAAACAAAGTAGATGATCATTTTTAGGCATAAAAATTGGAATTAATGGAGAAATTGAACTATCCATATCACCCTCCTTTCTTCCATATAGATGAAAGCCCTCATATAGAGTTTCTAAGTGCTCCGGACATTCTTTTACTATTGCATTATGAATTGAAATCATACTCACTAAAGAGCTCAAGCCACCCTCGGGAGCTTGCCGCACACAAACTAAGCTTGCAACATCTCCTCCATCGCAATGAAACCTTAGCTCTGCATTTGAAACATATCCTCTGGTGTTTGCACCATTATCATCCGCCTGAACAACAGCTTGGACAGCGCCTATTACTTCTCCATTGGCATTTTGAGCTATGACATCCCCTAATCCTAAAGCTAGAATCCAATTGACTCTATAGGCTAGGTCTATGTCATCGCCATTAATACCAAGATCCCTTAGAAGCACGAAGCCTCTACCCCTATCTAGCTCTTCATTAGTTTTTATAAATACTGGTTTGAGATAATTTAAAGCTAAATCACTTTTAGCAATCGTCAGCCACTCATCCTCATTGGCTGGAAGAGATTTTGCGAGCATTAGTAACTCCTCTCTTTGATTCTTTGAAAGGATATCTATCCAAGAACAATCTTTAAAATCCTTGGACTTCCATGCAGACGGTGTTTGGTATTCTAAAAATTGCATAGGTAATATTTTTTCACTCTAATAAAAGTCTAAACTAAAAATTCTGAATAAATTAGTTCTAATCTAGCTTGCAATTGTGCAAATTTGCACAAATCACCTCTAATTAAAATTAATTAATACCTACAACATTGGCATTATCTATAATAAATTTTTTGAATGCCTGCACTCTGGGATTGCTTACAAGATCTGGGTGAAACACTAACCAAATATGAACTGTTTGATGATGTTCTTGAGGTGCGATTATTTGCATATCTTTCTTGCTTTCAACATCTAGATCAGCTAAAAAAGCCACTCCAGAGCCTGCAAGCGTGAATTCTAGAATTTCGCTATATGAATCTGAGGCAAATTTAATATTTGGATTTTTAACAGATCTTCTTATCAGATCAAAAGTATTTGGCCTCACTGAGTCACTTCGAAAAGATAACCAGTCAAGCGACTCAAGATCTTTGGTATCCTTATCTTTTAAGTAATTCTTGGATCCATAGATGTGCATTTCAGTTGTGCCAATTTTTTTAGCAACCATATCTTGGGGCGGATACCTAGTAGTTAATATAGTGACATCTGCCTCATAACTTTTAATTTGAGATTCAGATGTCCCCACATAACTTGAAAGCTCAACATTTGGATATGAATCTTGAAATCTTTTTAGAACTGAGTTAAATCGATTTGAATCTGTGGTTCTAGCAACAGAGAGTTTCCCTATAATGTTTTCGGGAGTAGAAATAAATTTAGATTTGGTTTGATTAATCATCTCCTCTATATTCCGGACTTCTGCAAGCAGGTTTGCTCCATGCTCTGTGAGTGCATAACCTGTATTTTTTCTTTTAAATAACTTGACCTGAAATTCTTTCTCTAAAGAACCAATTCTTCTGGCAACAGTTGTGTGATTTACATCCAGTTCTTTAGCAGCAGCACTAAGCGTGCCATGACGGGCGGTTGCAAGAAAGAATTCAAGGTGACTCCAAAGCATGGCAATACCTTAATCTAAATTTAATTTTTTTGGAAATTGTATAGAGTGCCTAAATCTAATAATTGGGTCAATTCATCTAAAAACGTATAAGACTCTTGCATTAATTTTATATCTAATAAATCCTCTGGATTAAGCTTATCCCTGTAATGCTTACTGACCAAAGCTCTTAAATCCATAAGTTTTTTTGGACTTAGTAAAAATTTTTCATTGAGCTGATCAAACTCATCATTGTTTACTACAGCCTTAAATCTTAAGCAGGCTGGACCCCCTCCATTCATCATACTTTGACGAATATCAACAAACTCATGATGCTTGATGGGTGATGAAGTCTTAATTTCGTCTAGCCATCTCATACAGTTAGGATGATTCTGAACCTCTTCTGGCAACAACATCATCATCTCATTATTCTTAACAGTAATTAATTGCGAGTTAAGCAAATAACTTGATACAAGGTTATCGAGAGAGATATCTTCGGAGAGAATCTCAATAGGATGAAAGCCTTTGACATGATCTTTGAGGTGATGCAATGCTCTTTCTAATTCAACTCTATCTGCAAATGCTTCTTGATGAAAAATAAAAACCTCTTCGTTGGCTAGGCTTACAATATCATTATGAAAACTACCTGAATTAATGGCTTGTTCGTTTTGTTTTAAAAACAACACTCTATCTGGATCAAGTTGATGCTGAGAGGAAACCGCTTGAGAGATTTCTTCTGCTTGGCGAGCAATGATGCCTTGATGAACTTCAAATGCAGAGCTTCCGAAAACAAAAATCTGAAAGCCCGGTGTAAGATGCTGCGCACTCACTCTAAGGTGATTGGCCGCACCCTCATCACCATATCCAGAGATATTTTTTATTGGAATATGCACTTGGGCAGCTACCCCAAACATAAGCTCCAATTGAACCTTTGTAAATTCATGCTCAATAGAGCGATGAAACATGGAGTTTAAATTAGCTGGAGTGATGTGGATGTTTTGATCATAGCTATCAATGCTAGGAGAAAAAGTAGCCGCATTGGCTGCCCACATTGATGAGGCTGAATAAACATTTTTTAATAAAGCAGGATTTCGTTTTGCTGCTTGATTAATGACCTCCTCGTCAGTGCCTCCAAATCCAAGTTTTCTGAGGGTATGTAAATGTGGGCGCTCATGTGGCAAGAAAAATCCCTGTGGAATCCCTTGGTCCATAATGAGCCTCATTTTATCTAAGCCCTGTAAGGCTGCAGCTTGAGGATTGGAAGTTTGATTGAAATATTTTTGTGAGGCTAAATTGCCTTGAGATAAACCAGCATAGTTGTGAGTCGGTCCAATTAGCCCATCAAAATTAATCTCCCCTGAATATGTCATCTATAATTTTTTAATGATGGAGGCCTTGGGCCATGCACAATAATCTGCAGCATAAAAACCTGCAGGCCTAAGATTGCCACTTCTGCCTATTCCACCAAATGGAAAAGCTCCGGATGCACCAGTTGTGGTTGAATTAAAATTAATGACACCGGCATTAATTCTTCGCACAAATCCATCAAACAACTTTTCATTATCCGAGATGAGCCCTGCGGCTAAACCATATTTTGTATTATTTGCTTCTGCCACTGCCTCATCAAAGGTGTCAGCAAAAAATATCTGCAGCATGGGACCAAAATTTTCCTCATCATAAGATTTAGTCATTCCGGTAATGTTAATAAGACTAGGCGTTACCAAGTTGAATGAGCCCCTCACTTTTCTTGCTTTAAGAATGGTTTTAGCGCCTAAGTGAATAAGCTTGTCTTGAAAAGCTAAAAATCCCTCAGTTGCTTTTGGTGAGATTAATGGACCATAGTAAAGATCTAATGGGTCAGCATATGAGAGTGATTGAATTTTTTGTTTTAATTTAGCTAAAATTTTCTTGCCATTTTTATTATTTGGAAGAATAAGCCGACGCGCACAGGTGCAACGTTGACCCGAAGAAATAAATGCGGATTCAAAAATAAGGTCTGCTGCTGCATTAAGTTTTTTGGTTGACCAAACCACCAACGGATTATTGCCTCCCAATTCTAAAGCTAGAATTTTTTCCGGATAATCGGCCATGATTTTATTAATTTGTTTACCAACTTTGTAGCTGCCAGTGAAAAGCAATCCCTTATTTAGGGAATGTTTGCAAAGGCCTTGCACTATGTCTTTGCCGCCATGAATCATATTGATGGCGCCGGCAGGCAATCCCGCTTTATCCCATAGCATCATCATGTACTCTGCAACCATGGGGGTCGACTCGCTTGGCTTATACACAATCGTATTTCCAGCAATAAGTGCTGGGGTTATGTGCCCATTGGGTAGGTGCAATGGGAAATTAAATGGTCCCACAACTGACATTACACCATGTGATGAATGTTGGAGAGTGGCTTCCATAGTTCCAATAGAATTCTTTTGAGAGCCTGTTCGCTTTTTGAATGCGAGAATTGAGTTATTTAATTTAGCTAGTGTGGCTGCAACCTCAGAAGCAGCATCAGCATGAGTTTTGCCAGTTTCTGTTGAAATAAGCTTAGTTATTGGCAGCTTGTTCTTTTCAAGCAAAGCATAAAATTTTCTAATAATTTTTATTCTTGTTTGGATGGATTCAGTCGACCACTCTTCATGACTCTTATGGGCAGCATGCATTGCTGCATTTAGTTGGGATGCATTGGCAAAATTACCCTCCCAAACTATCTCACCCGTCAAAGGATTCATGGATTTAAATAACTTGCCTTTACCCAAAGACCATTGATTTTGTATGTAAAGCATTAGTTGACCTGCGCTAGAGAGCCTGGTTTTAAATTCAAAGCCTTTGCTACTTTGGCTGAGATGAAAAGCACCTTCTTATCTTTATCAAAAGCATAATTTTCTTTAACTACCGCAAAAGCATCAATGGATGGGTTGGCAATAAAACCAAACCGATCAAAGTTAATATTTCTTTTAATCTCAATGGAAAACAGTTTTGCAGATTTAACTAAAGGAATATCCTTAATCTTCGCCTCCAAGCAAGGCCCCCCATCCAGGACGTCAATCAATCCATTCGGTCTAAAATTTTGCTTCCTAAGCAAAGAGTATGCTGGCATGGCATTGGGATGAGGTTTACCTATCACTCTTTGAACTTTTCTTGGCATGTGCTCAATAATGAATGGATATTTAGGAATTGATTCCATAATAAAATGATTATCAATATAGCTAATCTCATCGGCTTTAAAAAAATCTAGATTAAAAAAAGTATTACTAAAGGAATTCCAAAAATAAGACTCATCCTTGGCATTTTTAAAACCTCTGATCTCTACAAACGCAGTAGGATCAAATCTTTTTTGATGAGCTGACATAAATATAAACCTAGAAAAAGAAAGCAATGAACCTCTACCCTTGCCCCGAAAAGCAGGCTTGAGAAATAGAGTGCCTAATTCAGAATAAGGTTTTTTGCATAAATGCAGTGCTAATACATCCAGATCTTTGGTGAAATTTAAAGATTTTGATTCAAGTTTTGAGATAGATTTCTTAAAAAATACTGAAGGTTTTTTTAAAGAAACTGAAGTATAAATAGCTGACAAGCCTACGATCCTGCCATTGTCTTCTAGAACAAACAAATAGCTATCTTGATTAGGTTTATTTGCTTTTTTATTACGAGACCTTTCTGACCAGGAAATTCTTTCTTTAATCTCTTGCGGAGTCTTTGGCATTGTCGTCATGCCTTTGCCAGAATGCTTAACCAAATGCTCAACATTCTTGAAATCTGAGTTCTTAACCAGCCTGACTACTTTCATGAGCTTATTATAGCAAGTCTAGGATTTCGAAAGGGACGAATGCATTGGAGGGTCTTTACTTTAGCTGGCAAACAATTTCATTATAAAAGTTTTCCATGCCTTTGATCTTTTCCTCTAAAGGGGCATCATTCATCGTCCCATAAAGCATCCATGGGTATGTGGTCATGGTCGTCACACCTAGATCTTTCATTTGCCCAAAGCCCTCAAGGCTAAAAGCATCCCAGCAACTAAAACAAATGTACTCATAATTTTCTTTAGAAGGAAGCTCTTGTCTTTTATCATTTAATTTTGCCATTAAGACCTCAAGCTCACTCAAACTGTGCATATCTGAAATCCAGCCATCATGCTTTGCTGCTCTGTTAAGAGCTGGCTCAGAAAAGCCACCAACATAAATAGGAATATCTGTTTTTGGTGCTGGCAACATCTCTAATTTTTTAAAATTAAAAAATTGGCCTTTGAAATCAACCATCTCTCCCGACCAAAGTAACTTCATAATTTCAAGCATTTCGTCAGCTCGGGCTCCTCTGCGTCGAAACTCTTGACCTCCTGCTTCAAATTCTTCTGGCATCCACCCCATGCCTATTCCCAAATCAAACCGTCCATTAGACACTGCATCAAGAGTGGATACCTCTTTGGCTACTCTGAGTGGATTTCTAGCAGGAAGAACATAGACGCTTGTATAAAATCGAATTTTTTTTGTAGCTCCAGCAAGAAAAGACAATGAGTTTATGGGGTCTGGCCAATCAGTACCTTGCTCCCATCTCACACTTCCATCGTCTGTGTATGGGTAAGGCACTGAAAAATTTTCTGGATGAATTAAATGATCTGAAACAGCAAGGAAATCATACCCAATCTCATCAGCAGCTATACCCAATGGTTTTATTTCATCCATTGGTAACATTGATAGAGGTATTGCAAATTTCATATTCCCATAGCCCTGGTAACAAACCAAAAAGTTCCCATAGAGAATACTACAGCACCCGTAATATTATGAATAGAGCCGAAATAAGACTGAGAAAAATAATGTTTTGCTAATGCAAATAATCCCAGTATTCCAAAAGCTACAGCTAACTGACCCAACTCAACTCCAAGATTAAAACTCAAGATTATCTGCCACAATCGATCTTGAGGGATACCTACTTCTGCAATTGAGGAAGCAAATCCCAGTCCATGAATTAATCCAAAAAATACAGTAATCATCAAGGGGATCCATGGCGAAGAATAATGATGCGTTAAGCTCAAATAAACTGTCAAAAATAATGCTAAGCCTAATATTAGCAGAGGCTCTAGGACTCCAAATATTGCTAATGGTAATAACGCAATAGATGCGAATATCAAATGTTTGATCCCCTTATCAAATTCATAATGATGCTTAAAAAACTTTTCAACAGCTAAAAGCAATATTGAAAATCCTATTAAAATCTCAACCATTTCTGAGTGCACTCTCAAAACATTCATAGCACCAAGACCAAGGGTTAAGCTGTGTCCGATGGTAAATCCAGTAATAGCAATAACGAGGTTTCTACCCTGATATAACAGAATGAGGCCAAGCAAAAATGCTAAATGATCCCAGCCACTGAGAATATGCTCGATACCTGAAACTATATAACCCCAATAGGAGCTTTGATTTCTGTTGGATTGAGATAAAGAATTGATCTGCCAAACATCGGTTTGACTTGCAAACATAAATTCAGGAATGGTTTCACCATCTATTACTCCCCTGGCAATGTGGGTATGAGTAACGCCTAGATCTTGAAATAAAGAAATTGAGACAGTGGATGGTAATGTTGAGCACTGAAAATCCCAATAAAATTTTAAAACGCCAGCTGCATTATTTTCATTGAACTCTACTGGTTGATTGAGCGTGCATGTATCGCCAAGGAAAATCGCATCACCCAAATAATTTATAAAATCTTCATATGATTGAAATTTTATACCTGGATTTAAAGCTTCAAAAATACCCCGCTTAATTGTTCCCGTGATCCTAACCTCAACTCCACTTTCAAGGTTGAGAAACTGAAACTTTGAATAAGATTCACTACGATTATGAGCTTCCAGCGGCAACAAGAGCTGAAAGATAAATAAAAGTAACAGTTTTTTAGAGGTCATTTGCTTTAACAACGTCATACCAATTTCTGAGATCTTCTAAATATTCGTCTAATAACTCCTCTCCCTTAAATCGAATAAATTCAGACTCCACCTGCTGATAGACATCATTAAACTCAGGCGCGCTAGATATAATTTTTTGCAGTGGCACTAATAAATGAAAATTTCCATCAAGCTCTATCAACTCACTTACTTCACCTTCCTCTAGGCTCAATGCAATCTGGGTGAGAGAGGGTCCAATGTATTCCCTAATTTTCATTGCCGGCAACAAAACATTAGGCAGGCTAATAACTTCATTTTCAGCAAGCAACTTTGCAGCAACAAGATCGCCTGCAATAAGCAAATCTCTTGCTTGATTGCCAGAGATCTTTTGATTGCCACTAAAGCTTAGCTTTAAAAGTTGCAACTTAGGACTGGGCGTAAACAAATCCTTGTTAACAGAATAGAAGTCTTCAAGATCTTGCCTCGAAATGCGTAAATCATTTGTCTCAGCGATGATTGAGCCAATCATTTTTTGAATAATTGTGCTTCTAATCTCTGTATCATTCTCAATCATTCCAAGATCAATGCCTCGCTGGATCAATAACTCCTCATCGATCATTCTTTCGAGGATATTATCTGGATCTGAGTCTATTAATCCGGTTTTCCTTGATTGAGCAATTGATTCTAAATAAATCTCATACTTTTCTTTTGAAATTGCCCTCTCATCAATTTTAGCAACCCAATTTAGCTGAGAGACATCAATCTCTTTGACAAAACTTGAGCCTATAATTCCAATGGAGATGATTCCACCTAAAATTAACAATGGATGAATTCCAAACCTCCATTGAAAAATATTTTTATGATTTGATGTTGGGGTTAAGGTCATCTTGATATGTTCTATATCATCCTCTAGATATACCTCTCCCTGAGGAACAAAACCAAAGCCCTGATAGAAATTTAGAAGTCTGTATTGTGCAGATAAACCTATCTCAAAATTTGCATACTTAGATGCACAAAACTCAATGGCCTCCTTAGTCAAAATCTTTCCAGCACCTTCTCTTCTAATCTTTTCAGCAGTTAATACTCTGCCAATTTCTGGCCCTTCATAACGTGTTCCAGGCTTGGCAACTCTTAGGTAACCCACCAGCTCATTGTTTTGATAGGCAAGCAGATGATCGCAATCTTGGTCTTTAAAGTCAGCATCAATAAATGGACAATCTTGTTCAACAACGAAAACTTGCTGACGAAGATTGAGCAATGCATATAATTCATCTTTTGTGAGCGCAGAGTACGATTTCCATTTAATTTCCATCCGATGATTATATTTGTTTTATTCCGTATAATCTAAATTCAAAATTAGGAGTTCTGCATGAGTGAGTTATACAACATAAGCGTTAAAGACATTGAATTAAATTCAGTGGATCTAAGCAACTATCAAGGAAAAACACTATTAATCGTGAATGTTGCTAGTAAATGTGGATTTACTCCTCAATACAAAGATCTTCAAAGTCTCTATGAAAAATACAAAGATCAAGGCTTGGAAGTGCTGGGCTTTCCTTGCAATCAATTTGGTGCCCAAGAAGCTGGAACCAATGAAGAGATTCAATCTTTCTGCGATCTTACATTCAATGTCTCCTTTAAGATGTTCGACAAAATTGAGGTTAATGGTTCAAATGCAAGCCCCTTATTTAAATATCTCAAGCATGAGTCTCCTGGGATTCTTGGCACAGAGGCAGTCAAATGGAATTTCACTAAGTTTCTTGTTAACAAAGACGGTCAGGTTGTTAAAAGATTTGCTCCCAAAGATGGGGAATCAGCAATCGAATCTGAGTTAGAAAAAATTCTCTAAGCTAAATCTTTAAACTCATTAGCAAAGCATCTTCTTTTGGAGAGCCGCTATAATAATTTGGTCGAATGGCATCTTTATGGAATCCTCTTTTTTCATATAAAGTTATTGCTGGTAAATTAGAAACTCTCACCTCAAGCGAAATCACCTTCACTCCAATTGTTTTATTTTGAAGAATGATTTGTTGCAGCAGCTTATCTCCAAGACCCTTGCCTTGGTGAGCTGGATCGATGGCAATGTTTAATAAATGTGATTCAGGGATAATTGGGGAATAGATGGCAAATCCTAAAATTTCATTCTCTTCATGCATAACTGCTGAATAATGACCGACTTCCATTGAGGAAAGAAATTGTGCTTTTGACCATGGCATTTGATTCGTCTTTTTTTCTATTTCCACAATAGCTAAAACATCTTCTAAGCTGGCAGGCCTAATCGAAGTAATCATTTAGGTTGATTGCAAAGGCTTGAGTTTGCTCCAAAGATCTTTCTTAAGATCTGGATTAGCTAGCATGTCCTCTAAGGTCGGTGAAACTATGAAGTCTAGCCCATCAAATAAATTATTTAACTCACAAAAGACTAAAGTAGCTTTAAGATCAGAAGAGACTTTAAAATCTTTTGTATTAAAAGGTTCTCGAGAGGAAGAAGTTACAACTCCTTGAGAGGCCGATTGGTTGGGGCCATGAATTGCCTCAATAATGGCTTCAAGTAACTTTATCTCTTTTTCTGAGTATTCATCTACAGAATTAGCATGTAATGTTAGAATATTGTCCTTTTGAAAGAAGTAGATGTTAATTTCATCATTTTTAGTAGGATTTTTTGCATCCTCAAATAGAGGGATGCCAATTTTAGAGAGAATATACTGAGATTTATTTGATAGCATCACAAAAGCAATCATGAAAGATTTAATAAAAAAATACAAACCTTTTGAGCCTATTCCTTTGAAGGGAAGAAATTGGCCAAATGAAGTTATTCAATCAGCACCGAGATGGTGCTCAGTTGATCTGCGCGATGGAAATCAAGCTCTCATTGAACCCATGGGCCATGAAAGAAAAAAACGAATGTTTAAACTGCTTTGTGATCTTGGATTTAAAGAAATTGAGGTGGGTTTCCCGGCAGCATCTGAAACTGATTTTGAATTTGTAAGATGGTTAATTGAAGAAAAAAAGATTCCCTCTGACGTTACAATTCAGGTGCTAACTCAAGCGCGTGATCACATTATTGAAAGGACTTTTGAGTCTCTTAAAGGTGCTTCGCAGGCTATTGTTCATTTTTATAATTCAACCTCTACCCTGCAAAGAAAAGTTGTTTTTGATCAAGACAAAGAAGGCATTAAAAAAATTGCAACAGATGGTGCATTACTTGTAAAAGAACTTGCATTGGCTAATCCTGAAACAAAATGGTCTTTTGAATACTCTCCTGAAAGTTTTACTGGCACAGAACTCGAATACGCAGCAGAAGTTTGTGATGCTGTAGTAGATATTTTAAAAGACGTGTCTTCTGAAAAAATCATCATCAATCTTCCTGCGACTGTGGAGATGGCAACTCCTAATGTCTATGGCGATCAAATAGAGTGGATGAATGAAAATTTAATGAATCGAGAAAGTATTTCTCTTTCATTGCATCCGCACAATGATCGCGGAACAGCAGTTGCAGCCTCTGAGTTTGGCCTAATGGCTGGCGCTGATAGAGTGGAAGGAACCTTATTTGGAAATGGAGAGAGAACTGGTAATGTTGATATTGTTACCATTGCACTCAATCTGTTAACTCAGGGAATAGATCCAGAGCTTGATTTTTCTGATATTAATTCAGTGATTAGAGAAGTTGAGTACTGCAATCAACTTCCAGTTCATCCAAGACATCCGTATGCGGGAGATCTTGTTTTCACTGCCTTTTCTGGGTCTCATCAAGATGCGATTAAAAAAGGTCTTAACGCTCTAGAGAAGTCAAACAACCCAGAGTGGGAAGTACCCTATCTGCCTATTGATCCAGCAGATCTCGGTAGATCATATGAGGCAGTTGTAAGAATCAATTCACAATCAGGCAAAGGCGGAATAGCATTTATTCTTGAAAAGGATCATGGTGTATCTCTACCTAGAAGGCTGCAAATCAATCTAAGCGAAAAAGTCCAAAAGGTTGCTGACGAAACTGGAAAAGAAGTGATGTCTCGAGATATATGGAAAGTTTTTGAAAAAAACTACATAGCTACTGAAGGCAAACTTAAATTAATTAATTATGCTTTATCGTCAACAGAAGATTCTGAGGGGAATACATCCGATAAAGTAGAAATTACATTAAAAGATCAAAAGGATGAAGTCACTCTTGCTGGAGTTGGCGGAGGTCCTATTGAGGCTTTTGTATCTGCGGTCAATCATCATTTCTCAACATCAATTACCGTCTCTGACTATCATCAACATTCTGTTACCTCAGGTGCTGATGCTAAAGCTGCTGCATACATTGAATTAACTCAAGAAGGTCAAAATGAGTGGGGTGCTGGTATTGATGGCAATACTGTAAAGGCCTCTTTTCAAGCCATTGTGGCTGGACTCAATAAACTAATTACTTAAAGTCAGGCTGACGCTTTTCTAAGAAAGCTGTAACCCCTTCCATGTTTTCTGCGGAGCCAAAAATATTATTTTGCGCTTCGGCTTCTGCATTAAAAGTTTCATCATAAGACTGGGTTAACGAATCATTCATCAATTTTTTAGTTAATGATAAAGCTTGTGGTGATCTCTTGGACAGATGCTCAGCCCATTTTTTAGTTTCACTAGTTAGCTCATCTAATTCCACTACTTTGTTAGCAATACCCATGCTCAAACAATCAGTAGAAGATATTTTCTTTGCTTCAATTGCATATTCTAAAGCTCGAGCATAACCAATGGCTCTTGTTAAGAGAAAACTAAGTCCACCATCAGGCACCAATGCGATATTGCTAAAAACAGACATGATATATGCATCTTTGGCCATTATTCTTAAATCACACGCCATAGCCAATGCAGCCCCAATGCCAGCAGCAGCGCCATTTATTGAACCAATCACTGGTTTAGGCATTTCAATTATATTCTTTAAAAAAGGATGATAGCCTCTCAATAAAGCATCCTTGGTATCTGACCAGGATGCATCTCTCTCAGTTAAGTCAGCACCAGCAGAAAAGCCTCTACCCTCTCCAGTTATTACCAACACCCTGATTTGAGAATCATTTTTTACTTTTTCAGTTGCCTCTCCCATATCCCAAACAAGCTGTTCATTAAATGCATTCATCATTTTTGGACGATTAATCGTAATAGTAGCCACCCTATTTTCAACGTCTAAACTTATAGTTTCATAACTCATATTTCTCTCCGAATTAATTGATTATTTCTCATTTAAGATCAAATCACCATCATAAAAAGTTAAAAAAGCATTCTTTTGATCATTATCTGCTCTTGACCAATTCACCTTTGTTTTTGGGCTAGGATTAGAATAAATAAATGCTTTTAAAATTTCACTGATTATTCTTTTATTTGGCATGGCCATATTATTAATTTTTATCCAATATCTAATTACTTCTATACAAGTATCTTCCTCGAGATCAAGTAAGAATTTTCTATGTAATTTAAGGCCTCTAATATTTTCTCCAAATTGCTGATCAAGTAAAAAATCATGGGCTTTTTTATGCTTTGAAACTAGCTCAGCTGTTTGTTGAATTTGCATGCTTGCTTTAGGCCAACGATTTGAAGCCATCTTAAGCACTTCATTTCGAATAAAGTTACGATCCTGATTATCTTCAAAATTAGTATCGTCAGAGATAAATTCTATATTTTTAGTTGATAAGTATTGGATGAGATCAGATTTGGCATAGCCAAGCCAAGGTCTTAAAAGCACTCCCTCTCCCAATATGCGTTTTTTCATTGGCCCTTGCAGGCCATCTATTCCTGTGCCTCGAAAAAGTCTAAATAAAATTGTTTCGGCCACATCATCTGCGTGATGGGCCATCAATAATTGGTCATTGAATTGAAGCGAGTCGTTAAAAATTTTATATCTAGCATTTCTTGCAGCTGACTCAAGACCTGATTTTTTTTTATTTATATTGACAACATGACTCTCAAAAGGAATATTTCTTTCCTGACAAAATATTTTGCAGTGATCTTCCCATTCATTTGAGGCTTTATGCAATGAATGGTTTACGTGGATTGCAGAGAGGCTGCCATGCAAAAGTTTTTTCTGCTGAAGCTCATAACAAAAATGCAAAAGTGCAGAAGAATCTCCACCACCGCTGAAGGCCACAATAATATTTTGATTAGGATCGACTAAATCAAGGAAGGCTTTGGGATCAAACAAAATCAGGCACCAATTTTAAGCAAGCGTTGATAGCGTCTTTGAAGTAACTCCTCTTGAGAAAATTTAGATAGCTCTGCGATATTCGTCAATAAAGATGATTTGATGTTTGCTGAAACCATGTCATAGTCTTGATGGGCTCCTCCAATTGGCTCATCAATAATCTCATCAACAATGCCAATTTTTTTTAGGTCGTTTGCTCCAACTTTCATAGCTTCGGCAGCTTCAGGAGCCTTATCTGATTCTCTCCAAACTATTGAAGCACATGCTTCTGGAGATGCTACTGAGTAAGTTCCATATTCTAAAATAGCAATATGATCACCTACACCAAGTGCCAAGGCTCCTCCAGAGCCTCCTTCGCCTGAAACTACAACTAAAATTTTTGTTTTAAGACTAGACATAGTGGCAAGATTTCTTGCAATTGCTTCACTCTGCCCTCTTTCTTCGCCCTCTACACCAGGATACGCTCCTGCAGTGTCAATAAATGTAATGACCGGCATATTAAATCGTTCAGCGAGGCGCATCAAGCGTTTAGCTTTTCTGTAACCCTCTGGTTGAGGCATCCCAAAGTTTCTCTTCACTTTTTCATCGGTGTCTCGTCCTTTTTCGTGCCCAATAATCATTACAGGCATGCCTTCTAATTTTGCAATACCTCCAACCAATGAGGCGTCGTCAGCGAATTGCCGATCACCATGAAGCTCCTCAAACTCATCAAATATTCTTTCAATAAAATCCAGTGTATGCGGTCTACTTGGGTGTCTTGCAACCTGAACTTTTTGCCATGTAGATAACTTAGAATAAATTTTCTTTGTTAATGCTGCTTGTTGAGATTTTAACTTATCTATCTGAGGTAAAAGCTCTGGATTATCTGAAGCGGCCAGTTGCAAAGCTTCTATCTTCTCAGCAACTTCTGCTATTGGTTTTTCGAACTCTAAAATATTAATGCTCATGTAATTAATTTAATTGCCTCATCGCCGAACATATCCTTAAGTATTTTGATATTTTCAGACGAAGGCATAAGTTTAAATTCTTCCCCAAGCTCTATTATAGCCTCTGAGTCCTCATGAAGAATTTTTAAATGTATTTTGCAGTTTCCGTGCTTCCAGAAATCTCCATTCAAATTTTTTAAACTTGTCATATTGGATTGAATGAAATCATTTGGATGATTTCTTACATCTATCATGATGGATTTATTGCCTTGACTCATTTGTGATTCCAGTGAAGTCACTGACCCTACTTTCATCTTGTACATTCTCCGATTTAATTCCTTAGATTTATAATCATCAATTTCCACTGAGCCTGCAAAAATAAGAATTGAGTTTGCTTTCAACAATAAATGATACTTCTCTAAAACATCCGTACTAATTGTTCCTTCCATGGCACCAGTTCCATCATCAAAACTAATAAAAGCAATTTGTTTGTTTGAACGATCTCTGATTTGTCTATATGAATTTAGCAAGCCAACTATCTTGACTCTGTTAATATCGTCCGTTACTTGACTTATCGTATGTGATCTTAGATTCTCAACCATGCCCTCGATTGCAATTACTGGATGGCCAGAAAAGTAATATCCAAGTGCGTCCTTCTCATGATTGAGCAAATCCTCTTTTGATAAATCTTTTACATTGACATATTTTTCATATGGATCAAATGTTTCTTCCATTGAAGCAAAAAGATCGGATGTTCCAGCCATTTGTGCGCTGTTTTTCTGGCCCTCTCTTAACATGTCTTCCATACATGCCAATGCTATAGATCTTGATGGAGCTAATTGATCAAATGCCCCAGCTTTAGTCAAAGCTTCAATAGATTTTTTACCTCCCAATCGAATATTTACTTTTTTTGTAAGATCAAAAAGATCTTTAAAAGAACTATTTTTTCTTACTTCAATCACATGATCTATAAAAGAATCTGCCACTCCCTTAATTGCGCCTAATCCATATTTGATATGGAGATCTGCATTAACATTAAAATGCTTATTGCTAGTTTTGATATCAGGAGTTAATACTTTTATTTTCATCTCCTTGCATTCATTAATAAGAGTATTAATCTTGTCGGTATTACCTAGCTCAGTTGATAAAACAGCTGCCATAAAATGTTCAGGAAAATATGTCTTTAGATATGCAGTTTGATAAGAAATCATTGCATAGGCTGCAGAATGAGATTTATTAAATCCATAGCCTGCAAATTTTTCAATAAGATCAAATATTTTCTCAGCAGTGGCCTTTTTAATATCATTTTGAGAGCAGCCATCGACAAATATTTGCCTTTGTTGCTCCATCTCTTCAACTTTCTTCTTGCCCATCGCTCTGCGTAAAATATCGGCCTGGCCAAGAGAATAACCCGCTAAAACCTGCGCAGCTTGCATAACCTGCTCTTGATACAAAATTACTCCATAGGTCTCTGATAATACTGGTGCAAGCAATTCATGCGGAAAAGTTACATTACTCTTTCCATGCTTTCTATCAACAAATTCATCATGCATGCCTGATTCCAAAGGACCAGGCCTATATAAAGCAAGCAAAGCAACTATCTCTTCAAATTTAGTTGGCTTCAATCTTCGAATCAACTCTCTCATACCCGTTGACTCTAGTTGGAATACTGCTGTAGTTCTTCCTGAGGCTAGTAACTCAAAAACCTTAGGATCATCTAGTGTTAATGAATTGAGATCTAAAATTTTCTCCTTTTTTTCAGTTAGAGATTGATTAATGGTTTTTACGGCTCGATCTATTACTGTAAGAGTTCTTAACCCCAGAAAGTCAAATTTAACCAATCCA
Organism: Gammaproteobacteria bacterium; assembly: GCA_045564015.1. GTDB lineage: Bacteria > Pseudomonadota > Gammaproteobacteria > Magnimaribacterales > D2472 > D2472. The sequence continues at coordinate 36,773 of JBJLIB010000005.1, forward strand.
ATAGTCTCCACATCATCTTTATCAAACTGAGTCATCAGTGAGTCAGACTGAGGATCAAAGTAAGTAGGACAAAAATCTGCTATCGATCCAGGAGCTATTACTATTCCTCCTGCATGCTTACCCACATTCCTCGCGATTCCTTCAAGTTTGTATGCTAAATCCATGATCTCAGAAACCTCTTCTTCCTCCTGAATCATTCTCTTAAATAGAGGCTGAGAATTGATAGCTTTTTCTAGAGTCATACCTGGAATGAATGGAATCATCTTTGAAATTCGGTCACCCAAAGCATAAGGTTTGCCTAAAGCTCTAGCCACATCTCTAACCACTGCTCTTGCAGCCATGGTACCGAATGTTGCAATCTGAGATACAGCAGATTTCCCATATTTCTGTCCTACATAATCAATAACCATATCTCTTTTATCCATGCAAAAATCAATATCAAAATCTGGCATCGATATTCTTTCAGGATTAATGAATCTTTCAAATAGAAGATTATGTTCAATAGGATCTAGAGCTGTAATACCAAGAGCATATGCAACCAAAGAACCGGCTCCTGATCCCCTGCCTGGACCAACTGGAACATCATTATCTTTAGACCATTGAATAAAATCTGCAACGATTAAAAAATAACTAGAGAATCCAGTTGCATGGATTTGAGCTAACTCATAATCCAAACGTTTTAAATAAAGTACTTTTTCATCTTCTGAGTAAGATGCAATAATTTTATCCAGCTGTGTTTTAGAAAGCTCCGATAAAAAAGAATTAAAATCATGATCTTTAGGAACTGGATATTCTGGCAAAAAATATTGGTCTGTTGTGAGCGATACATTGCATTTTTGTGCAATAGCTAGAGTATTATTAATTAAAGTATCAGGGTCACAATCACTAAATAAGTTAGATATATCCTTTGTAGATTTAAAAAATTGCTCGGGGCTAAAAAGCCTCTCTCGATTTGAATCATTCAATGTTTTACCAGTATTGATACATACTTTCGTCTCATGAATGTCAAAATCTTCTTTGCGAGAGAACATTATGTCATTGGATACGACAACCGGAATGCTAAATTCAGATGCTAATGGCAATATACATTGAATAAATTCTTCCTCAAAGCTTCTACCCACTCTTTGAAGCTCAATACAAAAATCATCTCCAAAAGTCTCTTTAAAAGAGAGTAATTCAGCTTTTAAATCTTGATTTTTCTTCAGTTTAGCTAGATTGAAAATAGTCGATGAGGGGCCGCCTGCAATAACGACAATATTCCCTGTACAGCTACTTAAATCCTCGAAAGTTACAGAAATATAACCATTTTCTTGCTGGAGTTGAGACTTTGAGATAATCCCCATCAAAGACTTTAATCCATCATTATTTTTTGCAAGGCAAAGAATCTCACCGAATTCTCCAGAATGTGCTTTTAAATTAAGAGTTGTCCCTGCAAGAGGTTTAATCCCTTCTGCTTCTGCCTTCTTGAAGAATTTAACCATGCCAAACATATTATTTAAATCAGTGAGGGCGACTGCTGGCATATTAAGCTTCTGTGCATTTTCAATGATCTCATTGATTCTCAGTAACCCCCTAGAGATACTGAATTCTGAGGAAACTCTAAGATGAATAAAAGAAGTTTCCATAAAATTAAACAATGACCCCTTTAAATGACTTACGGTGAAAGGATGAATAGCCAGATTCTTTTAGAGCGGTTAGGTGATAGGCAGTTCCATAACCCTTGTTTTTTGCAAAATCATAAATTGGGTATTTTTTATCTAACTCTTTCATAAAATCATCTCTATGTACTTTTGCAATAATTGAGGCTGCTGAAATTTCTGGAATTAGCTTATCACCCCCGACTACTGCCTTACAATTTACCTCAATATTTGGAGTAAATTTACCATCAACATAAACCAAATCTGGTGTAATGGGTAAATTCATTATAGCTTTTTGCATAGCAAGCAATGATGCTTGATGAATATTTATCTCGTCAATTTTATCATTTGAGATACTGGCAAAACTATAAAGAGATTGCGCTATGATTGTTTGAGATAACGTCTCCCTCTTAGAAGGAGAGATTTCCTTTGAATCTCTTAAACCTAATATAGGATTCTTTAAAATGACAGCTGCCGCTGTAACAGGACCAGCTAAACAGCCTCTTCCAACTTCATCAACTCCAGCAATAATCACAGTAAGTCATTAATTACATTGGCAGCAACTTCAAAACCTTCTCCACGAATAGAATTCTTGATATCTGGGAGACAAGATTGATATTGTTCAGGTTTAGATACTATTTTAGAAAAACTATTTACAATTGAGTCTGGCGATAAATCATTTTGAATCAATTCAGGAAAAATATGTTCCTGCAGCAGCAAATTTGGCAGCCCAACATATGGAGTCCTAACCAATCTGCTCAAAATCGCATAATTTACCTTATTAGTTTTATAACAAATAATAGGAACTGAGCCCAAAACTGCTGCTTCTAATGATGCTGTCCCAGAGGTGACAATTGAAATAGAGGATAAGGCAAGATAATCCTGAGCTGAATCAATAGATAGTTGGTGAGGAATTTCATTAATGCCTTTTGTTGATTGAATCATCTCAGCTAATTTTGTATTTGCAGCTGGTATTAAAAAGTATCTATTTGAATTTAAACTATAAAGTTTTTTTGCTGCCGCAACATAAACTGGCATCAATTGAGAAATTTCGCTTGCTCTACTTCCTGGCAAGATACTAATAAAATCCTTTGATGCATCTAAGCTGTGTTTTAAAATTAGCTCTTCACTGCTTTTTTGGCTTAATTGGCTAAATGGATGCCCTAAGAAAAAGCTCTGCATATTTTTTTTAGCATAAAAATTGCATTCAAACTTAAATAAGCACATTGTTAAATCCACATAAGCTTGAATAGATTTAATTCTATTTTCTCTCCATCCCCATACTGAGGGACTTACTACTTGAATTGTCTTAACATTCTTTTGTTTGAGTTTTTTGTGGAAAAACATATTGAAATCAGGTGAGTCAACACCAATAAAAATATCGATTTCCATAGAAACAAAAAGGTTTAATAGCTTTTTTCTAATCGACAGGATATTTGGAAGATTAATTAATGGATCAATCAGGCCCATAACATGCAGATCTTGATAATCAATGTCTGGAGGCGAAGTTATAGTATTAGCATTAACCTCAGGTCCACCTAGACCATAAAGCTCAACTTCAAAAATATTTTCTAATGATTTGATAAGCTTTGAACCCAGCCTATCGCCAGAGTGCTCGGCAGCAATAATGCCTACTTTTATCTTCTTTTGTGACACCTATCGAAGTAAGCCTCTTTCAGATTTTTCAACTGAGGCAATAAAAATTGTAAGTGCTGGATTATTATCTTTATTTAATGAGTACAAATGTTTGATTGCATCATCGAGAGAGTAACCTTTTCTATAAATAATTCTATAGGCTTTTTTAACTAAATTAACCGAATCATTGTCAAAATTATTTCGTTGCATTCCAACTGTATTAAGGCCTATTGGCCTCGCTGGATTAGCAGCAACTTTTACAAATGCCGGCACATCCATAGTAATTAACGTATTTAATCCTGTGAAAGAATAATCTCCCAAGGAGCAAAACTGATGAACTAGAGTAACAGCACCCAAAGTCACATTGTTTCCGACTGTGACATGGCCAGCTAAACCAGCAGTATTTGCAAATACATTTTGATTGCCGACCACACAATCATGAGCAATATGTGAGTAAGCCATAAACAAATTTTCATCTCCTATAACTGTTCTAGACTTATCCTGAACAGTACCGCGATGAACTGTAACACCTTCTCGAAAGATATTATTTTTACCAATCTCTAAGGTAGTTGCTTCACCAGCATATTTTTTATCAGGAGTATCCTCGCCAATGGTAGAAAATTGATAGAAAATATTTCCTTCCTTAATTTTAGTTGGTCCTTTGATCACAACATGGGAATGCAGAATGCAGTCTGGGCCTATTTCAACATCGGGCCCAATGACGCAAAATGGACCAATTTTGACAGATTGATCAATTTTTGAATTAGGGTCAATAACTGAATTAGTCATAATTACTTAGGTCGGTCTGCGCAAAGTATAGTTGCCTCACAGACATTTTTTCCTTCTACTTCAGCCTTGCAATCAAATTTCCAAATACCTCGTTTTTCAGATCTTATGTTCGCAAACAAATCAATTGCTTCACCAGGACTTACCGGATGCTTAAATCTGACTTTATCAACGCCAGCAAAATAATAAATACTTCCCTCCTCAGGAGTCTTACCCATAGTCATAAATCCAAGGATGCCAGCAGCTTGAGCAAGAGCCTCGATAATTAAAACGCCAGGCATGATAGGTTTATTAGGAAAATGCCCATTAAAGAAATCTTCATTTATTGAAACGATCTTTTGCGCATGGATGGTCTCACCCAATTCAACTGAAACAATTTTATCAACAAATAAAAATGGATATCTATGAGGCAGATTTTTGAGTATGTCTGAAAATTCATAGCTCATTTTGATTTCCTGTGCTTGATGAAGACTGAAGATTTAGCCCATTCTTTATGTTGCTGTGCTGGCATTATACCGACATAATTTCCAGGCTTAGCAATACTTTTTGTAATAAGAGTGTGAGCACCAATTAGAACATTATCAGCAATCTTTAAATGCCCAAGAATTCCAGATAGGCCTCCCATTTGAAGATTTTGACCTATTATAGTTGAGCCTGCTATTGCACAAGAGGCAGCAATTGCAGAATTCTCACCTAAAATTACGTTATGCGCTATATGCACTTGGTTGTCTAATTTAACTCCATTGTGGATTTCAGTATTGTCTATTGCGCCTCTGTCAATGGAACATCCTGCTCCAACCTCTACATTATCCCCAACTATCAATTTACCTAATTGCTCAATTTTGATGTATCCATCCCTCTGAGGAGCATACCCGAAGCCATCAGAACCGAGGATTGAATTAAAATGAATGATAGTATTTTTTCCTATTTCAACGTTCATTACCAACGAAGAGTTAGCATGAATAATAGAATTTTTACCTATTTTACATTCTGGACCTATATAAACATTGGGGCCTATTACAACAGAATCATGAACTTCAGCTGTTTCATGGATAAAGTAAGAAATAGTTTTATTAGCATATGGATTTTGGTACTTTGCAAACAACGAGGAGATTATTGCGTAAGCAGCATATGGATCATCGACAATGATTCCTGGAGTTTCAAGCTGTTTGGATAGTTCTGGACTAATAATGACAGCGGAAGCCGATGAATCTTTAAGAAATTTAAAATATTTTGGGTTAGCTAAAAAAGAAATGCATCCTGAGGATGCATTTTGAATTGTAGCTATGGATCTAATGGCAACTTTAGGATCACCAATTAGTTTGCCTTTAACTTTTTCAGCTAATTCTCTAAGGCTATACGATGGCCCGGACAAACTTAGTCGTTGTCTGCGCCATTGGCTGCAGCGACGTCTAGCATTGATGTTACATCATCTGTGAGATCAAGAGCCGTATCGGCAAATAAAACATTTTCTCTACCAAGAAGTAATTTCACTTCTTTGGCTGCAATTAATTCAGAGAGAATCTTCTGAAGAGATGGATTTAGATCTCTAAATACCTTGTCAGCGGTTTCGCTTTGTTTTGCTTGCACCTTTCCGACAATAAACTCTATGTCTTTACCTTTTTCTTGAATATCTCTTTGCATGTCAGTAATTTCTTCTTGAGAAAGAGTTTCAGCATCTTTTTGGAGTTTCTCAGCTAGAGTTTGTCGCTCAGTTTGGAGCAATGTTGCTCGTTCAATATTTGCTGCATATTCAGTTTCTTCTTCTAAGGCTTTGAATGCGTCTTGTGCAACTTGAGTTGCTAAGACAGCATTTCTCATGTCAATAACCGCAACGCCTTCCACAGCAAATGCTGGAAACGAAGCAAGCATTGTTGCAATAAGCAATGGTACAAATAGTAGTTTTTTCATGTTTAATCCCTCACCCTATAATGGTTGGTTTATTTTATAGCAATTAAGATAAAAAACACTACCTAATAACCTAAAAGACAGTGCCTATAGTAAATTGAAATTCTTCTGTTTTATCAAAAGGCCCATCATTAAATGGCTGAGAAAAACTAAAGCTCATAGGACCAAATCCAGTAATCCAAGTTACTCCTACGCCAATTGAATATCTCAATTCATCAACGGAGGGCTCATAACAATTAATTTGATAATCTTGACAGTCTGTTGAAAAGACATTTCCAAAATCTAAAAAGAAAGCTGAGCGCATAGATCGTTGGTCTTCAATTATGGGTAATTTAAAGATAATTTGCAGGCTACCCTCAACAAGGAAGTTGCCTCCAATTGGATCTCTGGCCTGCTGATATAGATATGGGTTCTGTCCAATAGTATCCGGCGTCCCATCAAAGTCCGAGTCAATGAGAAGAGGACATTCTTCCGTCTCTGGATTAAAGTTATAACATGGTGACGGTGTAACTCTTGGACCAAGTGTATTTGATTCAAAACCTCTTATGGATCTAGGTCCTCCAGAATAAAAGTTTTCAAAGAATGGTGTTTTTTTTGTATCTCCATATGTATCAATGTATCCAAGCTCCCCCGTAAAACCGAAGACTAGATTTGCAAATCCAATTGGCCGATAAAATTTTTGGCGAATATTAGTTTTGTAATATGTAAGATCACTGCCAGGAATAGTTGCTTGCAGCATCACATCAGTTGAGGAGCCGTAAGTTGGAAACATCCCCCTGTTTAATGTAATTCTTGACCATACTGCTTGAGCTTTTAAGACATCAAATATTGTTCCTTCGGAAGCTAAGAAATCTGAAATTTCTCTTGAGGGCAATGATCCTGGATCAATATCAGTGTTATCAAAATTTAAATTGAGCCCAATTCTTTGCGTATCACTAATTGGATAGCCAAATTGAACTCCTAGGCCTTGTGAATTTGTAAGGTAGTTGGCTACGTTAAATTCACCATAATCAGTCTCTCGAAAATAGAGACTATAACCCCTACTTACTCCATCCATTGTGAAATATGGATCAAAGAAGGAAACATTATAAGACTCTTGATAAATACTTTTATTTATCCCCAAAATGAATCGATTGCCAGAACCAAGGAAATTATTATCTGATAGATTAAGACCAAGATTCATTCCAAAATCACTATAGCCAATTGAGCCCCCAACAGAAGAAGTGCTTTCCTCCTCAACTGAAAACTCTATGTCCACTTGATCCTCTGAACCAGCTACCGGAATTGTTTCAACAGCAACCTCTTTAAAAAACCCCAATCTTTCCAGACGCACTTTTGAAGCTTCAATGAGATTATCTGAAGCCCACGCACCCTCAAATTGGCGCATTTCTCTTCTTAAAACCTCATCATTTGTTAGATAATTGCCACTGAACTGAATCTTTCTAGCATAAGTTCTATTACCTGGTTGGACCACAAAGAGCAGTGCGACAGTTTGATCATCTTCATTTATCTCTGGATTACCTGTGACCTCAGCAAAGGTATAACCCTCATTTCCCAGGAGATTGACTAAATACTCCTCAATTTGAGTTATCTGGGCTTGGGAATAAATCTGATCTTTTTGACTTTCCATTATTGGAAGGTACAAATCTTCATTTAAAGGCATGTCGCCAATCACATTAACATCATTAATCTTATATTGAACTCCCTCGCTAAGGCTCAATGTAATAAATACATCTTCTTTGTTCTTTGAGATAGAAACTTGAGAGGATTCGATTGAAAATTTTAAATACCCTCTATCAAGATAATAGGATTCTAAATTTTCTATGTCACCTTCAAGCTTTTCTCTGGAGTACTTATCATTATTTGATAAGAATGCATACCATTTTCCTTCCTTAAGCTCAAAACCTTGTTTTAAGTCGTCGTCAGAAAAAATTTCATTGCCTATAATATTTACTTTTTTTATTGAGGCACTTTCGCCTTCATCAATAATAATTTTTAAATTGATAGTGTTTCTGGGCATAGCAGTGGTTTCAACTTCAACACCTGCTCCATATCTTCCTTGAGATGAATACTGACGAACTAGCTCGCTTTTCATTCCATTCAGGGTCGAACGTTTATAGACCTGTCCTTGAGAAATACCTGCACCTTCAAGGCCTTTCAATAAATCTTCTGATTTCAATGCTTTATTACCCTCAAGCTCTATCAAGGCAACAGATGGCCTCTCCAAGACGCTTAATATTAAAGCATTGCCATCTTTTGCAATTTGAATATCATTGAACTGGCCAGTAGAAAAAAGTGCCCTGGTAATATCAGATATTTTTTCTTTATTCATGGTATCGCCAACACTGACAGGGATAGCTGTAAAAATGCTTCCAATTGAAACCCTTTGAAGGCCAATAATTCTGATGTCGGTAATTAAAAAGTCTTCAAATGCAGATGCTGAAAGAGATGCAGCCATAAAAAAAAATATGAAAAACTTTTTCATCTTTATGGATTATAAAAATTTAGAGATGTCATTAAAAATTGCAAAAATCATCAAAAACCCAACTGCAACCCAACCAAACATAAAAAATAAATTTTCTACTCTCTCTGGCATTGGTGATCCTCTTACGGCCTCCACACCAAGCATAACCAGCTGACCACCATCTAAAACTGGTATTGGAAGAAGATTCAATACACCCAAGCTTATGCTCAACAGCGCCATTAAATATAAAAATGGAAGCAATCCCGCATTAGCTGTATCCCCTGCCATTTTTACAATCCCGATTGGGCCGCTTAAATTTTGAGTACCTAAATCTCTTGTAATCATTTTGCCAACAAAAGTTAAAGTTTTAGCACTTAAATTATATGTTTCATATGTTCCTTTCATGAAAGATGCGAAAATAGATCTTTTTAAGCCTGGCATAATTCCTATATATTTTTCTTCCAAACCATCAGTATTTTTTCTAATTCCCAATGGAATATTTAAAAACACAATCTGACTTCCTCTTTCTACCTTCAAGTTGATTGCTGACCCTTGATAATTTTTTAAAAGGATTTGAAGGTCCTCAAATGACTGAATTAACTGACTATCAACCTCAAGTATCCGATCATTTACTTCTAACCCATTTGCATTTGCTGGCGAGTTTGCTGCAATTGCACCTACTGTTGGCTGCAACTTCATTAATAAATTAAAACCCATAAAGTTTTCTGGAGCATTTTGCTGGTCCGGATCAGAGAGATAATTTTCTACTGGGACAGATACTTTAAATTCTGACTTATTGAGATCTCTTGAAAACACGAAATCAATTATGCCAGTTGTTCCAGACAACGAAAGAAGTTCCAATCTGATATCTTGAAGGCTAGCTACCTTCTTTTCATTGATAGCGATTAGCACATCACCATCTTGAAGGGACGAGTTATTCATGAGAAATGTAGATGAGATATCAGATACTTCGGGGATGAACTGACGTTCAACTGAGTTTGCAAAAATTAAAGAAAGAATTCCAATAGCTAGTAAAAAATTAGCGATAGGACCGGCCAGCATTACAAGCGCTCTTTGCCATGTTGGTCTGCTTTCAAAAGTACTTACTTTTTGCTCTGGGGTTAAAGGCTGCACCAAGTCTAATTCTTGTTCAGCAGCTTTCTCAGTATGAAATGCTACATATCCTCCCAATGGAAGAGCAGATAAAGCAAATTCAGTTCCGTGTTTATCTAATCTTTTATAGATAACTGGACCCATGCCTATTGAGAAACGATATATATGAATCTTGCACATTCTTCCGACAATAAAATGCCCAAATTCATGTATGGCAATGAGAACGCCTAGTAATACTATGGCTGAAAGTAGATAAATCATATTATTGCAAAATTTAGTGTAAGGATTTTATCACCTTCTCTGCTTGAATGCGTGCTTGTTTATCATATTCGAATATATCATCTAATGAACTCACCTTAGAACATGAAAAGTGATCAAAAGTTCTCTGTATTACTTTATATATATCAACAAATTCAATACTTTTATTTATAAAGGCATCCACTGCAATCTCATTCGAAGCATTAAAAATTACTCCTAAGTTTCCTTTTTTATTGCATACCTCTCTGGCCATCTCAAAAATTACCTCTCTTCCGTCTGCAATAGGTTCAAATGATAAATTTAACCCTAAAAAATTAATTGGTTCAAAATTTATGGGCAACCTTTGGTCTAATCCTAGCGCATTGGCAATCGGCACTTCCATGTTTGGATTGCTCATCTGAGCTATGGTAGATCCATCAATAAATGTAACCATTGAATGAATGATACTTTGTGGGTGAACTACAATTTCAATTTGAGATTCAGGAATTTGGAAAAGATAATGTGCTTCGATTAATTCTAAGCATTTATTAACCAAGGTTGCTGAATCGATTGTAATTTTAGTACCCATGTTCCATGTAGGATGTTTCAATGCATCTTGTAAGGTCACTGAGCTTAAATCCTGGAATGTCTTTTCCCTAAACGGGCCGCCCGATGCAGTAATCATGATCTTAGAAATCTCTTTTAGGTCTCTTTCTGGAGGAAAACATTGATGAATAGCATTATGTTCACTATCAACAGGAATGATTTTAGAGTTTGTGATCTTGGCAAGTGGCATTAAAATATCCCCTGCTGCAACAATACTTTCTTTATTTGCGACAAGAATAGTTTTTCCGGCATCGATCGCAAAGTAACTTGCTTTTAAGCCAGCAAAGCCTGAGATTGCTGAAATTACTATATCAACATTTATATCTTGAATCAGTCCCTGTAATTCATCTTCAGTGCAAAGAATATTCGGATACGATTGGAATAAATCATGTGATTTATTAATATGGGATTTGGCTACGAAAATATGCTCTGGATTAAACTCCTCTGCTATTTTTTGAGCTTTATCTAAGTTACTTTCAAGCCCAATGGCAAATAAACGGAAATGCTGCTTATTTTGCCTAATCACATTTAGACAGCTATCTCCAATACTGCCGGTTGCTCCTAGTAAAACTATGTTCTTCATGGTATTAAATTAGTTATTAAAATAAAAATAGGTACGACAGCAATATGTGAATCTAAACGATCCCATGCACCACCATGACCAGGAAACAGTGATCCGCTGTCTTTGATTGACTTTTCTCTTTTTAATTGACTTTCAAAAAAGTCGCCAATAAATGCAAAGGGTAGACTAATTATAGAAACTAGAACCAATTCTAGAGAAATTAAGTTAAGAAAATATATTGCTGATAAAAAAAGTAAGACGAATATAGCTCCACCAAACAAGCCTTCAATAGTTTTATTTGGGCTTATCTCAGGAAATAATCTTCTTTTACCAATGCTGCTGCCTACGAGGTAAGCCCCGACATCAGTCAATACGGTATTAAATAATATGATAAACAGTATAAAAAATTTATTTGAGTCATTGAATTCAGAAAATAATATTAAATATATAAGTCCATACAAAAAACTAAGCACCAAAAAAAATCCTAAGTAATTATTATTAAAACTAATAAAAGATGAAGTTTTGTTAGAGATCAAATAAAAGCTATACGAAAGCCAAAAAATTCCCGTCAACAAAAGAAATAAATCTATGAAGCCGGCTGTAAAATAAATAGAAAGCGCAATGGGAGTTAGGAAAAATATTATTTGTTTTAAATCTATTTTTGAATCAGAAAGAGTCAACCATTCTGTAATTAATAAAAACCCAATTGCTATTACAAGAATTAAAATGAGAAGAGCATTTTGCAAGTAAAGTATTCCAAATATACAGGCAACTAAAATTAGAGCAGCAGGCAATCTTTGAATGATGTTTTTATACAATTCGTTTGCCAAAACGTCTCTCCGTTTTTGAAAATGCTTCTAAGCAATGCATAAATTCTTCTTCAGTAAAATCCGGCCAGAGTGTATCTGAGAATTGAATCTCAGTATAAGCTAAATGGTATAACAAGAAATTGCTTATTCTTTGATCTCCTCCAGTTCTGATTAATAAATCTAACTCATCGATAGGTGCTTTTAAGTATCTAAAGAAAGTTTCATTAGACACATCTTCTAAAGAGAGCTTGTCTAGTTTTATGTCATTAGCCATTAACTGTGTTGCCTCAATAATATCTGCACGACCTCCATAACCAAGAGCAATATTTAATTGTAGATTTGGAACTTGGAATGCTGTTGACTTTTCAGCGTGACCAATCGCATTGATAACCTCATCTCCAAAAGAAGAATAATCGCCAAAAAAATGCAATCTTACCTCTTGTTTGATTAACTCTGGAACTTGAGAATCTATTGCGCTGATAATTAGTTTTTTAATTCCAAGGATTTCTTTTTTAGGACGTGACCAGTTTTCAGTGCTAAAGGCATATAAACTGAGAGAATCTAACTTAGCTTTTGCTGCAGACTCAACAATTTGTTTAACAACATTAACGCCTTTTTCGTGTCCTGATGTAACATTTAATGCATTCTTTTTTGCCCATCTACCATTACCATCCATGATAATTGCTGCGTTGATTCCAGAAAGGTTGGGTATTGCTTGTTTACTTTTTGCCATTCTGGCTAAATATGAAATAACTAAATTTCTATTAAATCTTCTTCTTTTTGTGTTAGTTTTGCATCAATAATGCCAATGAAATGATCAGTTTCTTTTTGGACCAAACCTTCAATTCGCTTCAAATCGTCCTCAGAAAAATCTCCAGCTTTTTGTTGATCTTTTGCAGCATTGTTTGCATCCCTTCGAGTGTTTCTTATAGAAATTCTAGAATTTTCAGCTTCTGTTCGTGCTTGTTTAATGTACTCTTGGCGGGTCTCTTCTGTAAGAGCTGGCATAGTAAGCCTAATTAGGTCACCGCTAGTGCTTGGATTTAACCCCAAATCAGATGTCATAATTGCTTTCTCTATTTCCGCAATAAGAGATTTATCCCAAGGAGATATAGCCAAAGTTCTTCCCTCCTCTACAGAAATATTTGCCGCTTGATTGATGGGAGTCGGATTTCCGTAATAATCAATCTTCACCGAATCAAGAATGCTTGGATTAGCTCTTCCTGTTCTAATCTTATTAAATTCATGTGCAAGTGAGTCGATAGCTTTCTGCATCTTTATTCTAATTTGATTAATAATTTCGTCCATAACTATGATATTAATGTTCCAATATCTTCACCGCAAGCAATTCTTTTTAAAGCATCTGGGTGATTTAAATTAAACACTTTTAATGGTAACCCATGGTCCCTTGCAAGCGTTAAAGCTGTTGCATCCATAACTTTGAGGTTTTGTTGAATTGCCTCATCAAAAGAAAGTGAGGGATAAAATAAAGCATTTTTATCTTTTTCGGGATCAGCTGAATAAACTCCATCAACTCGAGTTGCTTTTAACATAATGTCTGCTTGAGTTTCTATCGCTCTTAGACATCCTGCACTATCAGTTGTAAAAAATGGATTGCCAGTTCCAGCAGTAAAAATTACAACAAAGTCGTTTGATAAAAGTTGGATTGCTAAACGCCTATCATAGTGTTCAGCAACGCCAGACATTGAAATAGCTGACATCACCCTAGTCTTTACCCCAGCTCGCTCTAAAGCATCCCTCAAAGCAATAC
>JBJLIB010000006.1:0-47852 GCA_045564015.1 Gammaproteobacteria bacterium
AACAAAAAAAACTCTTGGAAGATTTGGCTTCTAAGCGTATCCTATAGCTCATTTTTTAGGCAAAATCATGGCAGATAAAGATAACGAAAATTTAGATACAACAACAACTGAAAATGTTGATGTAAAAGAAACTGCATCAGAGGAATCATCATCTGAAGAAGCATCTGTGGGAGCCACAGAATCCTCTGAAGTTTCGCCAGAAGAGTCAGTAGCGGAAGAAGCTCATTCAGATGAAGACTCAGTATCAGATGCTCCTGTAGAAGAAGCATCTACAACTGATGAATCCGCGGCAGATGATCAGCCTGAAGAAGCATCTGTTGCAGTAACAACTGATGAAAGAACACCTGCACAAATCATTGAATCATTTGAGGCAGACCAATTAAAAGATGACATCCCATCATTCAGACCTGGCGACACGGTTGTAGTATCTGTAAAAGTCAGAGAAGGAGATAGAACTAGACTCCAGGCTTTTGAAGGAGTGGTTATGAATATTAAAAATGCTGGCTTAAATTCTGCATTTATAGTTAGAAAAATTTCCAGTGGTATAGGTGTTGAAAGAACTTTTCAACTTCATAGCCCAATGATTGATTCCATTTCTGTCAAAAGAAAAGGTGATGTTAGGCAAGCAAAGCTTTATTACCTCCGAGAAAGATCAGGACGATCTGCAAGAATCAAAGAAAGACTAGACTAATCTTATGTCTTCTGACTTAAAAAAGGATCCATTAGTAGATTCTTTTTTATCATCCTTGCGACTTGAGAAAGGCTTATCTGAAAATACGATAAAAGCTTATTCAAATGACTGCCAGGCTTTTAAAAAATGGTTGTTTTTAAATCAAAGATGTGACCCTATGGATTCAACTGAATCTGACATAGAAAATTATCTTAAGTATTTGAAAGGCGTCAATCTATCCAATTCTACAATTAATAGAAAACTATCATCTTTAAAACATTTTTTTAATTATTTAAGCAAAACAAAACTTTTAAAATTTAATCCTGTTGTAAATATATCAGGACCCAAGAAAAGCATGTCACTTCCAAAATCTCTATCAATCATTGACGTAAATAGCTTAATCGATGCTCCAGACTGCTCTAACTTTATCGGATTAAGGGATAGAGCTATGATTGAGCTACTTTATGCCACAGGCGTCAGAATCAGTGAGCTGATTAATCTAGAATATAGCAATATTGATTTAAATAGATCTTTGATAAAGGTAATGGGCAAGGGCGGAAAAGAGCGAATGATTCCATTTGGAGATGATGCTCTCTCATGGCTAATTCATTACATAGAGTTCAGGCGAAAAAATAATCTATCGCTTAATTCACGAGATTTTTTTATTAGTCAACAAGGTAAGAAAATTACCCGACAGGCATTTTGGCACAGGATTAAGATTTATTTAAAAGCTTCAGGACTTTCCATGGATGTTTCTCCTCATACTCTCAGACATGCATTTGCAACACATTTATTAAATAATGGTGCAGACCTCAGATCAGTTCAAATGTTATTAGGTCATAGTGATCTATCCACAACTCAGATATATACTCACATTGCAAAACAAAGGCTAAGCGATATGGTCAAACAACATCATCCAAGAGGTTAATTTTTTATGAAGCGATTATTACTTATATTAATTTTAATTTTTTCATCAGATATGAAATCTGATGAGCTTTTAATTGCATCAAAAATAAATGCAGTGCTTCCTGAGGGAATGTCTGTTCAAAGCGTGAAAGAATCTCAGATAGAAAATTTATTTATAGTTGATATTGGTGATTTACAACCTATTTATGCTTCGAAAAATGGAGAATTCTTTTTTTATGGCGAGCTATATGCTGTTAATGGAAATATGCTTCAAAACACAACAAAAGATGAGGTAAATTTAAAACGCAAAAGTATTTTAGATGAAACATTATCTGAGGATGATTTTATTAGCTTTAAATCTGAAAATGAAAAACATAGCGTTACTATTTTTACAGATGTTGATTGTGGTTACTGCAGAAAATTTCATAATGAAATTCAAGATTTTAATGATCTTGGTATAACGGTAAATTATGTTGCATTTCCAAGATCGGGATTGGATTCTGTTTCCTATAATAAAATTGTTACAGCTTGGTGCTCAAAAGATCCCAAAAGTGTTCTAACAAAAATGAAGCAAGGCCAAGATGTTCAGTTATCAATGTGCCAAAACCATCCAGTTGAAGCTCATTTTCTTCTAGGTCAAAAGATTGGCATTACTGGCACTCCAGCTATAATTAAATCAAATGGAGAGCTGCTTCCAGGATACCTTCCTCCAGAAGAGCTATTAACTAGATTAAATTAATATGGCTAAATTAAAAATAGGTATTTGCGGTTGGGGAAATGTTGCAACTGGATTATATGAGCAATTAGTTAATGGAGATGAGATTTATGCTGATTGGGAAATATGCTGTATCGGTGCGCGACGTGATAACCCAAAATGCAATCCAGGCTCAACAAAAATTTTAAGAGATATTTTTGAGGTAGTTGAAGAGGATATAGATGTTCTTGTTGAATTAATCGGTGGAGTTGAGACAGCTAAAGATTTAATTACGCGAGCGCTTAGTTCAGGCAAACATGTTGTCACTGCAAATAAAGCGGTTATTTTTGAGCATGGTGAAGAGCTAATTAATTTAGCAAAAAAAAATAATGTTGAGCTATTATTTGAATCTGCTGTTTGCGCAGGTACTCCTGCCATTAAGATGTTTTCAAATGATTTAACCGCAAATAAAATTTCTAAAGTTGCAGGAATGCTAAATGGGACAACTAATTTTATATTAAGCAATATGGAAGAAGGGGCCTCTTATGAATCTGTTTTGCAGGAAGCTCAAGAAAAGGGATATGCTGAACCTGATCCAAGTTTAGATGTGAATGGAACTGATGCTGCGCACAAAATTGGAATTCTTGCAGCTTTAGCTTTTAATAGTGGCCTTCCTGCACCTAGTTTTTATGTTGAAGGTATAGAAGATATTCAATCTCAGGACTTTACATATGCGAATGATTTTCATTTGACCGTTAAGCATTTGGCTGTTGCTAAATTAAATGATGAAGGAATCGAATTAAGGAGCCACCCAGTGATGCTTAGCAAGGACTCAAGTTTGGCAGGATTAAAGGGTGTAAGGAATGGCATTCAATTTGATACTAACCTATTAGGAGAATTTCATGTTGCAGGGTCTGGTGCTGGACGAGAGTCAACTGCATCTGGATTAATCTCTGACATATTTGCGCTTTCAAGGTCGAATGGATCTTCTCCTATGCGCTATCCAGATTTTTCTAAAAAACCTAATCTGCTCAACTTTGATGATTTAGTTTTTAAATACTATGTTTATTTAGAAGTTAAAGATGAGCCTGGTGTTTTAGCATTAATTAGTAAAATATTTGCAGATCAAAGTATTGGTTTTGATAAGGTTATTCAAAAAGATCAACTAGGTAATGGCAATGTTCCAGTGGTAATTTTTACTGACCCAATTGTTGAAAATGAGATGCAAACCGCCTTAAAAGATTTAAAAAATAATCCAGTTATTTTAAGCTCTAAAATTATTAGAATTGAGGACCTTTAATGCTTTTTCACTCAACCAGAGGTAAAGATTCTGATAAAGACTTTGCATCCATTCTCATGCAAGGTCTTGCTAAGGATGGTGGTCTCTTTATGCCTGATTATTGGCCTCAAATAGATTTAGACGAAATTAAGTCTAAGACATCATTTGTAGAGATAGCTAAATGTGTAGTACCTTTATTTACTTCATCATCTTTCTCTTATGATGAGACGATCAGAATAGTTGAATCTACTTGGCATGATTTTGAACATCAAGATCTGATTGGCATAAGAGAATTTAATTCAGTATCAATTCTTGAGCTCTTTCATGGCCCCACTGCGGCATTTAAAGATTTTGGGCTTCAGCTTGCTGCAGCTTTTTTTAATAAGGTCTTAGAGTCTGAAAATAAAACTGCAATTGTTCTCGGAGCAACATCTGGTGACACCGGCTCAGCAGCAATTGATGCATGCAAGAGTTATGAAAGAATTAAGAGCTTTATTATGCTTCCGAATGGCAATATGTCAGAAGTTCAACGAAGACAAATGAGTACCATCAAGTCTTCGAACGTTTTTGCTCTAAGAATTAATGGAACATTTGATGATTGCCAAGACTTGGTAAAGCTTGCTTTCAAACAGCGTGATTTTTTGAAAACTGATCAATATTTATTAGCAGTTAATTCAATAAATTGGACTCGAATTATCGGTCAAATTTGTTATTACTTTTATGCTTATAATCAACTGCATCAAAAAGGAAATCTAAGCTTCTCCATCCCAACAGGAAATTTTGGTAACGTATTTGCTTGTTACTCTGCTCATAAAATGGGGTTGCCTATCAACAAAATTTCAGTTGCTGTAAATGATAATGATATTTTACATCGATTCTTCAGCAGCAATGATTATTCCAAAAAATTGGTTCATGAAACTATATCTCCTAGCATGGATATTAGCGTAGCAAGTAACTTTGAAAGGCTGGTATATGACTTCTTCTTGAACAGGGATTCATCTAAATGTGCAAAAATGTTTGATAACTTTCCAATTAAGCCTATAGAGCTAGACGTTGAAACATGGCAAAGGAAAGATAGCCTTTTCTCATCCAGCAAAGTTGATGATTTAGAAACTACAAAAACTATTCAAGAAACCTATAAGGTAAATGGTTATATCTTAGATCCACATACCGCCGTTGCAGCTGTTGAGGCTATTAAGAAAAGCGATTCAAGTAATCATTTTGTTGTTTTATCTACTGCTCATCCAGCAAAGTTCCCAAAAGTGTATGAAGAATTAAACATAGAAATAAATTCACTGCCTGCTGCATTAAGTGGTCTCTTTAAAAAAGAAGAGCATTTGCATTCTTTTGATGCGGACTATAATCAAGTTACTGATTTTATTAAACTTAATAATTAAATATTTTTTATGAACACTCCAAAGATAGTCCAAGCATCAATTGTTGATTTGCATAAAGTTAAGGGAGTTTTAACGCTTGGCTTTGCCTCTGATGCACTATTGAGATGGGTTTTTCCTGATGCATCTTCATATCTGAAGAGTTTTGCTATATGGATGGAAGAATTTTCAAAAATTTCTTTTGAAAACAATATTGTTTACTCAGAAGAGAATTTTTATGGATCTGCTCTATGGCATCCTCCTGGGGTTGAGTTCGATAATTCAGCGTTAGAGCCAACTTTTGACTCTATTCCATTAGATCGGATCGAGGTAGTTATAAAGTTTTTTGAAGAATTTGAAAAATATCATCCAGAAGATGCATGGTACTTGCCATTCATTGCTGTTGACCCAGCTCAACAAAGAAAAGGCATAGGATCCTTTTTACTAAAAGAGGCTTTGAAGATGATTGATGAGAGAGGGGACAGGGCTTACCTGGAAGCATCTAATGAGCAGAATAAAGCTTTGTATGAAAGGCATGGATTTGTAGAAATTGGTAGAGTGCAATTTGAAGACTCACCACCTGCTTTTCCTATGATTAGAGAAGCGCAATAGATTTATTGTTAATTCTCTAAAATAATTTTTTTAAGTAAGCATATCTTTATCTCATTAGCTATTTCATAGACTCGATAAAGATATTAAAATGCAATTCTATGGAAATAGGTGAAATAAAATCAATCCTTAATGATCTCCGAGATCGCATGAATGATCTCCGGGGGCATCTTTGACGTTGCTCAAAAACAAAGTTCTTTAGAAGATATTCAATCAAAACTGTCTGACGAGTCGACTTGGTCTAATTTAGAGCTTTCGCAGTCTCTTAATAAAGAAAAAGCAGATCTAGAAAAATTTTTAGATCTTTTTTTATCAGTTGATGAAGCAATCAGCGATAGTCTCGATTTTCTAGATATTGCAATTGAAGAATCAGATGAAGCATCTATAAATGAAATTAATGAGGAGGCCCAAGCTCTTATTTCGAGTGTAGAGGATCTAGAATTTAATAGAATGTTTTCTAACAAAATGGATCCTAACTCAGCGTTTATTGATATCCAATCGGGTTCAGGTGGAACCGAGGCTCAAGATTGGGCTGACATGCTTCTTAGAATGTATACAAGATGGGCTGAAAAACATGAATTTTCTGTTTCTGTAATTGAGCATTCTCCTGGAGAAGTTGCTGGAATAAAATCAGCCTCGTTATTGATTAAAGGGAGTTATGCGTATGGGTGGCTCAGAACTGAAACAGGAGTCCATAGATTGGTAAGGAAATCACCATTTGATTCTGGCAGCAGAAGACATACATCCTTTGCATCAGTGTTTATTTCTCCAGAAATTGACGAATCAATTGAGGTTGAATTAAACCCTGCTGATGTTCGAATAGATACTTACAGAGCTTCTGGAGCTGGCGGTCAACATGTCAACAAAACAGATTCAGCAGTACGTTTAACCCATGTTCCCACAGGGACGGTTGTTCAGTGTCAGAATGATCGATCTCAACATAAAAATAAAGATAATGCTTTTAAGCAGCTTAAATCAAAACTTTATGAGCTAGAATTACAAAAGCAGAAAGATGAACAACAGGTATTGGAAGACAGTAAGTCTGATATTGGTTGGGGAAGCCAAATTCGTTCATACGTTTTAGATCAATCTCGTATTAAAGACTTAAGAACCAACGTTGAAAGTGGTAATATCTCTTCAATCCTAGATGGAGATATAGATATATTTATTAAAGCTAGTCTAACCCAGGGAGTATAAATGAGTGATTCAAATATTGGCGGCGAAGCTTCTATCTTAGAAGAAAGAAGAAGAAAGCTTGAAGAGCTTAGAGAGCAAAATATAGCTTATGTAAATAATTACACTCCTACTAACAAAGCTCAGGAATTGCATGATTCTCATGGACAGCTGAGCAAAGAGGAGCTTGAAAATAAAAAGATTACTAATTTATCTGTTGCTGGAAGAATAGTCCTTAAAAGGGTTATGGGTAATGCGAGTTTCGTCACAATTAGAGATGGTTCTGGTGATATTCAGGCATACATTAGTAAGAATAATATAGATCCTGAGCTATATAAAAATTTTAAATCTTGGGACCTTGGAGACATTATCGGTATAACTGGCAATTTATTTAAAACGAAAACAGAAGAGCTAACAGTTGAGGCCCATTCAATTATTCTAATCACCAAATCGCTTAGACCAATGCCAGAAAAGCATAAAGGCTTAGCTGATATTGAAATTAAATATCGACAAAGATATTTAGATTTAATGAGTAGCCCTGAATCCAAGGAGATTTTTATTAAGCGCTCTAAAATTGTTTCATCCATAAGATCTTCAATGCTGGAAGATGGTTTTCTTGAGGTAGAAACACCTATGATGCACTCCATACCTGGAGGAGCTGTTGCTAAGCCTTTCATCACAAAACACAACGCTCTTGATAGAGAGCTTTTTTTACGGATTGCTCCTGAACTTCATCTTAAAAGGTTGCTGGTTGGTGGTTTTGATAAGGTATTTGAGATTAATAGAAGCTTCAGAAATGAAGGCCTATCAACGAGACATAATCCTGAATTTACGATGCTAGAGTTTTATGCCGCTTTTGCTACATTTAATGGAACTATAGACTTTACTGAGAAAATTATTAAGTCAGCATCAGAGGCAGTAGGAAATAATAGTAAAATTGAATGGGATGGTGACAAAATAGACCTCTCAAATTTTTCTACTAAAACTCTTAATGATTTAGTAATAGAGCATAACTCTGATCTATGCGCTGACGATTTAATGAATTTAGATAAGCTTAGGAGTTACTCTAAATCAATCAAAATGCCCTATAAGGATTCATGGGGTGTGGGGAAAGTTTTGTTAGAAATTTTTGAAAAATCAGTTGAAGCCAATCTTATTCAGCCAACTTTCGTTACAGAGTATCCTGTAGAGGTTTCACCCTTGTCTAGAAGAAACAATGAAAATCCATCAATTGCTGACAGATTTGAGTTATTTATTGGTGGCAAAGAAATTGCCAATGGTTTCTGTGAGCTAAATGATCCTGATGACCAGGCAGAAAGATTCAAGGAGCAGGTTAAAGCAAAAGCAGATGGTGATGATGAGGCTATGGGCTATGACGAAGACTATATTACTGCTTTGGAGCATGGCATGCCTCCTGCGGTAGGGGTTGGTGTTGGGGTAGACAGATTGGTTATGATGCTAACAAATCAAAGCTCTATAAGAGATGTGATTTTATTTCCTCAATTAAAGTCTTAACCTATCAATTATGTATCTCACTCTACTCATTACCGTTGGAGTGCCTTTATTTATTGTCTTTGCAATAATCTATTCAGATAGATTTAGAGAGCCTACTGACTTAGTTATCAAAACTTTCTTTGCGGGAGTTATCATATGTTTTCCAGCCGCAGAGTTAAATCATCTACTGATTCCATCCTATGAATATTCATATCGTGCTGGATTCACAGAAGAAACGTTAAAGTTTTTAGTGCTATATTTTTATATCAGACCTAAAAGTGCATTTAATGAGCCCATGGATGCAATTGTTTATGGTGTTTTAGTTTCACTGGGTTTTGCAACTTTTGAAAATATTACATATGTGTATCAAGGAAATTTTGAAGTTGATTCTTTTTCTCTAGCAATCATGAGAGCGGTAAGTGCAATCCCATTGCATGCAACGTGTGGCATTATTATGGGTTATTTTTTTGGGTTATATGCCTTTACTCATTCCAAGCAATTTTTAATTAAAAGCATAATCTTTCCAATAGGAATTCATGCAATTTATAACTTTTTAACAAGCTATGATTTCTTCTTTCTGTATTTTTTGGTTGCTGTAATGATCTATGCAAGAGGTCTTCACACAGAGTTTTCTGAGCTTCAATTAAAGAAAGCCAGAGAGGACGAAGCTAAGGTAGTTTGAAGAAATCACCATCTAAATTTTTCAAAGTTTTCTGGATTGGCCCAGCCCTCAGGATTATTCCAGCCTCGTTTTTTGTTATAAGTTTTAAGGTTGTATGAATAAACTCTTGCTTGAGTAATTTCAATATCATGAGTAAAACCTAGTTCTAAAAAACTTTGATGCTCACTATCATCTTTTGTTGCTTTAAAAATTAATATTTTTTGAGCAAGAATATTCTTTACTATGCCAACTTGAGTTTTTGATATTGGCATGTCATCAAAAATTACACATAAGTCGCAGGACTCAGCATTATTAGAATCAAGATGAGTAAGATTTATAATAGATAAACTTTTAAGAGAGTCTTCGCATACCCTTGCAAAGGAGCTTAAATCTCTTGTTGTTATCGCTAAAACTGATGCGACTTTTTCACTGTGGATGATCTCAAGAAGAAAATCATTCAATCCACTTTTATTCATTTATGTTAAAAGATCCTCAACAGCCGCTCTTTCGTCAATTAGCTCATCAGTTGAAATTTTTATTTTTTCTTTTGCTAAGTTTGACAATATTATGTCTTTTACAATTTCAACTTTACCATCAGGAGTGGTCATTAAAGGCATACCGCAAATAATCCCCTCAGGCAGATCATAGCTTCCATCTGAAATTACAGCTGCGCTAAAACAATCTCCTGACTGAGTGGGTCTCTCACAAGCCATCACAGTGTCTAGAGCGGCCTTTGCAGCTGAAGTTGCTGAGGAAGCACCTCGAGAATCAATAACAGCCTTACCTCGCTGTTGAACAACTGGTAAAAATTCGTTCTCAACCCAACTCATATCATTGATGAGATCTTTTCCTGGTAACCCATTAACCATGATATTTTCAAAATCAGGATACATGGTCGGACTGTGATTGCCCCATATAATCATTTTGCTAATTTCTCCAATTCCAATATTGAGTTTTTTAGATAAGACTGATCTAGCTCTGCTCGAATCTAACATTGTCATTGCCATCCATAATTGAGATTCATTATTGGCTGCATGTCTTCCAATCAAAGCGTTTGTATTGGCAGGATTTCCTACTACCAAGATTTTTGCATCTGGTTTTCCAAATTTACCAATTGCTTGGCCTTGGCCCACAAAAATACCACCATTGATTTGCAGTAAGTCAGCACGCTCTTCAATTTTTTTACCATTGAAAACAATTCCTCTAGGGATGCTCCCTACCAAGAGGAACCAGTCGGCATCTTTTGCAGCTTCTTCAAAGTTTGCTGTGTAATTTACATTTCCCATATTAGGAAAATTAGAATCTTCTAGTTCCATTACTAGGCCCTCTAATTTATCAACCACTTGAGGGATTTCTACTAGTTCAAGATCGACAATTTTATCTCCAAAAGTATGTCCATCCACCAATCTAGGTATTAAAGAATAACTGATCTGACCAGCTGCACCGGTTACAACAACTTTGACTCTATCTTTCATAAAAATCCTTAAAAATTATTTTTATCTATTATATTCCTAAACGTTAAATTAATTCGTGGGCCAATGACTTTTTGCGTCTTTTTTATTGAATGTTGCCAATTTTTTTGAGTTTTACCATCAATCAATATCAAACAGCCATGAGCCTGAGCAATTGAGCGAGTCTCTTTGCTAATTTTATTCCTGAATACCAGATCTCTTTCACTGCCAAAAGAAATTGAGGCTATGGTTGGATTGGGTCCAAGCTCTTTCTCATCATCAGAGTGCCAACCCATTGAATCTCTTCCATCTCTGTAATAATTTATAAGCACAGAGTTAAAATCAATTTTAAATTCCTCATATACTTTTTCTCGAATCATTGTTAAATCTTTGGTCCAGCTTTGTCGGTTTAATTTTTTGCCTGAATATTTATAATCACATCCTTCATCACCTATCCAGCACTGCAATCTAGGGATCGTTATGTTCTTTCCAAACATTTTAATTATCATTGATTCCCAGGGCAGATTTGATATTAGTTTTGTGAGCAATTCATCGGAATCAGTTGCATTAAAAAAATTCTTCTCGATTCGAACTTTTAGATCGTTGTGAGCTACAATTTCATTCTTCATAAGAGAGTTAGTATAGATATGTTTTCATTAAATCCAATTGGTCAATTCAATGAGTAAAGTATTAATCGTTGGAGGAGGGCATGCTGGAGCTAATACAGCTTTTGCCTTAAGAAAAGATGGCTTCGATGGAGATATAACTATCATCAGCGATGAGGACTACCTTCCTTATCACAGACCCCCACTTTCTAAAGATTTTTTAAAACAAAATGTAGCCCTTGAAAAGCTAAGCTTTAAATCTTCTGATTTCTATAAAGAACAAAATATCTCTCTCAATCTTAATACTAGAATCGATTTCATTGACCTAGAATCAAACCATGCTAATGCAAAAGATACATCATTTGATTTTGATTATTTAGTTTTTGCAACTGGAGCATCTCCAAGATTGCTACCTATGGAAAATGCTGATGCTAAAAACTTATTTTATTTGAGGCAGATAACTGATGTTTTATCTATTCAAAAATCAATTGCGTCAGCTAAAAACATAGTATTGATTGGTGGAGGCTATATAGGCCTTGAGGTAGCTTCTGCAATGATTGAGTTAGGCCTTAATGTAATTATTCTAGAGGCAGAGAAACGTATTCTTCAGAGGGTCACAAGCCCTGATGTATCAAAGTTCTATAATGATTTTCACACCAAAAAGGGCGTTGAAATCATTTGTAATGCTAGGGTCAGCAGTTTGAATGCTGAAAATAAACTTATTAATTCCGTGTCTTTAGAATCTGGCGAGAGTATTTCTGCTGATATGGTTTTAGTAGGCATAGGAGCAATTCCTAATACACAACTTGCAGATTCAATAGGCTTAGAGTGTGAAAATGGGATTAAGACCGATCAATATTGCAGAACATCTACTCCAAATATCCTTGCAGTGGGTGACTGCACTTCTTCATTTAATACTCTGTTTAATAAGGAATTTCGACTTGAAAGTGTGCCAAATGCCTTAGCGCAATCAAAAGTTGCATCTTCTTCGATTATTGGGAATGAGCTTTTTAATAATGAGATGCCATGGTTCTGGTCTGATCAATATGATTTAAAATTACAAATGGCTGGCTTATCTAGTGGCTATGACGAATGCCATATTATCGGAGAAATTGACTCTGCCGAATTTATAGCTTGTTATGGCAAAGATGGGTATTTGATTGCGGTTGATAGCGTCAACCAGTCCAAGCAGTTTATGTTGTTTAAAAAAGCCCTTGGCAATGGTTTTCAGCTAAAAATGAGTCTTATAAAAGATAAAAATTTTCAACCTGAATCCATTTTTTCGGGTTCAAATTAGTTAAAATGAAAATACCATTAGGGAGATAACTATGACTATAAGATTTGATGACAAAGTAGCAATCGTAACAGGTGCAGGTGGAGGCCTAGGAAAACAACACGCACTTGAATTTGCTAGAAGAGGAGCCAAAGTTGTTGTTAATGACCTTGGTGGCGCTGTTGATGGTTCCGGTGGTGCAAGCGATGCTGCCAATGCTGTTGTTGAAGAAATTAAAGCTGAGGGCGGAGAAGCTATTGCAAATGGCTCAAGTGTTGCAGACAAAGAGGGAGTTTCAAAAATGATTGCGGAAACTATGGAAAAATGGGGCCGCATAGATATTTTAGTAAACAATGCAGGAATCTTGCGTGACAAAAGTTTTCATAAAATTACAACAGAAGAGTTTGACCAAGTAATGGATGTGCATTTTCAAGGAAGTTTCTATGCATCTCATGCTGTATATCCAATTATGCGAGAGCAAAATTTTGGCAGAATCATTTTTACTACTTCCTCAGGTGGTCTGTGTGGAAATTTTGGGCAAGCAAATTATGGCGCAGCAAAAATGGGAATGATTGGGTTAATGAATTGTTTAAAAATAGAAGGCCAAAAGTATAATGTATTCTCAAGCGCCGTTGCTCCAGTTGCTTTGTCTAGAATGACAGATTCTTTATTTCCTGAGGGTATTGGAGAGAGATTTATGCCTGAGTATGTAACTCCTGCTGTTATCTATTTAGCTAGTGAAGAGAGTCAAAATGGTGCAATCATCGGTGCTGGAGCTGGGGTATTTACTAGATTTAGGATTTTAGAAACAATGGGTCTTGCTCTTGGAACTGGAGATGAGATGACACCTGAAAATATTGCTGCTGGGTGGGATTCGGTTTCTGACATGGAAGATGCAAGGGAGCTTTTTAGCGGACCAGAGCAAACTATTAAAATTCTTGAGCAAGCAGATAAATCTTAAGCAGAAAAACTTTCTCGTTGAGACATTAGTTTAGTGTGTCTTTCAATCTCAGGATAATCCGCAAGATTTAACTGGTTTAGACCAATAAAAAAATCTGTGGTTGTTATCATTTGAATATCTGCAAAGGTGTATCTGTTACCAGCTACAAACTCTGATTCTGAAAGAACACCATTAAAGTACTTTAATGACTTAATACCTATGTTTTTTTGAGTTTCTCCATACTCTTTATTTTGAATTTCTAAGCTCGACATTGCTGGATGCAGATGACGAAATCCCATTGCCAGAGGAATCATGAGTTCGCTGTAAATTCTTGCTTGCCACATTTCAATTGAAGCAATTTCTATAGGACTTTCACCAAACAAGTTTGGTTCTGGATAAAGTGATTCAAGATATCTGCATATTGCAGTTGACTCCATGATTACTGTGCCATCATCTAACTGAAGTGCAGGTATTCTTGAATTCGGTGCAATTGCTCGATATTCCACAGTCTTGTGTTCTCCTTTCATTAGATCGATTTCCACCATTTCGATATCATTTATATTTTTTTCAGATAAAAACATTCTTACTTTTCTTGGGCTATTGGCCATTTTATTGTCATATAACTTCATTTTTTATTCTCCCCAGCTTTTTTATTATTGTAATATCCCTTAAAAGCAATGTAAGTTTGGATAAGGTTTGCTATAACAAAAGCTGGCAAATCAACAAAAACAAACACTAAAGCACCAGCAAACCTGCTAATGCCTGTCAAAATATAACCATTTAACCTTGTTTCATGCTTTACAGAGCTAACTAAGGCTAAGCTTAATATACTAAGCACCAAGATTACCCATTGACCATACTGTAAAAATCCATCAATCATCAGGATTCACTTCCTAATTCAAGATTATTTTTTTCAGCTGTTGCCCAATCTTCAGGAAGTTTATGCGCAACAACCAAAAAGCTAATAATTGATGGGATAAATACAAGTGAAGTTACAGTCATAGCATATCTAATGGATTCAACCTCACCATTGTTAGCTTTAAATATATCAATC
This sequence comes from Gammaproteobacteria bacterium, assembly GCA_045564015.1. Lineage (GTDB taxonomy): Bacteria > Pseudomonadota > Gammaproteobacteria > Magnimaribacterales > D2472 > D2472. Next base: position 14,183 of record JBJLIB010000006.1, read on the forward strand.
ATCCAGCCTGAAATACTCGGCCCAAGACCCAAACCAATCATATTTAAAATAAAAAAGAAAAGGGCAGTGGACATAGCACGCATATGGATTGGAGCTAAAGTTTGTGCAATTGCAAAACTTGGTCCTAGGTATATTCCCATAAAGATTAAAAATAATGATGTGAATACTAGATTCATCTCAACAGAAGTCGACCACCAAGCCGCAATTCCTAGAGGCAGACAAAGCGCAATCGATATAGCTGGAAGCCATCCATAGGCTCTGATATCTTTTTTACCCCAGCTATCAGCTAGCCGTGCTCCAAAGAATGCTCCACCTGCATATGTGAGCCCGTTTACAAAACCCAGAATAATAACCAGAGTCTGGAAATCAAAACTTGGATCTAAAGTAACTAGATATTTGGTATGGAAGGCAGACTTGGAATAGGAAACAAAGGATCCAAAAGCGATGCCAAAACACATTGCCCACCATGCTGGAATCTTAAGAAGCGTTTTTAGAGATTCTAAAAAGGGAGGTTTGGCAATTTCTCTTTGATCATCGAATTCCATTGCTCCGCGAATCGGTTCGCGTATTGTTAATTTAACCACTAAGGCCAAAAGAACCCCTGTAACTCCCAAGAAAACGAATATTTCTCTCCAATTCACATCCTCGCTGGATGCTCCTATAAGAGCTGCAGTGACAAAGTAGGCAGCCATAATCCCAAGTGGTATACCCATAGCATATACACCCAGAGCACTGGCTCTCTCTTCTTTTGGATACATGTCAGATATGATTGAATGAGATGGCGGGCTTCCACCTGCTTCACCAATGCCAACTCCCATTCGAGCAAGACCAATCTGAACAAAATTAGTTGCTAGGCCAGTTAACGCTGTAAACCCACTCCATGTTGCAAGAGCTATAGAAAGTATATTAACTCTGTTATACCTATCTGCTAGCCATGCTATTGGGATGGCAACAGTTGTATAGAATATTGCAAATGCTAAACCTATTAATAATCCTAACTCTGTATTAGTTAGATTTAAGTCTTCTTGGATAAAAGGAGCTAGTATCCCAACAATTTGCCGATCTATAAAATTGAATCCATAGACGACGGTTAATAGTATTAATACAAAAGTACGATAGCCTTTTGTTGGCTGATGAGTATCAGTCATTTGAATCTTCCCCTAGTTTAAGATGCTGTAATTATAGCCTAGGGATAAGAAATATATCGATCCAATCAATCAGTTATTGCTTCACTCCCAGTTTAAAGCGCCACCTGTTTGATATTCAATGACCCTGGTCTCAAAGAAGTTCTTTTCTTTTCTAAGATCCATGATCTCTGACATCCATGGGAAGGGATTAGTCGCACCTTTGAACTCTTCGTCCAGTCCAATCTGCGTTAGCCTTCTATTAGCGATGAATTGTAGGTATTCTTCCATCATGGAGGCATTCATACCTAGAACACCTCTCGGCATGGTGTCTCTTGCATACTGAATTTCAAGCTCCGTTCCTTCAAGAATCATCTGCGCTGCCTCACTTTTCATCTCTTCATCCCAAAGATGCGGGTTTTCAATTTTAATTTGATTGATGACATCAATTCCAAAATTTACATGCATGGATTCATCTCTTAAAATGTACTGAAATTGCTCAGCAGTTCCTGTCATTTTATTTCGTCTTCCCATTGATAAGATTTGAGTAAAACCACAATAAAAGAATATGCCTTCAAGAACACAATAAAAAGCTATGAGGTTTCTTAAGAGCTGTTTATCTGTCTCGGTTGTTCCTGTTTGGAAGGTTGGATCAGAAATTTGTTGTGTATATTTCAAACCCCACGCAGCCTTTTTAGCAACGCTTGGGATTTCTCTATACATATTAAATATCTCTCCTTCATCCATGCCAAGTGATTCGATGCAGTACTGATATGCATGTGTGTGTATAGCTTCTTCTAAGCTTTGTCTCAAAATATATTGTCGGCATTCAGGATTTGTTACCAATCTATAAAGAGCAAGCACAAGATTATTTGCAACTAGGGAGTCTGCAGTTGAAAAGAATCCAAGATTTCTTTTTACTATTGTTCTCTCATCATCAGTTAAACCGTCCTCTGATTTCCAGAGAGCTATATCTGCAGTCATGTTAACTTCTTGCGGCATCCAGTGGTTAGCGCTTCCATCGAGATACTTTTGCCAAGCCCAGTCATACTTGAATGGAACTAACTGATTGAGGTCTGCCTTACAGTTGATCATAGCTTTGTCATCAACTTGAACTCTGCCATTGTGCATTTCATCTAGCTCTTTCACACCTTCTGATGCATCAAAGGTTTCCATAGCTTTTCTTGCTGCCTCTGCTCTTGATCCTGCCTCAATAGTTGCAGGAGAGGCTTCAGCTACTGGCTCCGGTTGAGCTACAGGCTCAACATGCTTAGGTGCCTCTGGCACTGTGTTTTTGATTGCAGGTGCTACCTGAGTCTCTTCTTTATTGTATTCATCCCAATTTAACATTTCTTTCTCCGTATTTACTGACAGGCTTCGCAGTCAGGATCATCCAAGGAACATGCTTCTGGCACAGGTGCTGGCGCACCAAGTTCATGAGGAACTTCTGGTGCTGATTCAGCCTGAGCGCTTACTGCATTTAAGCTACCTTGGTTGATGGTTGATTTTTCTGTTGTTGTTGCTGCTATAGATCTAAGATAGTAAGTAGTTTTTAAGCCCGAATACCAAGCCATTCTGTAAGTAAGATCTAGTTTTTTACCATTGGCATTACCGATATATAGATTTAATGATTGAGCTTGATCTATCCACTTTTGCCTTCTGCTTGCTGATTCAACAATATATTGAGGTTCCACTTCAAATGCGGTGGAAAAAAGTTTTTTAATATCATCAGGAATTCTTGATATTTCACTTAAGCTGCCTTCAAAGTATTTGAGGTCATTAATCATTACATCATCCCATAAATCTAGCGCCTTTAGTTTTCTTACTAGGTGTGGATTCACGATAGTGAACTCACCAGAAAGATTAGATTTAACGTATAGGTTTTGATAGGTGGGTTCAATTGATTGAGTTACCCCAGTAATGTTAGAAATTGTTGCCGTAGGTGCAATCGCCATTACATTAGAGTTTCTCATGCCATCTTTTTTTACCTTTGCGCGTAATTTTTCCCAGTCCAGCGTTTCGGATCTATCAACTTTAATAAATTCACTGCCACGATTCTTTTCTAGGATGTCTATTGAATCTTTTGGAAAGATTCCCTGACTCCATAGTGAGCCATCATATGATGGGTATGTGCCTCTTTCTTTTGCAAGCTCGCTTGATGCATGAATTGCATAGTAACTGATGACTTCCATGCTGCGATCTGCAAACTCTATGGCGTCATCAGAACAGTAGGGTGCATCTTGCATGTAGAGCGCATCCTGGAAGCCCATAAGCCCCATTCCCACTGGACGATGTTTAAGGTTTGAGTTCTTTGCTGTATCTACAGAGTAATAATTTATATCAATAACATTATCCAGCATACGCAGGGCAGTGGTTACTGTGCGTTTTACCTTTTCTTGATCCAAGACCCCATCTTTCATATGTTGAGGAAGGTTCACTGACCCAAGATTACAAACAGCTATTTCATCATTGCTTGTGTTGAGAGTAATCTCAGTGCATAAGTTAGAAGAATGAATTACTCCAATGTGCTGTTGCGGCGAACGTAAATTACATGAGTCTTTAAAAGTTATCCATGGATGACCTGTTTCAAACAGCATAGTAAGCATTTTTCTCCATAGATCTTTAGCTGGAATAGTCTTGTGTTGATCCATTTTTCCTTCAGCAGCTAGAGCTTCATATTCCTCATATCTTTTTTCAAATGCAAGGCCGGTAAGATCATGCAAGTCTGGGGCTTCGCCAGGAGAAAAAAGAGTCCAATTTTTATCTAACTCAACCCTTTTCATGAATAAATCAGGTACCCAGTTGGCAGTATTCATATCATGAGTTCTTCTTCTATCATCACCAGTATTTTTTCTGAGATCCAAGAATTCCTCTATGTCCAAGTGCCATGTTTCTAGATAAGCGCACATAGCTCCCTTTCTTTTGCCGCCTTGATTAACTGCAACAGCTGTATCATTAGCAACTTTCAGGAAGGGAACAACGCCCTGACTTTTGCCATTTGTTCCTTTGATGTAAGAACCCAGTGCTCTAACGGGTGACCAGTCATTTCCTAATCCTCCTGCCCACTTAGACAGCAATGCATTATCTTTCATTGCTCCAAATATTCCATCAAGATCATCTGGAATGGTTGTTAGGTAGCATGAGGAGAGTTGAGGACGCAAGGTTCCAGAATTAAAGAGCGTTGGTGTTGAGCTCATATAATCAAAGCTTGAAAGCAATCTATAGAATTCAATGGCTCTTTCTTCTTTTTGGTCTTCTTCTACGGCTAGACCCATAGCAACTCTCATAAAAAAGATTTGCGGAAGTTCATACCTTGTGTCCTGATAATGAATAAAATATCTGTCGTAGAGTGTCTGCAGTCCTAGGTATGTGAATTGATAGTCTCGGTCATGGTCAATAGCTTCCCCTAATTTTTTTAAGTCGAAATCTTTTAAGACTGGGTCTATCATTTCCAATTCGATGCCTTTTTCAATATATGCTAAGAAAGCTTTTGGATAATAGTCTTGCATTTCAGGATGTGAACTTTCTTCAGCTATGCCGAGAAAGGAAAGTGCTTCACTTCTTAGTTCATCCAGTAGAATTCTAGCGGTTACATAACTGTAATTTGGTTCTTGCTCCACTTTAGTCCTGGCTGACATGACAAGGGCTGATTTCATATCGCTAATTGAAACGCCGTCATACAGATTTTTGATGGATTCTTCTAGAATTGCATCAGCGCTGACATCCTCTAAACCTTCGCATGCATGATTAACCACAGAGGCCAATCTTTCAATATCAAGAGGCACCTGTGACCCATCTTTTTTTGTAACAGAAATTTTTGGCGCATCAATATTGGTCTGTGATGGCGCATCTTTTGTTCTTTCTGCAGCTCTTTCTTCTCTATATAGGATGTATTTTCTGGCTACAACATACTCTTCATTGCGCATGAGCTGGAGTTCTACTTGATCCTGTATCTCTTCAATGTGCAAAGTGCCGCCTGAGGGCATTCTTCGTTTGAAAATCTCTTGTACTTCGGCAGTTATTTCTTCAACTTTTCTATGAATTCTTTCACTTGCAGCAGCGTTTCCAGATTCGTTGGCTAGAAAAGCTTTGGTAACAGCAACTTTAATCTTGTCTTCTTCAAAAGGCACAACTTTTCCATTACGCTTTATTACGCGAAGTTTTCCAGGCGCTGTAATGTTTAAGTCTTCTGATGGTATTGTTCCGATTGCTTCTTGCCCAGCACCTTCTTGAGTCTTCCCTAACTCTTGTATTGTCATTTTTATCCTCTATGTTTATTTCTTTCGTTGGCCAATTTAATGAAAATTTACCAATGGGTGGGGTCAAAACGTCTTTTTTTAAATCTCTTTAACCAATGACAATATTCTTACATTGTGGATAAATAATCAAGTGAAAAACACAATATATTGTGAATTCTTTTAAATTTTTCACAATATGCTGTATAAATGGTGTTTATTGATTGTGAGGATAAAGTGAGTAAATTGTGGATAACTTAAAAATATTGGAGCTGATATGTCTATATTAATAGCGATTGATCAAGGCACAACAAGCACCAGAACGGTGGCGTTTGATAAAGATCTAAATATCATCCATTCAGAGCAAAAGGAATATCCTTTAATTTATCCCAATGATGGTTGGGTGGAGATTGCGCCTGAGGAATTAATGAGTTCCGTCTATGCAACCATTGATCCTGTGATAGAAGCTTGCTCAGATATATCCGCTATAGGAATAACAAATCAGCGTGAAACAACTTTGGTATGGGATGCAGATTCTGGAGAGCCTATATACAACGCAATTGTTTGGCAGGACAGAAGAACGGCAGAGCAATGTATGCAACTGAAGAAAGCTGGTCATGAAGAAGCAATAAAGAATGCAACTGGCCTGTTGCTTGATCCATATTTCTCATCTACAAAAATATCCTGGATTTTAGATAATGTTGATGGCGCAAGGAAAAGAGCTGAAGCAGGCAAGTTAAGGTTTGGGACAGTGGATACGTATTTGCTGTGGCAACTGACCCATGGGGAGATTTATAAGACTGATGTTACCAATGCCTCTAGAACTAATTTATACAATATACATCTTAAGGAATGGGATTCAGAGCTTCTTAAGATTTTCAATATTCCAAGATCAATGCTTCCTGAGGTGCAGTCATCCGACAGTAATTACGGGACACTGGTGAGAGGTAATAAAACCATTCAAATTTCAGGGGTGATTGGAGACCAGCAAAGCGCGTTAGTAGGGCAAAGGTGTTTTCAATCAGGTCAAATGAAAGCAACATTTGGAACAGGATGTTTTTTGATGGTGAATACCGGTGATGAATCTCTGCTATCAACTTCAGGTCTTCTCAACACTCTTGGATACGGCCTCTCAGGCAAGGTATCTTATGCATTGGAAGGAAGTATTTTTTCGGCTGGGACCATCATTCAATGGCTACGAGATAATATGGAATTTTTTCAAGATTCTGCAGAAAGCATAAATTTACTAGATACAAGGGGTGAGTCCAATGGTGTTTTGTTTGTTCCTGGTTTTACAGGAATTGGAGCTCCTCACTGGAATGCAGAAATTAGAGCAAGTTTCTATGGCATCACAAGGGACTCAACCAAAAAAGATATGGTTACGGCTGCATTTAAATCACTAATTTATCAAGTCATGGATATTAAAGAAGCTTTAAAGGTTGATGGTATACAAATTAAAAATTTATCTATTGATGGGGGTATGGCCGCTAATTCAGGTTTTTGTCAGCTATTGGCAGATTTTTTAGGTCAGGAGGTGCAGGTTCCCTCAAGCTTAGAGTCCACGGCGATAGGCGCTGCAATTACTGCCGGCTTAGGGGCTCATTTCTTTTCTATTAATGATTTGCAGAACAACCAATTAAGCAATGCAACTATTTATCAACCAAGAGAGAAAGTTTTTGATCCAAATGATCTGACTGAATGGAGAAAATTTCTCAGAGTCCTTCTGGACGCATACAATTAAAAACATGCTTTATTGCATGTAATACATAAAAAAATTTCCCTAGGATGATTTCTGAGCTTCCTGCATGAGATATTTTTAAATTTCTTTAATTAAATAGTTTTAAATGTTTTTGTTTGATATTTATTGTAATAAACTAACCCCACTTTTAATTAAGTCCCCCTGACTGGTAAACATGTTTAATTTTAAAACTTTCAATAATATTGCTGAAGATGGTCTAGATATTCTTCGCAAAAATAAATTTAAAGAGGTATCTGAGAACCCTGATGGGATATTGCTCAGAAGTCATAATCTTTTAAAGGAAGATTTTGAGGACAATCTTTTATGCATAGCTCGAGCAGGAGCAGGTACAAACAATATACCTAAAGATGATGCAACCAAAAAAGGAATTGTTGTTTTTAATACTCCAGGCGCAAATGCAAATGCAGTAAAAGAGCTTGTCATCTGCGGGATGTTGCTTTCTTCTCGGGGTATTGTTGAGGGCATTGAATTTGCAAAGAATCTTGATCTTGAAGACTCTGCAGGTTTAAACCAAGCAATGGAGGCTCAAAAGAAAACATTTGCAGGTAATGAGCTGGCCGGAAAGACACTTGGAATAGTGGGCCTTGGATCAATTGGATCAATGCTTGCACAAGCAGCTCACACCCTTGGAATGAAATTGGTAGGATATGATCCTTACATTTCTATAGAGGGTGCATGGAGGCTCCCTCGAGAAGTTGAAAAAGCTGAAACAATGGAGGCTCTTTTGCAGCAATCAGATTATGTCTCACTCCATGTTCCGCTTGTTGAGGATACAAAAAATCTTATTAACGGATCAAATTTAAACAAATTCAAAAAAGGCGCTAGGCTAATCAACCTATCTAGAGGAGGGATAGTTAATACTAATGACGTAATAGCTGAGCTTGAGAATGGAAATCTGGGTAGATTTGTCACAGATTTTCCAACTCCTGAGCTGATCAAGCGTTCTGCAGAGAAGAATGATGTAATTCTCCTCCCTCACTTGGGCGCAAGCACAAAAGAAGCTGAGATAAACTGTGCTGTTATGGCTGCAAATCAAATGGTTAACTATCTACAAGATGGCACAATCTTAAATTCAGTAAATTTTCCAAGAATCTCGCTTTCGCGGGGTACTAATCATCGTTTGGTTATTATTAATCACAATGAACCAGGAATGATTGGTAAAATTGCTGATTCAATTGCTGCCTGTGATATCAACATTGCTGAGATGACAAATAAAAGTAGAGATGAAATCGCTATTAATTTAATTGATCTGGAATGTCAGGCAAGCGAGGAATTGATTAATCAACTTCGATCAGTTGAGCATGTAATGAGTGTAAGGTCTTTAGATATAAGCAGTTAGAGCTTTAAACGTAGTTCTCAACAAAACTTTTATCAAAAGGCACGATTTGGTCCTCTTTCCCATCTTGAACTTTATTAGCCCAATCAGGATCAGATAAAAGCGCTCTTCCAACAGCAATTAAATCAAATTCAGACTTATTGAGCTTCTCATGCAGGATATTTAGATCTACAGTTTGGGTCTTATGGTCGCCAGAATAAAGTTTAATAAAATCTTTGTCCAAACCAACACTACCTACGCTAATAGTGGGAAGCCCAGTTGCCTCTTTCGCAACTCCAGCCAAGTTTAAGCCTTTAGTGTTAAATTCGCCTTCCCAAAAACGACGATTGCTGCAATGGATAAAATCAGCCCCTGCATCCTTTAAGATATTAAAAAATTTATTTAACTCTTCTGCATCAGAAGTAATTTTTGCTTCATAGTCCTGTTGCTTCCACTGTGAAACTCTTATTCCAATCTTGAAACTATCAGAGGTTATTTTTTGCGATGCCTCAAGAATTTCTTTGGCAAGTTTAGATCTATTTTCGATGGAGCCACCATATTCATCAGTCCTTAAATTTATCTGATCCCAAAAAAATTGATCAATTAAATAGCCATGCGCACCATGAATTTCCACCCCATCAAATCCAATCTCTTCACAAATCTTTGCATCTTCAGCATAAACCTCGATCAGTTCTTTGATTTCCTCATGCGTCATTTCATGCGCCACTTTCTTTCCAGGAACCACATAACCTGATGGAGTAAATCCTGGAACTTCTGGTATAGGGGGCATACCTGGTTTTCTAATTCCACCCACATGCCAGAGTTGACAGAAGATAGAAGAATTATTTTTATGAACTTCAGTAACAACTTTTTCCCACATTTTTTTTGCTTCATCTGTTTCTAAATTTGGGCAATTTGGATAGCCGCTCGCAGCTCGATGACTCACTTCCACTCCCTCAGTTAGTATCAAACCTACGCCACCTTGAGCCCTTCGTGCATAGTAGGTTGGAGCATAATCTTTGGGTATTCCATTTGGTGAAAAATTCCTTGTCATAGGAGCCATCACAACTCTATTTCTTAGATTTAAACCATTCAAGTTGTAGGCAGAAAAAAGCGTGTTTTTTTGATCATTCATATGGATTATTTATGGTTACTATAAAGAGCATGTATTCTAATTTATTTTTTTTTAAAAAAATACTTGCCCACAGAACAAAATAGTGTTATTGAAACTTCATTCATATTCACTAAGGGATGGATTAATCTTAACTAAATATAGTATAAGTTACTGATTTAAGGTTATTTAATTATTAATTGGTTAGTTTTTGATCAATTTGCATGAAACCTTATTAAATCAGTCTAAAATGTATGAATATTAAGTTATCCCAAGCTTTATCCACAGTTTCTGTGGATAAAATTTAAGCATTTTTTAGAGTAATTTTTTTGAATATTTTTAACTTTCCTGATACTTGGCTAGAGCCTCTCGGTAAGCGCTTTTGTATAGATTTTTTAAATGAGATGGAGTCGAAATTCTTAAAATTAAATACTGAAAATATGGCTATATTTCCAGCAATTCCATCTATATTTCGAGCCCTAGAATTGGTTCATTTCCATGAAGTTAAAGTATTAATTTTGGGGCAAGATCCATACCATGGTTTCGGACAAGCAAACGGCCTGTCTTTCTCAGTCAATAAAGAAATTATGATTCCACCATCCCTCAAAAATATTTTTCTTGAACTAGAAAATGATTTAAATATTCCTATTTCTCACCACGGCGATTTGACTTCTTGGGCTCAACAAAAAATCTTGTTATTAAACTCTGTTCTAACTGTGGAGCAAGGAAAACCAAACTCACATCAGAAATTAGGCTGGGATAAATTAACGAATAAAATCATTTCTCGGTTAAGTCAAAGAGGAAATATGATTTTTGTTTTATGGGGCAACAGTGCTCAAAAAAAATTATATTTAATTGACGACAAGGAAAATAAAATTTTATCCGCTCCTCACCCATCTCCTCTTTCTGCTTATAGGGGATTTTTTGGATGCAAGCATTTTTCAGAAATTAATAAAATCTTAATAGAAAATGGCTCTAGTGAAATTAATTGGAAGCTTAATTAATTTTATTAGAAAAACTATCTATTTTTCCAAAGCAAGATGAGAATATTGTTTCCTGGATTTTGTAGCTCTTTCCAATAATTATAAATTCAGAAACCTCTATTTGATTTGAGTGAACAATTAACCTAGTTTCTTTTTTTAATTTTCCTAGATACTCCATTCTTGCAATTATTTCTTGCCCTTTAAAGCAGCCCTTAGTAAAACTAACCCTAGTATTGTGCTGTCCTAATTCGTGAGGTCTGTACTTGCCTGTTTCCTCAAGTTCAATTTGATGATCGCCCATAATTTTTCGATTAATAGCCCAGTTCTCTGTGCTGAGAATATCTAAATTATCTTGAGATTTATTGTTTTTATCAATCGAAAGGGATAAATATGCAATATCTGAGCTTAAAACCAGATGTTCATTTGGAAGCATTGCTTGACCTTTTTTTCTTGTAAAACCTATCACTTTAGAGCTTAGTGGCTCAGCTGAGACTTTATAAAAAGGCAAAAATTTAGTTATTTCGTTTAAAAAAATATCTTTAAGACCATTTTCAATGATAATTAACCACTTGTTTTGATCAAAAATAACTTCAAAGTTGCATAAAATAAAACCCTTTTCGTTGCACAAAGAAGAGATTTGACCTAATTGTTCATTGATCAGAGTGCAATCTGACGTCACCTGTCCTTGTAAAAGACTCAAGACAGAGTCAAAATCACCATTTAAATGAATTGCTGTACTATCATCAAGATTTGCAGCTCCGTATTTTATAAACTCAGAATTTAACAATTTATTTAATTAACAATTTCAATAAAGATACTATATTAGACTAATAAATGAATACAGACATTAATAAAACAAAATGGAAGTGCAGAAGAGGTCTGAGAGAGCTAGATTTGCTGTTTAGAAGGTACAGTGAAGATAATCTAGATTCTCTTTCTCAAAAAGATTTTGAGATGTTTAATAGTATTTTGGATCTAGAGGATCAGCCTTTATATGATTTTATATTTAAGAATGAATCTTTAAATAGCCCAGAGAAAGAAAACTTCATTTTAAATAACATAAAAAACTTCACAGATAAGTGAAACTATTTCATTTCATCTTTGTCCAAATGATCGAGGAAACATATGGGGATTAGCAAAGGGGATGAAGTGTTTGTAAATGAAATTAAAGCTGGAAACGCGATGGCATTTGAAGCCATGGTTCTAAAGTATCAACCAAAACTCATGTCTTCTTTGATCGGATATACAAAATCTCGAGATCAAGCAGAGGAGCTATGCCAAAAGACATTTATTAAAGTTTGGCAAAAAATTGACTCCTTCAGGGGAGATAGTGCGCTTTTTACCTGGATTTATAGGATAGGAATAAATCTGGCAAAGAATGATTTTGCTAGTAGTTTTTCTAAAGGTTCCAAGATTACTGATTCATTAGATCAAAATGAACACGATGTTCCTCAGTATCTTTCACCAGAAACGGAACTTATAGCAATGGAATCTGAAAATAAGATTATGGAATTCATTCAAACTCTTGATACTGACACTAAGACAGCTTTTACGCTTAGAGAGATTGATGGAAGAACCTACGATGAGATAGCTCAAATACTTAAATGCCCAATTGGCACTGTCAGATCAAGAATATTTAGAGCTAGACAACTTATATTAGAATTTATGAATCAGGAGAATATTTTAAATGGATAAAGACTTAGAAAAACTATCTGCCTTATATGATGGCGAGCTTTCGTCTAAAGAAATTCAAGAGAGTCTTACGAAGATGAATGCGGATGATGGCTTGAAAAACACTTTCCAAAACTTTGGGCTTATCTCAGACATAGTTCAAAGACATTCGGAACAAAAAACTTCAAAAGTTTCATTTTTGAAGGATTACCTCAGCAAGATCAATCCTGTGATGAGTAATTTGGTAACTGCGGCAGCAACTGTCCTTATCACATTAATAATTTTGTATCAGTTTGATGAAGATCGCTTTCAGGTGGATAGAGATAGCTCTTTGCAGCTTTCATCCGCACTTTCAAGCGATCAGGCCAAAAATCAATTGCTAAATGCAGATCAAAACATCATGGAGCACATGATTCACATTATGCAATCTAACAAGTCTCATAATTCCCAACAGGTTTCTAAAAACTGGATCCCAGTAGGCTTTTCAGTCAATCCAAATAACCCCAATCAATATTCAAATGGAAGAAATAATTTATTTTTCCATCTTGAAAATAAACAACTTGGTATTAAAAAGGTAAAATACTTTAAAGCAAATAATAATTGGATTTATTTAATTCCGTTGCAAGATGGAAGACTGTTAACTGCTTATGGGGATATTCCTCCATCTGTAGCTGACCCCATGATCCAATCAATTTATCAAAGGAAATAAAATGAATCTTTTTAAAAATAAGATCGCTCTTATACTCGTTCTAGGTATCGCATCCTCTATTAATGCAGCGTTGCCTTCCAATATTTCAGAACTAGTTGAAAATTCTGCCCCTGCTGTTGTAAATATAACCTCTCGTAAAGAAGTGAAAATGCAGAACTCAATGAGAGGGTTTGATGAATTTGAAAGATTTTTTGGTATTCCGCGGGGTAGAGGCTTTCCTCAACCTCAACAGCCTGAAACGAGGGAGGCTGTAGCATATGGCTCTGGCTTCATTTTTAAAGATGGCTATTTATTGACAAACTTCCATGTTGTTGATGAGGCTGAAGAAATTACAGTTTCTTTAAATGATAGAAGGGAGTTTTCTGCTGAGGTGGTTGGAATTGATCCTCTCTCAGACCTCGCCGTTTTAAAGATTAAGGGTAAAAATTTACCGAAAGTTTCTATTGGCGACAGTGAGAAACTCAAGGTTGGAGATTGGGTTGTTGCAATTGGCTCTCCTTTTTCCTTTGATTTTTCTGTCACCGCAGGAATTGTCAGTGCAAAAGGAAGAAGTATTCAAAATCAAAATATTGGAAATTATGTCCCATTTATTCAGACTGATGTTGCAATCAATCCAGGTAACTCTGGAGGACCATTATTTGATTTGGATGGAAAGGTTGTAGGAATTAATTCTCAAATCTATTCTCGCAGCGGAGGTTATCAAGGTCTTGCTTTTGCAATACCTATAGATGTTGCTATGGAAGTTGCTAGCCAGATCATCGAAGATGGTAGTGTTGCTCGAGGATATCTTGGTGTCAGGGTTGGTGAGGTGGACAATGATCTTGCCGAAGCATTGAGTATGGAAAAACCTTATGGCGCATTAATTACTGATGTTGAGAAGGGTGAGTCTGGTGACGATGCTGGTCTTCAAGCAGGCGACGTAATCATTGAATTTAATGGCAAAGAAATTAAATTTGGTTCAGATTTGCCTCATGTTGTTGGAAGAATCCAACCTAAAACAAAAGCAAATGCAAAAGTTATTCGTGATGGAAAAAATGTTAACTTGAAATTTGTTCTAGGCGAATTGCCTGCTGATGAAAGAACATTTATTCCAGCTAAAACTGAAATTTCTACCGATCCATTAGGGTTAAAGATTGAAGATCTGTCTGAAGATAATTCTCGACCAAGCGATCCTGAAAATGGGGTATTAGTTCTAAGAGTGAACAATGGATCTCCGGCTTATGGAAAATTAACTAGGGGAGATATTATCACTGAAGTTATTTCTCAAGGTAAGCGTTATGCCATTGAGGATGCAGAGTCTTTTGAGGAATTAATTCAGCGATTTGATGAAGGGGATAAATTAGCAATTGTAGGTCGTCGAAATAACAATAGATTTTTTGTTGCAGTAACCGTAGATTAAATCCATCTTAAATGCATAAGAAAAGCTGATAACAGATCAGCTTTTCTTATAGAATAGTCATGCATTTATTAGAAGATGAAAAATATTAGAAACTTTTCAATCATTGCCCATATTGATCATGGGAAATCGACCCTGTCTGATCGATTGATAGAGTATTGCGGAGGCCTTTCTCAAAGAGAAATGTCTGAGCAAATTCTTGACTCAATGGATATAGAAAGAGAGCGTGGAATTACCATAAAAGCTCAAGCTGTAACTCTTGATTACGAGAGAGATGGAGAAACTTATCAATTAAATTTTATTGATACGCCTGGGCATGTAGATTTTTCCTATGAAGTTTCTCGTTCATTATCAGCTTGTGAGGGTGCATTGCTGGTTGTTGATGGGTCTCAAGGTGTAGAAGCTCAAACATTAGCTAATTGTTACACTGCAGTCGATCAAAACCTTGAGGTGTTGGCTGTAATCAATAAAATCGATTTGCCTCAGTCAGAGCCGGATAGAGTAAAGCAAGAAATTGAAGACATGATTGGAATTGATGCAACTTCAGCTCCATTAGTAAGCGCTAAGACTGGTCAAGGAATAGAGGAGCTGCTTGATCTTTTGGTGGATAATATTCCATCGCCTGAAGGAGATCCAAGTGCAGATTTTGAAGCCTTAATTATTGATTCTTGGTTTGATGCATACCTTGGAGTCGTCTCCTTGATCAAAGTAATAAACGGGTCCATCAAACAGGGCCAAAAAATTAAGGTTTATTCAACCCAACAATCATATCTAGCAGATCAAATCGGAATTTTTTCTCCAAAAAAAATTGCAAAAAAAGAATTAAATGTTGGTCAGGTTGGCTACATGGTTGCTGGCATCAAAAATATTCAGGGAGCCCCGGTTGGCGACACTATTCTGGATTCAAAAAATGATACATCTAAGCCTTTACCTGGATTTCAAAAAGTTCTACCAAAAGTTTTTGCATCTTTGTTCACGGTTGACTCTGATGAGTATGAAAAGTTTCGAGATGCTCTCTCAAAACTAGTATTAAATGATTCTGCTTTGATATATGAGCCTGAGGTATCGGATGCATTGGGGTTTGGTTTTAGATGTGGTTTTTTAGGAACCCTGCATTTAGAAGTTGTTCGAGAAAGACTTGAAAGAGAATACGATCTAAATCTAATATCTACAGCTCCATCTGTTCAATATCAAGTGGTAAAGACTGATGGTGAGGTCATAGACTGCGATAGCCCATCTCAACTTCCAGCTCTTAGCAATGTTAGTGAAATCAGAGAGCCTTATGTTTTAGCAACCATCTTGACTCCAAAAGATTATGTCGGGAATGTTATTACATTATGTACGCAAAAAAGAGGCACTCAGAAAGAAATGACATATTTTGGTAATCAAGTCTCTATTGTGTTTGAAATGCCTCTTGCAGAAGTCATCATTGATTTTTTTGATCGACTAAAATCTACCACCAAAGGCTATGCATCTATTGAATACAATATCACTGAATTCAAAGCATCAAATTTAATTAAATTAGACGTTTTGCTTAATAATGATGTTGTTGATGCTTTGTCTATTATCATCCACAAAGATTTCGCAATGAGTCGAGGAAGAGAAGTGGCAAAAAATTTACAAAAACTTATTCCTCGTCAAATGTTTGATATACCCATACAAGTTGCTTTGGGGTCTAAAATTATTTCTCGCGAGACAGTGAAGGCTCTTAGAAAGAATGTTACTGCAAAATGTTATGGTGGAGATATTACGCGTAAAAAGAAATTGCTTGAGAAACAGAAAGAAGGTAAAAAGAAAATGAAACAATTTGGTAGAGTCTCAATACCTCAGGAAGCATTTTTAAATTACTTCAATTCAGGAGAGAAATAATGTTTGGTGATCCAATCTTCTTATTATCTTTGCTGGCAGTATTTGGGCTCATAGGAGTTTGGATTTATCAAGTCTTGCAAGACACATTAACTGATCAGTCCCAGCAAATTATTTATATCGCAGGTCTTTCATCATCCCTGGTTGGCATCTATAGAATTTTTGTTAACGCAGGTGATTTGGGATCTGTTTTATTAATTGGCTCAGTAATCTGCTTAATTATTTTGATGGTTGGTGTATTCACCAAAAATACTTTACTGAAAACAACAGGTAAAGGCTGGTTTGTTCCAGTTTTTCTAATTTTTGTCCTGCGAACCTTTATTTACGAACCCTATCAGATTCCTTCTGGATCAATGATTCCTGGTCTTAAGGTTGGGGATTTCATTCTGGTCAATAAACATAGTTATGGCCTAAAGGTTAATAGAGTTGGCGATACTTTTGCCTTATCAGCAGATCCTGAATATGGAGATGTTGTTGTTTTTATCCCGCCGCATGTCAATGTGCCATACATAAAACGTTTAATAGGTAAGCCTGGAGACACCATTGGTTATCTTAATAAAAAAATATACGTAAATGGTAAAGCCATAAAGCAGGAACTTATTTCTACAACACAGGAAGAGACCTTTTTGAGAGAAACTCTAGGTAATTCAGAGCGAATAATCAGGATTGTAGGAGGAAGTTCCTCCTATCCAGAGGAGTTCATGGTGCCAGCGAATCATTATTTTGTTATGGGAGATAATAGAGATAATTCAAGCGATTCCAGATTCTGGGGATTTGTTCCAAAAGAAAACTTTATGGGTACTGGTGAATTAATTTGGATGTCATGGGAGTGTTGGACTTGCTTGCCATCCTTTGAAAGAGCAGGCTTTATTCAATAAATTCTATGAGTAAAAATTCTTTAGCAGTTAATAAATTATATTTGGAACTGCCTTTATTTAAACAAGCCTTTGTCCATAAAAGTGTTTCTTCAGACCAAAACAATGAAAGGCTGGAGTTTCTGGGAGATGCAGTTTTAGAGATTGTTGTATCCGAGTATCTTTTTAATCGTTTTACTGATTTGAATGAAGGTAAATTAACTCAAATGAGAGCATCCATGGTTAATACACAATCGCTGGCAGAAATTTTTCAGCAATTGGATTGCAAAGATCTACTTCAAACCTCAAAGGGGACCAATAAATTAGATGAAACACACAAGCATTCAATTTTTGCTGGGACTCTAGAGGCCTGCATCGGAGCAATTTTCATTGAGCTGGGTTATGAAGAGAGCAAAGACTTTATATTGCAGCTTTTTCATAATCGTTTTTCCCTTCTAAATGCATCCGCAGAACTGAAAGATGCAAAATCAAGATTGCAAGAAGCCTTGCAGCTTAAAGGGGCTGAACTACCTCAGTATTTGGTTACATCTAATAAACAGGGTAATTATTTCGATTGCAGTGTGACGTTTAATGGTAAAACTTTTGAGGCATCTGATGCTATAAAGAAAGAATCTGAGCAGAAGGTCGCAGCATTGATTTTGATTGAATTGGGTCAATCATGAAAAAGCAGTTTTGTGGATATATTTCTATTGTTGGTAAGCCCAATGTTGGTAAATCAACTCTGCTAAATACCATCTTAGATAAAAAAATATCTATCACCTCCCGTAAATCTCAAACTACTAGAAATAATATTCTAGGAGTAAAAACTGATGAAGAGTTCCAAATGATTTTCTTGGATACACCGGGCATTCATCTCAAAGCTACCAAAACCCTGAACAAGGTATTAAATCACTCGGCCTTAAGCGTTATTGAAGACTCTGATCTAGTTTTATTTGTGCTACAGCGAACCTCATTACAGGATCAGGATCGCCAGGTTCTGAAGAAAATCAAAGAGACTCAAGTTCCTTCTATTTGCGTGTTAAATAAAGTTGATCAGGTGCAAAATAAGAATGATCTTTTGCCCTTAATACAAGAGATAGATTCAATTTACTCTTTTAGTGACTATGTACCTATTTCTGCATTAAATCACGATGGCATTGAGGACTTGCTTGGGTGTATTAAAAAATCTTTACCAGAGAATAATCATTTATATCCAGCAGAACCTGAAGAAAAAGAAATTCCTGATAACTTTTTTATTAGTGAGCTTGTCAGGGAAAAGATTATTCGCTCGCTTGGAGATGAGTTGCCTCATGAAACCTATGTGGCAGTAGAAACAAAGGCCATGGAAGGAAAAATGTTGTCGATAGGAGTCATCATTTATGTTGCTAGAGATAGTCAAAAAAGTATTGTTATAGGTCATGAAGGCTCTAATTTAAAGAGAATAGGGCAGCAAACCAGAGTTGAGCTTGAAAAAATGATTCACAAAAAAGTTTTGTTAAAAACTTTTGTTAAAGTAAATAAGAATTGGAATAACGATGCTCAGTATTTAAGCAGCCTGGGAGTAGGTAGCAACCAAGATGCCTCATAACTGGGAGCATTGCTTTCTTTTGCATGCCAGGTCTTTTGGAGATACATCTATCATTGCAGATGTTTTTACCGAATCGTCTGGAAAAGTTTCTATCATGGCCAAGGGCGCAAAAAATCCTCGATCAAAGTTCTTTGGTCATTTACTGCCTTTCTCTGCTTTGAGAATCATTGTTACCGGTAAATCAGAGATGAAGACTTTGACCCAGATAGACTCAAATTTTCTTTCTCAGTCAGTTAAGGGGCCGCATGATCTTTATACCTATCTTTATGTAAATGAATTAATGATGCGTCTCTTGCCTAAAGGGCTACCAAATCAAGAGTTATATAACCTTTACCAAAGCTTTGTTGAGCTTGCCAGAGCAGATGCGATTTCTGAGCTAGATTTAAGGGTCTTTGAGCTAGATCTTCTTGATGTGCTTGGTTATGGAATTAATTTTGATACAGATAGTAAAGAAAATTCAGAGTTTAAAGATTCAATCATCTATTCATACATGCCAGAAAAAGGATTTCATAATGCAGGTGATGTTGAAGGATTCTCTTCTAAGGAGATTGCAGCTATTAAAAATAGAACCCTTGAAGGAATTGATAAGCTAAAATTAAAACAGTTATTACAGGTTGCTATTAGTTCATGCTTAGATGGAAGAGAGCTAAGCAGCAGAGACTTTTTTAAAAAAATTAGAATATGATTTATGGAATAGGCACAGATTTGGTAGATTTAGATAGAATCAGAAAAATGAAATCTTTATCTGCATTTGCTAACAAAATCTTGGGCGATCAAGAGCTTGAGCAATACGCAGAACTGGCAAATGGGCCAAAACAATTCTATCTTGGTAAACAATTTGCAGGCAAAGAAGCTTTTGTAAAAGCCCTTGGGACAGGCTTTAAAGATCCAATCTTCCCTAAAGATATTCAAATATTAAGAAATTCACTTGGGAAACCTGAAATCTTATTATCTGCTGGCGCAAAATCTTATGTTGAGGACTTGGGCATCACCAAATCCCATGTTAGTCTAGCCGATGAAAGCAACCATCTACTTGCATTTGCAGTATTAGAAACATGAATAAAATACTTCTTTTAGGACCGCCAGGTGCTGGAAAAGGCACTCAGGCAGATATTATTTGTGAATCTCTCAGTATTCCCAAAATTAGCACAGGCGATATGTTGAGATCAGCCATAGCATCTGGCAGCGAGCTTGGTAAAAAAGTTACTGATATTATGAATTCCGGAGGCTTAGTTTCTGATCAAATTATTATCGAGTTAATTCTTGATCGCATTGACCAGGCTGATTGTGTGAACGGGTTTTTATTTGATGGCGGGATTAGAACGGTTGGCCAAGCAGATCTATGCGTAGAAAATAGCATTGAGTTTACTCATGTTATTGAAATTAAGGTTGATGATGATGTAATCGTAGATAGGATGTCAGGCAGAAGGGTGCATCCAGGCTCAGGGAGAAACTACCATCTTGTTTATCAACCGCCTAAAAATGAAGGCGTGGATGACATTACTGGAGAGCCTTTAATACAAAGGGAAGATGATATGCCTGAAACAGTCAAGCATCGCTTGCAAGTTTACCAAGATGAAACCAAGCCACTTGTTGCTTACTATCAATCTCAGGAAAGCAAAAGTTCCCTTAAGTATATTGCTGTGGATGGGTCCCAATCCGTTGAAAAAGTATTTGAGGATATTGAGCAAAATTTTTAATTGAATGAAAATTTTATCCCTTGATGTCAGTGGAAATTACTCATCAATCTCCATGCTTAACGATGATGAGGTAAATACTTTCACCCAAACCCATGACCGAAAAGACAGGCCTGATTGGGATAAACTTTTTTCAAGTATTGGTTTTGATTCAACAAAAGACTTTGATAGCCTTGATGGAATGGCGTTTGCACGTGGTCCAGGCTCTTACACAGCTCTCAGAATCACTGCCTCTTTTTTAAAAGCCATTGCTGAAGTAAAGAAATTACCGCTAATAGCAATTTCAAATCTCGAATCAATTGCGCATGAGGCGTCCAATTGGATTGATAAGATTGAAACAAAAATTTATGTCGCCATAGAGGCCGATACAAATGAAAGTTATTTTTGCAGTTATCAGAAAAATGATCATCAGCTCAATCCAATTTCAGCTGAGGGCCTTTTGCAAATGGAAGAGCTATCAGACTTATTGAATAAGGATGACTGTTATTTTGCTGGTACTGGATGGCCAAAAGCTGTAGAAAACAATCCGCAGTTTCTATCTCAAGCCCTTGGAAGCGCTGAGCCAATTGCCACAATAGCTAAGACAAGGTTAGAAACTGGAGAGATTTTCCTCCCTGAGAATGCAAACCCTGTTTACCTTAAAACCCCTGATTATAAAAAATCATGATTTCGGATTTTTTCCTTGCACTTCTTCTTGCCTTAATTCAAGGCCTGACTGAATTTCTGCCTGTTTCCAGTTCAGCGCATTTATTGTTTCCATCATTGCTTTTTGGCGCTAAAGACTTTGGCATTGTCTTTGATATATCAGTTCATGCTGGAACCTTGGCAGCAGTCATTTATTATTTTAAAAAAGAAATTCAAGGATTGCTCCAAGCTTGGAATCCCTGGTCAAAAACCAGGAACACGGAAAATTTCTCTCTGGGATTAAACCTCATTGTTGCAACTTTGCCAATTGTTTTGGTTGGGTTGCTTGTATCTGACTTGGCTGAGTCTAGATCTGCAAATATCGATTCAATCGCTTGGGCAAACCTCGTATTTGCTGGTTTGTTATACGCCGCCTTTAAATCCTCCAGTCAATCGAAGTCTTTAACTGAGTTAACCTTATTTGCAGCCTTGATAATTGGTTGTTTTCAGGCATTTGCCGTCTTTCCG
Source organism: Gammaproteobacteria bacterium (assembly GCA_045564015.1). Lineage (GTDB taxonomy): Bacteria > Pseudomonadota > Gammaproteobacteria > Magnimaribacterales > D2472 > D2472. The sequence goes on from JBJLIB010000006.1 coordinate 35,643, forward strand.
GGAGCCTCTCGATCAGGCATGGCAATAACTGGAGCATTGATTATTGGATTAAACATCAAAGACACCTCAAGGTTTGCTTTTCTATTAAGTATTCCCACTATTATGGGAGCTTTGATATTAATGCTTGCTAAGGGCGCTTATTCAATTTCGTTTAGTGACATGCTCATAATGCTCACAGGCTTTATTGGCTCAGCTCTGATAGCATTTTTTACTATCAAGAGTTTTCTCCAATTTGTTGAGAAGATTGGAATGACACCATTTGTTCTTTACAGAGTTGCTCTTGGTCTGGTGCTTTTGCTTATATGATGCCTCCTCTTGTTTATGCATCGGGCATTCAACAAAGTTTGGCTGAGGATACCGCAAAGACACTGGGAACTACTGCAAACTCAAAGCAAGAATTCAATCATCTACCCCATCTCTATTTATCAGAAGTTGGACTATCATTTTTTCACCCAGAAGCAAGATCAACTAATCAATTTCGAATAGATTTTAATTCTGGCACAACAGGATGGCGTATCAAAAGAGCCAATCATGAGAAGCTGATCAAGAAAGCTTTGGGTAAGTCAGAGCGTCCATTGAACATCCTTGATTGCACGGCAGGGATGTTACAGGATACTTTATTATTTCTTAGCCTAGGCCATCAAGTCACAGCACTTGAGCAAAGTAAAATTTTATTTCATTTGCTGCAAGATGGAATAAGTCGAAGTGAGGATCAGAACATTTTTATAAAACTTGATCTTATTCATGCAAATGCATGCTCTTATGCACCTCACGCAAAAAATTTTGATGTGATTTACTTTGATCCCATGTATCCACCCTCAAAAAAGAATGCTCTAAGTTCAGGACAGCTAGAGTACATATCAAAAATTTTGGAAGTAGAGTCTTTAGAAAATAATGCAACAAAAGACTTTGAGGTTTTGCAATTAATCCCAGCACGAAAAATGGTTGTTAAAAGACCTATTAAAGCCGAGCCTTTTTCCTTCCAAACGAACTATCAAGTCTCTGGTAAAACAACCAGGTTTGATATCTATATTTAGCTCGGTCTAATCTGAGATTGTAATGCTACCACCCATTCCTGGGTGGATAGAGCAATAGTAATACAGTGTAGTTGGAGTTTCAGAATGTACCTCAATTTCAGTTCTGCCAGGGTTGTAGGTATAAACCCCCTGTGCATATTCCACGCCACCACCGTGAGTTCCATCCGGAGTGGTAGAAAATCTTAGGGGATGATCAGTTGAATGATTAAAAATGTAATTTACTCCGACCTCAAGGGTAATCGATTTTTTTTGCGTCCCATCAATTACATAAACATTTCCTGCCCCATTGGCATTGGCTGCAACGCTAACTAGAAAAGACGGTCCATTCGCTACATCAGTAGCTGATACCAACGAACTAAAACTCAAACTATCCAGATAAGCTTGCGTTGGATTAACCAGCACTCCATTTACAGTATCTGTAAATAATGTATGAGCCAGTGGTAACTTAGTTTCCATTTCTGAGGCATTGACAATGGTCCATTCTGGAGAAGCATCTGGAGCATATAAAGCTTTTAAGTCCCAGCCTGTTATTATCATCCAATATGCAAACTCTTGAGCAATAATTCTTTTGTAGAGAGTAGGATTGCTATCAGATAGGTCGCCATAATTACCCGAAGGGTCATAGAAATTACCTTCTATGGCTTGATTCATTGCTTGGACCAAATCAGATGATTCATCTTCATATCCCCATGATGTATAACTCTTATCAAATATTAATGTGATGGTATGAAGCAGATGCTCTAAGATCGCATTAATTTGATTGGCTTTAGTTCGCTCATCAGCAGGGGAGCTATAAGTAGACTCCCAAATAAAATCTACAACAGAATAATTATCATTAATGAAATCCCAGCCAGCATAGTTGTCATTGTTGAGTGCTGGATCGTAGCTGCTCATGTTGGTTTTTCCAACTCTTTGAAATGCATTGTATTGATTAAAATTATTTAGCAATAAATCTCGATTGACTGAGTTGGTGGCATCATTACTAGCGAGTATTTTATTAGCAATATTTAACACATTAGTTGCAAACCCATCCGTTACATCCGGTAGGGCGCCCACAATTAAATTGTAAGAAGTTCCATATTTTTCGTATGGCTTGTAGGCATCATTTTTTAATAGCACACCATCCCAGGCAGAAGCAGTATCAGCTGAGGTATCTTTGGTTACAGAAATAGTGAATGCTTGTGAGGAGCTAAGAGTTCCATCGCTAACAATAACATTGAAAGAGTAGATATTATCTGAATTTGCATCTTCTGGAGATTCGAAGTTAGGAGCTAAAATAAAACTGACCACAGCCTCATTAACTCCATCTTTTTTAGAAATATTTATTTTAGAAGCATCATCACCCGATAATGAAAATGTTATTGAGTCACCCTCAGCATCTGATGCGCTAACGGTAAATATAGAAGTTATTCCCTCCATGCTAAAGTAATCATTATTAGGTTCGAAATAACAGCAGGCAACCTGAGTATTTGAGTAGGCACCAAGAATAGTTGGAGCTGAATTTGCAGCATTTGTGCCATCAACCTGACCAACAGAACCTCCTCCACTGCCTCCACCACCACCGCAAGCAGCGAGGAAAATCGTGCCTAATAAAGTAAGTTTTTGTTTATGAAAATTGCCCATGTTATATCCCTCTAATTATTTTTAGAACTTAAATACTGGGCGTTTAGTATATTTAAGAAAGAAATGTGCCCATTTCATTCAAGATACTAACAAGGCAGTAAATTTAGTTTAAACCATCGCTCAAGTTAAAAAATTAGTTCAACAAAATAAGAATAATTTTTTTCTATACATAATTTAATGGATCTAGATTTGATTATGAGCGAGTTTGCCCATTTCCTCTCACAATGTATTTAAAGCTTGTGAGCTGATCCACTCCGACTGGACCTCTTGCATGAAATTTGCCTGTTGCAATACCTATTTCTCCGCCAAGACCAAACTCACCACCATCAGCAAATTGAGTTGATGCATTAATCATTACAATTGCACTATCAATCGAATGAGTAAAATGTAATTGAGCCTCCTTGTTTTCGCTGATAATAGACTCGGTATGACCTGTTCCATATTTTTCAATATGGGTGATGGCCTCATCAATTCCTGCGACAGATTTTACGCTGACAATTGGCGCTAGGTATTCTGTAGACCAATCTTCCTCTGAAGCGAGCGAAGCCCTATCATCAAAACCAATGGTTTTATCGCAACATCTTATTTCACATTCAGCATCAGATAGTGAGCTTATAAGTTTAGGCACAAAAGAAGAAGTGATCTGTTCATTAATGAGTATTGTTTCAACAGCTCCACAAATTCCAGTTCTTCGCATTTTCGCATTCAAGCAAATCGAAAGAGCTTTATCTATATCCGCCTCTTCATCTACATATATATGACAAATACCTTCTAAGTGACCAAATACTGGAACTTTTGCAGACCTTTCAACTTCTGCAACAAGACTTTTACCCCCTCTTGGAACTATGACATCTATAGAGCCATTTAACCCCTCCAACATCATGGTTGCAGCTTCTCTGCTTTCTGAAGGAACTATTTGAATGCATTCTTCTGGAAGAGCAGATAACTTTAATGCATCCTTAAGAGAGTCAACTATTGCTGTAGCAGATCGCAGTCCATCTTTCCCGCTACGTAAAATTACTGCATTGCCAGATTTTAGACATAAACCTCCAGCATCTGCAGCAACATTAGGTCTGCTTTCAAAAATTAGCCCTATGACTCCTAGTGGCGTTGCAACTCTCGAAATATTTAAGCCATTAGGTCTGTCCCAGGAGGCAAGAACCCTACCAACAGGATCATTGAATGATTTTATTTCAGTCAAGGTATCGCATATTCCTTGGAGTCTGCTCTTGTCTAATGCTAAACGATCAATAAAAGCTTCATCTTTTTTATTGTCTTCTGCTGCCTTGATATCAAGTTTGTTTGCGGCAAGAATGACATCAGCATTCTCTTGAATTGATGCAACAGCAAAGTCAAAAAATTTATTTTTTTGATCACTAGTTGCAGTGTTTAGTATTGAGCTGGCACTTTTTGCCTTGAGCCCTATCTCGTTAAGCAGTGTTAAAAGCTCTTTACTCATTTTTTAATAAACCATGTTGCTTTAGTTCTTTTGCCAATGCCTCTGATAGGTTTTTTATTTTTACCAGAAGTAATAACCATTGCACATTTATTTTTTAAACAAATTTCTGCTGCATCAATTTTAGATATCATTCCACCTTTACCCATTTGACTGGCATGACCAGCCATCTTTTTGAGTTTAGGAGTAATTTTGCTTACTTCTTTGATTAGCGAGCTGAGTTTTCTTGTTTGAACATCTTCTACTGATGCATAGAGCCCATCAACCGTTGAAAGGATGATCAATAAATCTGCACCTATAAGTTTCGCTACTTTTGCAGCCAAAAGATCATTATCGCCAAATTTTATCTCATCAGTAGCCGTGCTATCGTTTTCGTTGATGATTGGAAGGCATCCGGCTTCTAATAATTTACTAACAGTGCGTTGAGCATTTTTAGATGAAAGTTTGAGCTCCGTATCTCTTGGAGTTAAGAGTATTTGGCCTATGGGTGTAGAAAATTTATTTAAATGTTTCTTCCATGCTGACATTAATTCTATCTGACCGTGGGCAGCTAAAGCCTGTGACTCAGCTAAGGTTAAATTTTCTGAAAGTTTAATTTTCTTTCTTCCTAGAGCGATGGCGCCTGAAGACACGACTAGAACCTCTTTACCATTTTTTAATAACCATGCTATGTCCTCGCTGATCGAAGCAAGAATACTATGGTTGACCAATCCATTAGACCCTGCAAGCACAGCTGAGCCTATCTTAATGACAATTCGATTATATGAATTTACATCGCGCATCTATTAGAACTAAGTAATACAATAATAAGGGTTTTAAAAATGATATTTAAACACAATAAAAATATTTCAAGAAATTTCATTGCATATTTAATTTGCATATTCTTTATTTAAAGGCGTCCCAATTGATGCAGATAAGCTTGGTTGTCTTGACCTAATCTCAACGACTGACAGTTGGCAAGATGAAAGTACAACAAGAAATTATCTCTTTTCAATACTTAATACCGATTGTAGTTATTAAAGTAAAGTTAAGTAGCTTGGTGCCCCATACCTGAGTCGAACAGGTACTCCCGAAAGAACGCGATTTTGAATCGCGCGCGTCTACCAATTCCGCCAATGGGGCACGGCGGTCATTGTAGCTGAGTTCAACATCTTTTAGAATTAGCACCTCCCATGAAAACAGAGAAATTCAATTACGATCTTCCAGAGCATCTCATTGCTCAATATCCTTCTATACAAAGAGCTGATTCAAAATTGCTGGTTGCCCTTGAATCTATTCAGCATCAAGTTTTTAAAGATATTGAAAACTATTTAGATAAGGGAGATCTTTTAATATTAAATAAAACCTCTGTGATTCCAGCACGATTATTCGGAGAGAAAATTACCGGTGGAAAGATAGAACTCCTGCTGGAAAGATTTTTATCCAATCATCAGACTTTAACTCAAATTAGGTCATCCAGGACTCCAAAAGAGGGTGCGGAACTAGTTTTTTCATTTCAAGGCCAAAGATTTTTAGCCACTGTTGAGGGTCGGCAAGATAATTTCTTTATTTTAAATTGGTCTGACGATCCTAAGTCTTTATTTGAACAATATGGTCAAATCCCTTTGCCACCCTACATGAATAGAGCAGCAGAGAAGTTAGATGAAGAGAGGTATGAAACTATTTATGCTGATCCCAACCAAAAAGCATCTGTTGCGGCGCCTACTGCTGGCATGCACTTTGATCAGGAACTCCTCAACTCCCTTCAGAGCAAAGGTGTAGAATTTGGCTATGTAAATTTGCATGTTGGGGCAGGGACTTTTCAACCAGTAAAAACAGATCACATTGAAGATCATGTTATTCATAAAGAGCTGGTTGAAGTCAACTCTGACTTGATAGATCAGGTTAAAAGGATCAAAGCGAACAAAGGCAAAATTATTGCTGTTGGAACAACATCAGTTAGAGCTATTGAAACAGCCTTTCAGGATGAGCCCTCGGCATTTAAAGGTGAAACTTCTTTATTTATTTATCCTGGCTATAAGTTTAAAGTGGTTGATCATATGATTACCAATTTCCACTTACCAAAATCTTCCTTGCTTATGCTTGTTGCTGCTTTCATAGGGTATGAAAAAATGATGGACATTTATAAAACAGCAATTGAGAAAGAATATAGATTTTTATCGTATGGCGATGCCATGCTTTTAAAAAATTATGAAGTTTAATGTTTCTGCTGCTTCTGGTTTTGCCAGGCGAGGAGAGTTAGATTTTCCAAGGGGAAAAGTGCAAACTCCTGCTTTTATGCCAGTAGGCACAAATGGAACAGTGAAGGCACTAGAAATCGAGAACTTGGAGGAAACAGGTTCTGAAATCATCCTAGGGAATACCTATCATCTCATGCTGAGACCCGGAGATGAGCTGGTTAAAAATTTAGGCGGACTGCATAAGTTTGCTAATTGGGATAAACCCATTCTCACGGACTCAGGTGGTTTTCAAGTATGGAGCCTTGGTGATCTAGCAAAAATTACAGAGGAGGGAGTAAGCTTTCAATCTCCATATGATGGAAAGAAATGCTTTATGAGTCCAGAGGATTCAATGCAGATTCAAGAAAATCTTGGTTCAGACATTGTGATGGTTCTTGATGAGTGCACTCCATATCCATCTGAGCATCAGCAAGCTAAAACCTCCATGGAATTATCTCTTCGGTGGGCCAAAAGATCTCGTGATGCCCATAAATCTGACTCTGCTTTATTTGGAATTGTTCAGGGCGGCATGCATGAGGATCTTCGCATTAATTCACTCAAAGGATTGGAGGAAATTGGCTTTGATGGAATTGCAGTTGGTGGATTAAGCGTCGGTGAGCCTAAGGAAGATAAAACAAGGATACTTAAACACCTTGCACCCCATTTGCCTGCATCTAAACCGCATTATCTAATGGGAGTAGGCAAGCCTGAGGACATAGTAGAGGCAGTGTTTTACGGAATAGACATGTTTGATTGTGTCTTGCCCACGCGAAATGCTAGAAACGGTCAACTAATTACATCTTACGGTGTTTTGAACATTAGAAATGCTCCAAGTAAACGCTCAGATGAACCCATTGATCCTAACTGTGGATGCAAGGTTTGTAAAAATTACTCGCAAGCATATTTAAATCACCTTGATAAAACCAATGAAATGTTGGGCTCAATATTGAATAGTTTTCACAATATCTACTATTACCAGAGTCTTATGAATGAAATTCGTCTATCAATTGAATCAGATTCATTCGCCAAGTTCATAAAAGACTTCTATAATAAGCGGCATTTAGACGTACCCAAGCATTTAATCTAGGGAGATTACATGAACGAGACACAGCAACAATTACCATGGTGGTTACCGGATCCTATCATTGTTTTTTTTATAGGTTTTCTAGCCCTGATGTATTTTATGACCATTCGACCTCAGCAAAAGCGCATGAAGGCTTTGCAAGAAATGATGGACGGACTTGAAAAAGGTGATGAGGTCGTAGCAGCAGGTGGAATTATTGGCCGAATTAAAGAAATTAAGGGTCCTTATGTTTCCATTGAAGTCAGTGAAAATATTACTTTTAAACTTCAAAAAACTGCTATCGCGAATACTTTGCCAAAAGGTACCATCGCATCAATTGACTAAAACAAGATCATGAATAGATTTTCAATCTGGACATATACATTCATATTGATGGTGTTGTCTATTGGCGTAATCTATTCTTTGCCAAATTTATACCCTGCCAAGCCAGCAATTCAGATTGCCTATACTGACTCAGGCAAATCAGCTGACCAGATTTTATTAAATCAAGTTAAAGATATATTAGAAGACCAAGCTACAGCAGTCGAATCAGTTGGGCTCAAAGATAATAACATCATTGCAAAGTTTAATTCTTTTGATGATCAGCTTGCTGGCAAAGCCGCTTTGCAGAAAATCTTACTTGATGAAGCAGTTGTTGCATTAAACCTTGAACCAACCACACCTCAATGGCTTAAAAATATTGGCGGCGGGCCACTAAAACTAGGCTTAGATTTGTCTGGTGGGGTGCACTTTTTATTAGAGGTAGATATCGATAGTGCCCTAGATAATCGCCTCGAGTCATTACTAAATGAATACAGGAAGAAATTTAGAGATGATCGTATAAATGTTGAAAGCTCTAGAAAAGATAATAAGGATTTAGTTTTTTCTTTTGCCAGTGATGAAGATTACAACAAAGCGTTAAGAATTTTTAATGAAGATAATATTACTCCTCTTGGAACTCCTCTTTATGATTTGACGGCAAATTCAGCGAGAAACCTTATTGAACTTGCTTATTCGCAGTCTGCAATAAAAGAGATTAGAGACTATGCTGTTGGGCAAAATCTTATGACTCTAAGAAATAGAGTTAATGAGCTTGGAGTGAGTGAGCCAATTGTTCAGCGGCAAGGTAGCAGCAGGATTGTTGTTCAGTTGCCTGGTGTTCAGGATACCACCGCAGCAAAGAAAATTATTGGAAAAACTGCAAATTTAGAATTTAGACTAGAGGCTGCATCAACTACATCAAGGCTAAGAAAAGAGGAGTTTGATTGGCAGGACGAGCGAATGGGCTCAGCTTTTTTAGAAAAAAATATTATTGTTGCTGGAGAAAGAGTAACCAATGCAAGCTCTGGTTTTGATGAAAGTGGATTTGCACAAGTTAATATTACCTTGGACATGCAAGGCGGACGCGCAATGCAAAAAGCGACCAATGGCAACATTGGCAGACGCTTAGGTGTTCTTTTTGTTGAGCAAAAAAACAAATCAGTTCTTACTCAGGATGCAGATGGTAATGATGTTATCGAACAAACCTCTTATATTGAAAAAGAGATTATCAGTCTTGCCACTGTTCAAGCCGTTCTTGGAACTGCATTTAGAATTACAGGAGTTGGCTCACCTCAAGAAGCAAGCGAGCTAGCATTGCTCCTTAGAGCTGGTGCATTGGCGGCTCCAATGAAATTTGTTGAAGAAAGAACAGTTGGACCAAGTCTTGGAAAAGAGAATATTGAATTAGGAGTTCGATCCATCATTATTGGTTTACTCTCCGTTATTGCCTTCATGCTTTTTTATTATCGCTGGTTTGGATTTGCTGCAAATATTGCTCTTTTTGCCAATGTTGTCTTGATAACAGGGTTTATGTCTCTGTTAGGGGCAACACTTACTCTTCCAGGAATTGCAGGGATTGTCCTTACCATTGGTATGGCGGTTGATGCCAATGTATTGATTTTTTCTCGGATCAGAGAAGAGCTCAAAGATGGAAAAGATCCACAGACAGCTATTCAAGAGGGCTTCTCTAGAGCATTTGTAACTATTGTGGATGCTAATGTTACTACGTTGATTGCATCGATTGTGCTTTATGCAATTGGAACCGGCCCTGTTAAAGGGTTCGCAATAACTCTATCTATTGGTATTTTAACTTCCATGTTTACTGCCATCTTGGGGACTAGAGCAATTATTAATTTAATGTATGGAAATAAAAATATTAAGGAGCTGAGAGTCTAATGAACTTTAATATTCCGTTCATGAGGTATCGAAGGTATGCAACGATAGGTTCTTTGGTGTTGCTTCTTTTGTCAGTGGGTTCGCTTAGCTTTAAAGGTTTGAATCTAGGTTTAGATTTCAGCGGCGGTACCCTCATCGAGGTTTCATACGAGGAAGCTGCAGACTTGATTGATATAAGAGATCTGATGACCAACAATGGTTTTGATGATTTTCAGGTTGTAAATTTTGGCTCAAACTCTGATGTGCTTATCAAAGTTGCTGACAAAAATGGTAACAGTCAGTTGGGAGATGTAATTTATAAATTTTTGCAGGACGCTGACCCATCAACCGAGCTTAAAAGAATTGAATTTGTTGGGCCTCAGATTGGCTCAGAACTTCGAGACCAGGGTGGGTTAGGAATGCTCGTCGCATTGGGCATGATATTGCTTTATGTTGCGTTTAGATTTCAGTACAAGTTTGCACTTGGTGCTGTGGCTGCGCTTGCTCATGATGTGGTAATTATTCTTGGATTATTCTCATTGCTTTCTTGGGATTTTGATTTAACCGTTTTAGCAGCTTTGCTCGCAGTGATTGGTTATTCTCTTAACGATACGATTGTTGTCTCTGATAGGATTAGAGAAAATTTTAGAGGCGAAAGAGGGTTTGAACCTGATCAGATCGTCAATCGTTCTATCAATCAAACACTTTCTAGAACATTGATTACCTCAATAACTACTTTGCTAGTTTTGTTTGCATTGTTTATCTTTGGTGGAGACATGATTAAAGGCTTTAGCCAAGCCTTAATTATTGGAGTTTTAGTAGGTACATATTCTTCAATATATGTTGTAGCTAATATGCTGCTAGGCCTTTCTATTACTCAAGATGATCTTGCCATACCCGAGCCTGAAGGAGCTGAGTTTGACGATATGCCCTAATGGGCTTTGAAATTCGGTTTGATGGCTTCAAGCATTTGCTTAAAGCATTTTGGAGTAGCGCATAGATAATGGTCGCTTTTTTTGTAATCAGGATCCCCTAAAAAATTACTAGTTAATGCACCGGCTTCTTCGGCAATTAGCATGCCGGCAGCAATATCCCAAACCCCAAGTCCATTCGCCCAAAATCCATCAAGTCTTCCCGCTGCAACATAAGCTAGGTCTAATGCTGAACAGCCCGATCTTCTAATAGTTAAGCTGTGTTTATATAAAGCTCTGAAGGTTGCAATATTTTCAAAGGTGTAGTCTTGTGAGTCGTTCACATGAGAAGTATTTCCTATCAGTGAATCTTTCAAACCATTTCGAGTGCTAACCCTAATTCTTTCTCCATTTAGTTCAGCGCCTTTGCCTCTAGATGCGCTAAATTCTTCTCTGCGAGTGGGATCAATAATAACAGCATGTTGCGTTTGACCATTTACAACACATGCAAGGGAAATGCAGTATTGAGGATAGCCATGGATAAAATTTGTTGTGCCATCTATGGGATCAAGAATCCATGTTGTTTCAGAAGTATTAACTTCATGCCCAGATTCTTCTCCTAAGAAATTATCATCAGGATAATATTCCTTAATCTTCTCAAAGACTATCTCTTCAACCCTTCTATCAACCTCCGTAACATAATCAGTCGGACCTTTTTTCATAACATTGAGCTTATGCACTTTTTTTACAGCAAATTCGAGTTCCGCTGCTCCAATATTTGCAGCAATAATAGCGACGTTTAGTAGTGCAGGCTTTGACATGTCGCATATTGTACTGGAAATGACGATAATAGTTATATGAATCCGATTAATCGTTATGTGCAAATAGTTTTAGTTGAGACCTCTCATCCAGGTAACATCGGGTCAGTTGCTCGCGCGATGAAAAATATGGGTTTAGCTAACCTAGCTTTGATTAATCCAAAAAAATTTCCTCATCAAGATGCTACAGCTCTTGCAGGCAATGCAAAGGACGTTTTAGATAACGCCCATATTTTTAGTTCTATACAGGAGGCTGTAAAAAGCTCAAAAATGATCTATGCGACATCGGCGAGAGATCGAACAATTGAATGGCCAACACTAACTGCCAATGAGGCTGCATCGGAGATACAGGAATTGGTTTCGAATGAAATTGAGGTTTCAATATTATTTGGTCGAGAGGATAGGGGACTCACCAATGAAGAGCTGCAACTTGCTAATAAACATTTAATTATCCCAGCGCATCCTGATTACCCAGTCTTAAATATTGCTATGTCGACTCAGGTGGTTTGTTATGAGCTTTATCAGGCTGCACAAAAAAATTCTGTAGAGTCTTGGCAAGATTTTCCAGAATACACATCTGAAGAATTGAATAACCTCATTGAGCACTTCAATGAAACGGTAAAAGCCTTGGAACTTGTGGATCCTAAAAATCCAAAACAAATTATGACCAGAATGGAAAGAATGTTTCGCAGGCTCTACCCAGATCAAATGGAAGGCAACTTTCTAAGAGGTTTTTTAAAAGCTGTAAATAAGAGAATTAAATAGCTCTTTAAACCTTTTCAAGTAGCTTATTAGCTTTTATAATTGCCGCAATCTAGTCCCGTTCGTCTAGAGGCCTAGGACACCGGGTTTTCATCTCGGCAACAGGGGTTCGACTCCCCTACGGG
>JBJLIB010000007.1:0-44244 GCA_045564015.1 Gammaproteobacteria bacterium
TCCCTGATAGCTCAGCGGTAGAGCAGTTGACTGTTAATCAATTGGTCCGTGGTTCGATCCCACGTCAGGGAGCCATTCTTTTAGCCAATCTTCAATTTTAATCTATTTGTTAAACACATGCATGGTGTCTTGTTGACATAACTTTATTTTTATTTTGATAGGCTTTCGGTAATAATCACTTAATGAAAAGATTACAAGATAAGGTTGCGGTGATAACAGGCGCTGGAAGCGGAATTGGTAAAGAAACTGCACTATTGTTTTTAGAGCATGGTGCCAAGGTTGTTTTAGCCGATATTAATAACGAGACTCTTGAGGAAACTTTTGAAATTATCAAACAAAAAAAACTAGATTCTGATGCATGCATATCTATAACTGATGTTTCATCAGAAAGTGATATCGAAAGCATGATTAATCTTGCGGTTGATCATTTTGGTGGTTTGCATATCCTTTTTAATAACGCAGGTATTGGTGGCGCAGTTGGCCCTATTACTCATATAAATGAAAACGAATGGGATAAATCATTTCAAATACTTTTAAAGTCTGTTTTTCTAGGTTCAAAATACGCTGCTAGAGTCATGAAAAAGAATATGTCAGGAGGCTCTATTATTAATACAGCATCAATTGCAGGCATGGGAGGTGGATCTGGTCCGCTTGCTTATTCTGCTGCAAAAGCTGGAGTCATAAATTTTTGTAAAAATGCTGCTATTGAGCTTGGTGAATTTAAAATAAGAGTAAATGCTATTTCACCAGGAACAATAAACACACCTCTGCTGGCAACAGCAATTGAAGACAGCAAGCTTGAGCAACCCATTAAAGATTTTGGTATGCCAATTGATATTGCATACACAGCATTATTTCTTGCATCAGATGAATCAAGATTTATTACTGGAATTAATCTTTGCGTTGATGGCGGCCTTACTCTCGACAATTCAGGATTGATGGTAGATGCGGCTGAGCACTATTCAAAAATGGGAATCGAAAGAGTGGTTGGAATGAATATGGGCTCAACTGGTATCGAATCTGTTATTGAGGACTTGCAAGAAGATGATTAAGATTTCTTCCAACTAGTTCCATCGCTAGAGTCATCAAGCAAAATACCTTGAGCTGCTAGCTCATCTCTTATCTGATCAGCTTTTTGAAAATCCTTATTATCTCTTGCTTGATTTCTTTCATCTATTTTCTTACTAATCTCTTCATCAGTTAACTTAGCACCATATTGAAGAAAAGCTTCAGAGCTATCATTAAGAAGCCCTAAAACTTTGCCCAATTCTCTCATTGTTGATGCATACATACTCTGATCTTGCGCATCTTGACTGCTATTAATTAATTTTGCCAATCCAAAGAGAGTGCTTAATGCTTCTGGAGTATTCAAATCATCATTCATTGAGTGTATAAATTCTTTAACACTATCGTCATGCAAATCTGACTCTTGTGATGGCGCAACCGATATAGCCTGATACAGTCTTGTTAAAGCTGATCGCGCTTGATCGAGAGATTCGTTGTCAAAATTTAGAGAGCTTCTATAGTGGCTAGAGATTAAATAATACCTGATGACTTCTGGATGATAGGAGGCAAATAAATCTTTTAGCATTGCAAAATTACCCAAAGACTTTGACATCTTTTCACCATTAATTTTTAGCAATCCTGAATGCATCCAATAATTTGCAAATTTATGATCAGAAGCACATTCAGATTGGGCAATTTCATTCTCATGATGAGGGAATAATAAATCTGGACCTCCGCCATGTATGTCAAAATGCTTTCCTAAATTTTCTAATGACATTACCGAACATTCAATATGCCATCCAGGCCTTCCAAGACCCCAAGGAGAGTCCCATGATGGTTCATTTGGTTTAGCGCTTTTCCATAGCACAAAATCCAATGGATCTTTTTTAGAGTCATCCTCTTCAATTCTTGAGCCTGGATTCAAATCATCGATATTTTTGTTTGACAGTTTTCCATACTCAGGAAATGTGCGCACAGCAAAAAAAACATCTCCACCTTCAGAGTGATACGCATGCCCCTTATCAATTAGCGTACTAATCATTGCAATCATGCCCTCAATATGATCTGTTGCACGAGGCTCATTTGTAGGAATCTCTAATCCAAGCTTAGAAAAATCTTCCTGCATACTCGCAATCGTGCGATCCGTAAGAGCATCTATTGTTTCTTTATTCTCATTAGCTCTTTCGATAATTTTGTCATCTATATCAGTGATATTGCGAATGAAATTAACCTTATAGTTTTGATATCGAAGATAGCGAGCAAGAATATCAAAAGCCATCATCGCTCTTGCATGACCTAAATGGCAATTATCGTAAACCGTCATTCCACAGACATACACCCCGACCTCGCCCTCGCGTATGGGTACAAAATCTTCCTTCTGATTAGTTAAGGAGTTATAAAACTTAATTGTCATCTATTATTTGATATGTGAATCACTTATTATAAAGAACTTAATTGGAATGTAGGTTTTATTAATGTCAAAAATACAAATTGCTGTCTTAATAATTATTGTAACCGCAGTTGCATCAATCTTCTTCCTGTCACCCATTGATCAAAAAGATCAGACTGAATATCATCCAGAGGAGGATCAAATGTCACTTGTTACTATTTCTACTTCAGCCGGAGACATCCATTTAGAACTTGATGCTGATAACGCGCCCATAACTGTGGCAAACTTTTTAAAACTGGCTGAAGATGGCTATTATTCAGGCACAATTTTTCACAGAATCATTGACGGATTTATGGTGCAAGGTGGCGGTCTAGATGAAAATATGACTCCCAAACCAACAAACACAGATCCAATCCAAAATGAGGCCAATAATGGATTGAAGAATGATCGTGGTTCTATTGCGATGGCCCGAACCATGGACCCTCATTCTGCTACTGGTCAATTTTTTATAAATCATAAAGATAACGACTTTCTCAATCATACAGCTGAAACCTCTCAAGGCTGGGGCTATGCAGTTTTTGGTTCAGTGATTGATGGCATGGATGTTGTGGATCAAATAGCTCTCAGCACAACCTCTACTGTTGGCGGCTATGCTGATGCCCCTCTTGAACCAACAGTTATTAATTCAGTTACAGTGAGTGAATGAAGTTAGGATTCATATCTGATCTTCATTTATCTGAAAATACGCCCTCTGTAACAGAGGGCTTTTTTAAATTTTTAAAAACTGCCGCACAAGAACTATCCCATCTATACATATTAGGTGATCTTTTTGAGGCATGGGTTGGAGATGATGATAACTCCGAGCTTGCCACTAGCGTGATGCAAAAAATAAATCATGCCACTCGCAGTGGACTAGAAATATTTTTTATTCATGGCAATAGAGATTTCTTATGTGGTCAAAAATTTGCAGAGCAATCCAATCTCACCCTTCTTCCAGACCCATTCTTTTTGAACTTCTTTGATCAAAAAATTGCTCTATCGCATGGGGATAGTTTTTGCATAGAAGATCTTGAATATATGAAATTTAAAAAAGAGGTTAGGTCAGAAGAATGGCAGCAAGAATTTCTACAAAAACCTTTAAATGATCGTCTCAATATCGCATCAAACATGCGTGATGCTAGTCAAAAAAATAATACTAATAAGGATATTGCTATTATGGATGTCACTCCAACTGCCATCCAAGATTTTTTTGCAGAACACCGCATTGATTTACTAATTCATGGTCATACCCATAGGCCTAATACTCACCACATAAATCCTGGCACTCGAATTGTTTTAGGTGACTGGCATAAAACTGGCTGGTACCTGACGCTTGATGAACAGCAGCAAGAATTAAAAGAATTTACTCTGTAAAACTATTGTTTGTTAGTAAATAATACTGTATAAATATACAGTATTTTAAATCCCATGACTATTAATTATCTCGGTTCAATATCGGCAAATGATCTGCCTGCCACTTTTACAAAATTTTTTGTAGAGCCAGTATCTGTAGGCTTTCCAAGCCCTGCCAATGATTACCTTGAAAGCCCTATTGATCTTAATCAATACCTTATCAAGAATGGGGCTGCGACTTTCTTGGTAAGAGTATCCGGGGACTCAATGTTAGATGCAAATATTGCAGACCAAGCCATCCTAATAGTTGATCGAAGTCTTAAACCAAAGCATGGCAGCATTGTGGTTGCCTCTCTAGACGGAGACTTTGTATGCAAACGATTACAACTTAAGCCTCGACTGTGCTTGCTACCAGAGAATTCAAAATACAAGCCAATCTACATCCAGCATGGTCAAGACCTAGATATTATGGGAACAGTGACTGCAGCCATTAATAAGTTTGAATGAAGCTTTTAGCGTTAGTGGATTGTGATAACTTCTATGCCTCATGCGAGAGAGTGTTTCGACCAGATTTAAAGAAAACGCCTATTGTAGTGCTGTCTAATAATGATGGATGTGTGATTGCCAGAAGCAAAGAAGCAAAAGCCATGGGTATAAAAATGGGCGTTCCTTGGTTTCAAGTGAAAAAAAAGTATTTGGCTCAGGGGGGTAAAGTATTTTCATCAAACTTCCCGCTGTACGGTGATCTATCGAAAAGAGTAATGAATATTCTTGATGGTATGGTAAAAAGAATCGAGATTTATAGCATCGATGAAGCATTTTTAGATTTGCAACATATACAAAATATAAATCAAGCACATGAGTTTGGTGTTTATTGTCGCAATACTATACGGCAATGGGTCGGTATACCTGTACGAATTGGAATTGCACCAACTAAAACTCTTACCAAGGTTGCAAGTCATATTGCAAAGAATGCAAATGGTGGCACAGGAGTCTGTTGCCTAAGCAATCAAAAAGATATCTCTCACATTCTTAAAACATTGCCTATTAGAGAGATTTGGGGGGTTGGTCATAACCTCGCCAGGCAACTGAATCAATTAGGCGTATATTCAGCTTATGAATTGGTGCAAATGGACATTAGGTTTATTAGAAAAAAGTTTAGCGTTGTTTTAGAGCGCACAGTTAGAGAATTAAGAGGGGAATCATGCATTCAAATAGACGATCATTCTGAGCCAAAAAAACAAATTGTTGTAAGTCGAAGTTTTAGGAGCAGAATTGAAAACTTAAGTGCACTAAAACCATTAATTAGCAACTTTGCAGTTCGGGCAGGAGAAAAACTTAGACAGGAGCAACAAAAATGTTCTCAAGTGTCAGTATTTATTTCAACCAGTAGATTTAATAAACAACAACAATATCGTGGATTTGATAGCTTTCAGCTCCCCTGCCCGATAGATGATACAAGGAGCATTCTAATGGGTGCAAACAAAGTATTAAATACAATTTTTAAAGACGGTTATCCTTATGCAAAAGCAGGAATATTACTGAGTCAGTTTTCACATCCAGCCTTTATTCAGAGATCTCTTTTTGCAGCAACAGATCAACAGCACTTAAAACAAGATACAAATTTAATGCAAACGATAGATGGACTCAACAGTATTCAAACGCAAATTTACTATGCATCGCAATACCCTGGAGGTTTATCACCCATACAAAAAGAAATGGTCTCACCTAAATACACAACGAATTTGTGGGAATTACCAACGACTAAGTAGAAAAATACCTTTCATAGTGCGCCTCAGAAAGTTCTAAAAACTCTGAGTAAATCTGCTCTTTAAGCTCAGCAAGATTAATATTTACATGACAAGCAATTCCAAATTGATGCAAATCTAATTCTTGTGAGCCAGCAGCTCGAAGAAGATCGAAGATCCAGGTCATCGGATCCAAGGAATCATTAAAGTTTATTCCTTGTTCATTGAGTCGAGTTGCAAGCAGCTCGGCATTTGTAACAGAGAATCTATCCTTTAAAACGGTGAGCTTAAAATTTTCAAGTCGAGAATTCACTAACTCCTTTTCAGAAACAGCATATTTATTCCAATTAATCACTTCATGGACAAATCGCTTGCAGCCCTTGCATACATTGTCACCATATGTCGTTGAGCATATTCCAAGACATGGTGTAGAGGCTTTGTTTTTCTTCATAGACTGGATAATACATTATTTCATCCTATGAAATACAAGGAAATAAAGAATGGGCTTGGGGATTTAGAGATACCACAGTAAAATGACGGTCCAGGGAGAAAATTATGCTTCAAGATTACAAAAAACATTGTGAAGAAAGGAAAGAACAAGGTATACCACCTCTACCTCTTTCAGCTCAACAAACATCAGATTTAGTTGAATTGCTTAAATCAGAGCATCAGGAATCAGAACTACTACTAGAGCTCTTAAATGAAAGAATACCTGCGGGAGTAGATCAAGCAGCATATGTTAAAGCTGGATTTTTAGCAGATATAACAACAGACGAAACAAGCAGTCCTTACATCTCAAAAAAAGAAGCTGTAATGATTTTGGGAACAATGCTTGGTGGCTATAATATTCAGCCTTTAATCAAATGTTTAGAAGATAATGAATTAGGTGAGGTAGCGGCAGCTGCTTTAAGCAAAACCCTGTTGATCTTTGATGCATTTAATGAAGTACTAGCTCTTTCAGACACTAACAAAAATGCAAAAACTGTTATAGATGCTTGGGCTGAAGGCTTGTGGTTTAAAGAAAAAAATGAAATTGCAGAGCAAATTAAATTAACGGTCTATAAAGTGCCCGGCGAAATTAATACAGATGACTTATCTCCAGCAACTGATGCTTGGTCTAGACCAGACATACCATTGCATGCATTGGCGATGTTTAAGATGCCTAGGGAAGGTTTAGACAAACCGCTTGAAACAGTCGAGGAGTTAAAGAAAAAAGGTAATCCATTGGTTTTTGTTGGAGATGTTGTGGGAACTGGCTCATCCAGAAAATCAGCAACAAACTCAGTACTTTGGCATATGGGCGATGACATACCGTGTATTCCCAATAAAAAAGAAGGAGGTTTTTGTTTTGGTGGCAAGATTGCGCCTATCTTTTTTAATACATTGGAAGATTCTGGAGCATTCCCAGTTGAATGTGATGTTTCTAAATTAAATATGGGGCAAGAAATTATTTTTGAGCCTTACAATGGCAAAATCTTAGATGCAGATAGCGGTGAAGTATTATCAACGTTTGAGCTTAAGACACCTGTTCTTTTAGATGAAGTTAGAGCAAATGGTCGCATTCCCTTGATCATTGGAAGGCAACTAACAGATAAAACAAGAGAAGCTCTAGGTTTAGAGCCAACTGATATCTTCACTAGGCCTGATGCTGAGGATTCTTCAGACAAAGGCTTCACACTTGCACAAAAAATGGTTGGTAAAGCGTGTGGTATTAAAGGGGTGAGACCAGGAACATATTGTGAACCAAGAATGACAACAGTAGGATCTCAGGATACAACCGGACCAATGACCAGAGACGAATTAAAAGAATTAGCTTGCTTAGGATTTTCAGCAGATCTTGTGATGCAATCCTTTTGTCATACAGCTGCATACCCAAAACCTGTAGACATTGATACGCAACACACATTGCCAGACTTTATTATGAATCGAGGCGGAGTATCACTAAAACCTGGTGATGGAATTATTCATTCTTGGTTAAATAGAATGTTACTTCCAGATGGAGTGGGAACTGGTGGAGATAGCCATACTCGCTTTCCACTTGGTATAAGTTTTCCAGCTGGATCAGGCTTGGTTGCTTTTGCTGCAGCCCTAGGAGTTATGCCGCTAGACATGCCTGAATCAGTTCTTGTTAGGTTTAAGGGAAAAATGCAACCTGGAATTACCTTAAGAGATTTGGTGAATGCAATTCCATATGCTGCAATTCAGAAAGGTCTTTTAACCGTAGCAAAAGAAGGTAAAAAAAATATATTTTCTGGACGTTGTCTTGAAATTGAAGGCTTGCCAGACCTAAAGGTAGAGCAAGCATTTGAATTATCTGATGCATCTGCCGAAAGATCTGCCTCAGGGTGCACAGTTCGACTAAGCAAAGAACCAATCATAGAGTATCTTCAATCAAATATTGTAATGTTGCGATGGATGATTGGCAGTGGATATGGTGATTCTAAAACGTTGGAGAGAAGAGCTCAAGCAATGGAAGAATGGATTGCAAACCCTGAATTACTTGAGCCAGATGAAAATGCAGAATACGCTGAAATAATTGAAATCGACCTTAATGAAATTACAGAGCCCCTTCTTGCGTGTCCAAATGACCCTGATGACATTAAGCCATTATCAGCAGTCGCTGAGACAGATATTGATGAAGTATTCATTGGATCCTGTATGACAAACATCGGTCACTTTAGGGCTGCCGGTCATCTGCTTAAAAAATACAATGGTACAAAAGCTAGACTATGGGTAGTCCCCCCCACTAAGATGGATGAGAAGCAATTAATGGAAGAAGGCATTTATAATGTCTTTGGGACATCTGGTGCAAGAACAGAAGTACCTGGGTGCTCTCTTTGCATGGGCAATCAGGCAAGAGTGCTGGCAAACTCTACTGTTGTTTCAACCTCTACTAGAAACTTTCCAAATAGACTGGGTGATGGAGCTGATGTGTTTTTAGCTTCAGCAGAGCTTGCTGCAATTGCTTCTGTATTGGGTAAACTTCCATCACCAGAAGAGTACTTAAAGTTTATGGAAGAAATTAACCCACTTGCTGATGATATCTATCGCTATTTAAATTTCAATGAAATAGATCAGTATGTTGACAGTGCAAATGCAGCTGACATTCCGGCAGTTAATATTGTAAGTGCTTAGTTAGATTTTTCTCTTGCAACCTTTTGATCATCCTTCCTAGAGGATTCAAGATCCTCTAGATAGTCTGAGCTTATTGAAGTGGGATATTTTCCATCAAAAATCGACATTTCAAAATTTTTAATTGTTGGATTCCCTTCCTGAGTAGAAGCAATTAAATCATCTAGATCTTGATATATTAGCCAATCAGCTCCAATCTCTTTTGCAACTTCTTCATCACTTCTTCCGGAAGCTATTAGCTCATTCGTTGCTGCCATATCAATACCGTAAAGATTTTGAAATTTAACTGGCGGAGCTGCAGATGAGAAGTAAACTTTATTTGCGCCTGCTTCTTTGGCCATTTCAATAATTCTCTTGCTTGTTGTGCCCCTAACTATAGAATCATCAACTAATAAAACATTTTTCCCTTTAAACTCAAGGTCTAATATATTTAACTTTCGTCGAACTGATTTTTTTCTTTCTTCTTGATTAGGCATAATAAAAGTTCTTCCAACATACCTATTTTTCACAAAGCCCTGTCTGTATGGGAGTTTTAATGCTGCTGCAAGCTGCAATGCTGCTGTTGTAGAGCTATCAGGTATTGGTATTACCACATCAATATCATGATCGGGGTTTAGTTTAAGAATTTTTTTTGCTAACTTCTGCCCCATTCTCATTCTAGCTTTATAAACTGAAATTTCATCTAAAGTAGAATCAGGCCTTGCTAAATAAACGTATTCAAAGATGCAAGGAGTTGGCTCTGCATTATCAGAGCATTGATCGCTATGTAAATTTCCATCAACATCTATATAGACAGCTTCTCCAGGGTATACATCCCTCAATGTTTTAAAACCTAGGGCAGAGAAAGAAGCATTTTCAGAGGCAATAATATATTCTTTCTTCGTTGGGCCATCTTTAACACCAATCACTAAAGGGCGTATTCCTCGGGGATCTCTAAAGGCAAGCAATCCAAAGCCAGTAATCATAGCGACAACTGCATAGGCTCCTTGACATCTAATGTGAGTTTTTCTGACCGCTTTAAAAAAATGTTTTTTAGATGGAAGAATAGCTCTTTGCTTTCCAAGCTCATGAGCAAAAATGTTAAGCAAGACTTCTGAATCTGAATCGGTATTAAGATGACGCATTTCAGCATGGAATAATTCGCGAGCAAGAACTTTAGAATTGGTTAAGTTTCCATTATGCGCAAGGCTGATGCCATATGGAGAATTAACATACATTGGCTGAGCAAATTCTTTACCAGCACCGCCAGCAGTTGGATAACGAACATGGCCGATTCCATAATTACCGAGTAATTTATTCATGTGCCGCTGTTGAAAAGTATCGCGAACATAGCCCATAGACTTGCGACTATTTAGTCTGCCAGTTTCATCACAAACGACCATCCCTGCAGCATCTTGGCCTCTATGTTGAAGCATTAATAGAGAATCATAGATTGAGCTAGCTACATGAGTTTCAGAATATATGCCTACTATTCCACACATTATGTTGTCTCGTAAATTGTGCTGATGTTTGACTTAAGCATAACTGAATTTTTATCTGAGATCATACTTTTAAAAAATTTTTCAGCCATTGGCGCATATTTTTTTAAATATGTTGAACTCTTTGAATCTGTAATAAAGGGAGATTGCTTAAAATCGCTCGGAAGAACTAAATAAATCACCACAATTAAAAGCATACCCCTAAGAAATCCAAACAATACTCCTAAAAGTCTATCCAAACCTCCCATGCCTGACCAATGAACTAGACCTCGAAGTAATTTAATTAGCAATCCTCCTAAAAATATAATTCCAACAAATACGGTTATGATTGTAAGAATTCTTCTGATCTCAGGGCTATCTATATAATTTATAAAATAAGGATCTAGATATGCGTTTAAAAACATCGCTGCTGCAAAGGCAATAATCCACAATAAAAGAGATAAAGTTTCTTGAACAAAGCCTCGAAAAAATGCAATTAAACCAGAAAGTGCAATTATCCCAATAACAATATAGTCAAAATGCGATAAGGCTAAGGATTCCAAGCCATTACCTCGCCGACTTCTATACCGGCAATTTGATTGAGAGTGTTTTGATTATCTTTGATATCTTTCTTGCTAGCAAAAGGCCCTACTAAAACATTGGTAAGGTTTTGATTTGATTTATTTGGCGCAGTAAAAGCTGGGAAACCTGCGTCATTAAATGATTGAACTAAATTAGAAACAGTTGATGGAGATCCAAAGGCGCCAGCTTTATAAACATATAAATTAAAATCGATGTTATTCAATCTATCTTTTGCTGATGGAAGAGTATCTTTTGTATCGATTGCTGGGAAATCATTTTTAACTTCTTTAAACTCTATGTTTTTTAGGCTGTTATCATCCACAAAAGGTTCTGGAAGCTTAGGAATATTTATATTGGTCGTTTGCTGATATTTAGGCTGAGGGGAAAGGGCAAAAATAAGAATCCAAGTCAATAAAGTAACTGCGATAAAAATTCCAAGTATTCGATTGGTATTCATTGCCCAGGATGTAATTTAGATAAAATGCTTGACACCTTGGCTCTTAAATCTTTTCTATGAACTATCATATCAATTGCTCCATGCTCTAATAAAAATTCTGATTTTTGAAAATCTTCAGGTAAATCTACTCTCACCGTCTGCTCAATAACTCTTCTACCTGCAAATCCAACTAATGCTTTTGGTTCAGCTATATTTATATCTCCAAGCATTGCTATGCTGGCTGAAACACCGCCATAAATAGGATCAATCATTATTGAAATATAAGGTAATTTTGCTTCTTTAAGTTTCTCTAATGCTGCTGATGTTTTTGCCATTTGCATTAAAGAAACCATAGACTCTTGCATTCTCGCTCCTCCACTCGTAGAAAAACATATCAATGGAGTTTTGCTCGCTATTGCTGCATCGACCCCTTGAACAAATTTTGTTCCAACCGCTCCGCCCATAGATCCTCCCATGTAGCGAAATTCAAAAGCTGCCACAACAATTTCCGCTCCCTCAAGCTTACCTTTCCCAATAACAATTGCTTCCTCTTCACCAGTACTGGAAACAGCTTCTTTGATACGCTGGCTATAAGACTTAGTATCTTTAAATTTTAGAACGTCTTTAGTAATAATTTTGGTTGCTAGCTC
The DNA here is from genome assembly GCA_045564015.1 of Gammaproteobacteria bacterium. GTDB lineage: Bacteria > Pseudomonadota > Gammaproteobacteria > Magnimaribacterales > D2472 > D2472. The sequence goes on from JBJLIB010000007.1 coordinate 11,793, forward strand.
ATGAAAACTACCTCCATCAAAGAAAATAGACATTCTTGTTCTGGCGCCGATACGAAGATGATGATCACATTTAGGGCAAACAAAAAGCGATTTTTCTAACTCAGGTTGATATAAAATGGCATCGCATGCTGGGCAATTATTCCAAAGTCCGTCAGGCACTTTGCTCTTGGAAGACTCTGAATCTCGATTTGAGCCAATAGATGGAATTAATCTTGTGAGCCAATTCATCTGCTTATTGCTTCAGCCATTTCATGAAGATAATTATATATTTTTTTAAATTCTTTTTGGTCTGATTGCTCGTGAATCATCTGAACTAAACTCGACCCAATAACAATCCCGTCTGAGATTTTGCTTAAATTAAAAGCATCATCAGGTGTCTTAATTCCAAACCCAGCAAATACTGGAAGTGAAGTTTGCGACCTAATGAAATTAATATTACTTTCTGCTTCGTTGATATTTAGATGAGACGATCCTGTTACGCCTCGAAGGGTAACGTAATATATGAAACCTGAGCTACTGTTACATATTTTACTAATCCTATCCTCACTAGTTGTTGGAGCTATCAATGATATTGAGGCAAGATTTTTATTTTTAATTCCGAGATCCTCAAGATTGCTCTCACCAGGAATATCAACAATTAGAACTGCATCAGTTCCAGATTGATGAGCTTCTTTTAAATCTTCTGCATTAGCTAGAAAAGTATTCATATAACCCATCAGAATAATTGGAGTGTCAGTATTTTTCTCTCTAAAGCTCTCAACAAGATGAAAAATACTATTAAGCGAAGTATTATTTTTTAAAGCCCTATCATGAGCTGCTTGAATAATTGGTCCCTCAGCAATAGGATCAGTAAAAGGAACGCCAATCTCAAGAATATCTACTCCCGCATCAACAAATCCATGCATAAGTTCTAGGGTCGAATCTAAGTCTGGGTCCCCGGCTACTAAATATGCAACAAGTGCTTTTTTAGAAACCTTTTTTAAAGATAAAATCTTCTCATCCAATCTAGTCAAGAGATATTCCATCCATAGTAGCAACTGTATTAATGTCTTTGTCTCCTCTTCCAGAAACATTAATTACAATATGTTGGTTAGATTTATAATTTTTAGCGATATGTTCCAATGCAGCAAATGCATGAGCGGTCTCTAGAGCAGGCATAATGCCCTCAAGCTTTGTGACTAAATGAAATGAACTTAAAACTTCAACATCATCGACAGCAATATAATTAGCCCTTCCAGAATCTTTTAAATTTGAGTGCTCAGGACCGACTCCAGGATAATCCAAACCAGCTGAAATAGAATGTGTATCTACCACCTGACCATTTTTATCTTGCATAAGATAGCTCTTTGCTCCGTGCAAAATACCTGGCTCTCCATCATTTAAGGGAGCCGCATGTTTGCCACTCGCTAAACCGCTACCAGCAGCTTCAACACCAATCAGTGCAACATTGGACTCTTCAAGAAAAGGGTAGAAAATTCCCATTGCATTTGATCCTCCGCCAACACAAGCAACAATTGCATCTGGATATTGCATAAACTGTTCCATCGATTGTTTTCTTAATTCTCTTCCAACAATGGCATTAAAATCTCTAACAATCATTGGATATGGATGAGGGCCTGTAACACTGCCAATAATATAATAGGTATCTTCAATGTTAGTTACCCAGTCTCTCATAGCTTCATTCAAAGCATCTTTAAGCGTTGCAGTACCAGAATCAACAGCATGTACTTTTGCTCCAAGAAGCTTAATTCTGTAAACGTTCAGAGACTGCCTCTCTACATCTGCAGCACCCATATAAATATGACACTCAAGACCAAGTCTTGCTGCAACTGTTGCAGTGGCGACTCCGTGTTGTCCGGCACCAGTTTCAGCAATAATTCTTTTCTTACCCATGGCCTTAGCAAGCAATATCTGCCCGACAGTATTATTAATCTTATGAGCACCTGTATGATTTAAATCCTCTCTTTTAAGCCATATTTGCGGGCCAGAATAGTGATCTGTTAATCTTTTAGCAAAATATAATGGAGAGGGTCTACCCACAAATTGGACTAAATCTTGATCAATTTCTTCTACAAACTTTGGATCATTTTTTAGTCTTGCATATATTTCATCCAGCTCTTTTAGAGCATGCATAAGTGTCTCGGGAACAAATTTCCCACCATACTCTCCAAAAAAACCATCAGAGTTTGGTAAATCAGTTAAATTATCCATTGTTAAAACTTTTTATAATCTGATCCATCAGAGTTTTATCTTTAAGTGCGAGTGATGATTCTACCCCAGAGTTCACATCAATACACCACGGATTTAGAGAGATAGCATCGTTAAGGTTCTTAATGTTAATCCCACCAGCTAGTATAAATTTACTTTGAAGTTTGATATTTTCCAACAAACTCCAATCAAATACTTTACCTGTACCTCCATAAGCATCATCAGAAAATGTTTCTAGCAACAAAGCGTCAGCAGAAGGAAAATCATTTATAGCCTCAAGAGATTGAGAGTTTTTAACTCTAATAGTTTTCCAAAATGGTTGATTGAATTGTTGGCAAAAAATTTCTTCTTCATCGCCATGAAATTGCAAAATTGGATTTTTAATTTTTGCGGTAATTTTCTTAACCTCATCAACTGTTGGATTTACAAAAACAAAAACAGGTGATGTTTCCATAAAGTTAAAATTTTCTAAAGAGTCTAGAAAATCATTAGAAATTTTTCTAGGACTGGCATTGGCCATTATGAATCCAACAAAATCAACACCTAATTCACATGCATATTTCAAAATATCTATGTCACTTATTCCACAAATTTTTAATTTCATTGTCTTGAACCAATTAAAAAACTTAAAGGATTGGTAGCATCATCTTTTAAATCTAAATTTATCTTTTTATATTCAGCACCAGTAAAAAAGAGTCCTTGAGCTTGTGCGGTCTTCCCAGCAATCTTTCGATCTTGAGCATTTAAAGTAGTCTTCATATCTTTTCCAGAGCCTTTGGAAATGTCTAGCAATGTGCCAACAATAATTCTAACCATATTATACAAATATGCATTTGCACACAGACTTATAATAATAAAGTTCTCCCTTTGTTCGATATCAATACTGTGTAATATGCGAACTGGATTTTTTGCAGTACATTTTGACCCCCTAAACGAATTAAAATTATGTTTTCCAATTAAATGAGCGGCCTCAGCTCGCATAATTTTGATATCAATTTCTTGTTTTTCCCAATAAATATAATCTCTTAAAAAAATTGGTTGAGTTTTACCTGTATAAATTACATAAGTGTAAGATCGATTAGTAGCATCAAATCTTGAATGAAAGTCATCTGGTGCTTTTTGAATAGAGGAAATAGAAATATCATTTGGTAATTTAGAGTTAAGACCTTGGAGCCATTGAGTAATTTCTCTTTGATCTTTTGGTAAAAAATCAAAAATCTGCCCTGTGGCATGGACTCCAGCATCAGTTCTACCAGCGTAATTAATTCGCTCTTCAAGACCTCCAATTGATGAAATAGCTAGTTCAAGATGGTCTTGAATAGATGATGCATTCTTTTGAGATTGAAATCCAGAATAATTAGAACCATCGTACTGACAAATGCCTACAAACCTCACAATTTAATTCTTTTCTTTTAATAGCGAGCGGGCATCAAGAATAATTGCTTCATTTGTTGAGTTAGCTATCAATTTATCTAAGATTTTTTCTGCGCTATCCCAGTCATCCATTTCAATATAAGTTCTAACTAAGTCTAATTCTTGAGTTTCAATATCATTAGAAATACTCAAATTGGTTTGAAAGGTATTATTATCATCTTGTAAATCCTCTTCTACGGCGGCTCTTGTAAATGCCGGTCTCTTGCTTGATCGGATGAGCATGTAAGCAATTGCAAAACCTAAAAGTAAGGACAAGACGCCAACCCAAAATAGATCTTTGAGATCAAAACCTTTAGAATTTTTTGAAATATTTGATGTTGTAGAAAAATCAGTCTCAGACTGTATCTCGATGATTGAGGTATTCTTTGAGACTATTTCTGAAGCTTTTAATTCAGAATTATCTATTATCTTGCCGGGATTAGGTTTTAATTTGAGAGTTGAGCTCCCAATAGAATCTTCATTGCTATCGAAATTAAGATAAGTTTCTTCAGGCGCAGTTAATTTAAGAATTGGCTTGATCGCAGACCTTTGAATCTGTTTATTTTTTATGTCCATGAAGGCAATCGACTCTTTTGCAGTAACCTCTGAAGTAGAAGCGACTAATTCTTGAGAAGGCAATGCAAGATCAATATCCCCTCTTACTCTATTAATGTCCTCATCAATGAATGCACCCGGATTCTCAAGGTAAAAGCCCCACATTATTTGATATATCGAAGCATCATAATTTTGACTGACGGATTTTGAAACACTCCATATTGTCTCAACCTCGCTGCTTGGTATGCTCTTGGGATCCTCAGCATCATTACTATTATCATTGTTAGGCTTAGCAAGAGAGAAAGCCTTAGAGTTATCAGGCTCAGGGTCTTGATAATCAATCTCTTCAGATAGTATTTTTTCTAAATCATATCGTTGCGGCTCGCCATAAATTTTCTTTGCTGGAAGTTTAAAAGAAACTTGTGATTTTGCCTTAGGAGCAACGCTATTTTGTGGAAGAAATATAAATATATCTTTTTTTAATTCTTTTTTAATATTTAGTCGAAAAGAAATATAGTCTTCTAAATAGTTATTAGGTATGGCCAAGGTTAGACGTTTGTAATCCTGTAGATTTTCAAAAATTCTAAATTCAAACTTAAAATCAGAAAGCTCATCATTTGATTTGAAGTTAGTAATAGAAATATCATCTTCTTCTAGATTGCTTGTTGAGCTGATCTTAATCTGCACTAAATATAATCCTTCTGAATTAATTTCTACAACAGGACTTCCAATGATTGTGCTTGCATAGAGGCTATGACTCAAAAGAGCTAATAAGAGAAGATGCTTTTTCATTTCAACGAATTAATACTAAGAAGTTCTTCGCATATCTGAACTGCATTTAATGCAGCGCCTTTACCATAAACATTATCAGCAACTATCCACATAGAAATCCACGTATCACCATCAAGCTGTTGCGAGCGAATTCGTCCAACATAAACATCCTCTGTATCTGATGCATTTTCAACAGGCGTTGGATACACTTCGTCTTGAGGGTGATCAAGCACTTTTATACCAGGAGAATTTTCAAGAGTTTCAATAATTTCTTCTCGAGAGATTGTCTTAGATACTTTGAAAAATACAGCCTCAGAGTGCCCATTAAATACTGGTACTCTTACGCAGGTTGCCTGAACTTGAATATTTGGATCAAGAATTTTATGTGTTTCCCAAGTTAACTTCATTTCCTCTTTAGTAAAATTATTTTCTAAAAAAACATCGCACTGTGGAATAACATTAAAGGCAATTTGTTTGGGGTACACAGGAGATTCGCTTGGCGAATCAGTGAAATATGTTTGATTATGCAGCTCCTCTAAGGCGGCTTTTCCAGTTCCTGAAACTGCCTGATATGTTGCTATATTTAAAAATTGAATTTTGGCTTGATCATGGATTGGTTTCAAAGCCATAAGTAATTGAGCTGTAGAACAATTTGGATTGGCTATCAGTGATGGCTTGGTGAGGCTGCTAAGAATCTCACCATTAATTTCTGGAATAATTAACGGAACATCATCTTCATATCGGAAATTTGAGGACAAATCTACAACAAAACTACCTTGAGTCACAAAGTTTCTTGCATATTTTTCTGCAACATTTGATCCAGCAGAAAAAATTATAAATTGTCCTTTTTTTGGACTAAAGTTTTCCAATGATTCAACTTGATATTGTTTATTATTAAATTGAATCAATGATCCTACTGTTGAATTACCTAGAGGTATAAATTCATCTATGGGAAAATCTCTTTTTTCCATCAGTTGAATAATTTTTGTTCCAACAACTCCAGATGCTCCCACCAAAGCAAAAGATACTCCCTTATTCATTTTCATCCTTTAAGATTCTAATTAAAGCTGGAGCCACTTCTTTAGTTTTCATGAATTCCTCAGAAGTAGATATATCTTTTGTTCTGTGGCCTTGGCTGATAAAGGTTTTGATCGCTGATTCAATCCTCCTTGCAAGATCAACTCTTCCAAGCGAATACTCAAAAGCCATTGCTAGAGAGGCGATCATTGCAATTGGATTTGCAATACCCTCACCAGCAATATCAGGTGCACTTCCGTGACATGGCTCATACATACCTTGAGAAGAACTATTTAATGATGCAGAGGGGAGCATTCCAATAGAACCACTTAATGTAGCGGCAATATCAGACAGCATATCTCCAAAAAGATTACCTGAAACAATCACATCATATTGATTTGGATTTAACACGAGCTGCATAGCTGTATTATCAGCAAGTTGATGGGAAAGCTCGACTTCAGGATACTCTGAGCTCATCTCAGTGACTATACTTCTCCAAAATTTTGAGACCTCAAGAACATTGGCTTTTTCAACAGAGCATAACTTCTTGTCTCTATTCATTGCAGCTTCGAATGCCACTTTTGCAATCCTTCTAATTTCGTCTTCGTTATAGATCATTGTGTTAAAACCATATTTAGGAGTCTCATTCTCAACAATACCTCGAGGTTCACCAAAATATACTCCACCAGTTAGCTCTCGAACTATAAGGATATCTAGATTTTCTATAATATGATTTTTTAGAGGAGATGCAGATGCAAGCTCATTAAACAAGAAGGCGGGTCTTAGATTGGCAAACAAACCAAGAGATTTTCGCAATCCAAGTAATGCTTGCTCTGGTCGAAGATCCCAACCAAGATCATCCCATTGCGGTCCACCAACGGCTCCAAATAAAATTGCATCTGAGTTTTTTGCTATATCTAAAGTTTCTTCAGTTAGCGGTTGGCCAAACTCATCATAAGATGAGCCGCCAACTTTTCTCTCAGATATATGAAAATCTAGACCTTGCTCATCAATTAGATAGTTTAAAACTTCATTCATTGAAGAGGTAACTTCTTGACCGATGCCATCTCCTGGAAGAATTAATATTTTTTTTTCCATTCCTTCGCTCAATTGGTGTAATCAAAAAGCCAGGGTCTCTGGTTTCTTCTAGTTTGTTCAAAAATCTCGATATCACTTTTATGCTTCAAGGTAATATCCACGTCATCTAAATTATTAATAATACGATCAAGCAAACTATCTTTTACATCAAAGGAATAGGAAGAGTCATGACCAAACTGTAGATTTTTTCTTTGTAAATCTATTTGGAAGTTAACTGATGGAGATTTAGAAATTTCAAATAAATGATTAATCTCTTCTTTAGACAATTTTATTGGCAGAACAGAATTCTTAAAACAATTGTTATAAAAAATATCTCCAAATGAGCTTGCTATAACTGCCTTAAAGCCAAAATCTCTTAAAGCCCACACAGCATGCTCTCTACTAGATCCACAACCAAAATTATCTCTAGCTAAAAGAATTTCAGCGTTTGTAAAAGGCTCCTTATTTAAAATGAAATCATGATTTTTAGAACGATCTTCTGCAGTCATATCTAATCTTCCTTCATCTAAATATCTCCATCCATCAAAGAGAAAATCTCCAAAGCCAAATTTTTTTATTGATTTTAGATACTCAGTTGGGATAATTTGATCAGTATCAATGTTGTCTCTATCAAAAGTTGCTACGATGCCTGTGATAACTGAATTGGTCATGATGGATCTGTTATTTTGCCGTTTACTGCCGTCAACGCAGCCATTAATGGACTCATCAAATGGGTCCTTCCTAGATTGCCTTGTCTGCCTTCAAAATTCCTATTAGAAGTTGATGCGCAACGCTCATAAGGCTTTAACTGATCGGGATTCATACCCAAGCACATTGAGCAACCTGGATCGCGCCACAAAAAACCCGCATCAAGGAAAATTTTATCCAAGCCCTCTTCTTCTGCCTGTGCTTTGACCATTCCAGAACCGGGCACCACAATAGCTTCTGTAATATCTTTTGAGATTTTCCTACCTTTTACTGCAGAAGCAGCATCACGCAAATCTTCTATTCTTGAATTGGTGCAAGAACCAATAAAAATCCTATCAAAACTTAAATCTTGCAGAGTCTTTGAGTTATCTAAACCCATATAAGATTTTGCAAGTAATAAGTTTTCATGGCTTGCTTCATTGACATCCTCTTGAGAGGGGATATCTGCATCAAAATCTATGGTCATTTCTGGAGAAGTACCCCAAGTAACTTGAGGTTTAATCTTTGAAACATCAATATTAATTGTTTGATCAAAATTCGCATCTGGATCTGATGTTAAGCACTGCCAATATTCACTAGCTTGACTGAACATTGAATCTGAAAGATTTGAATGTTTCTTTACATAGTTAAGAGTGGTTTCATCAACTCCAGTAAGGCCAACTTTTGCTCCAGCTTCAATAGCCATATTACAGATTGTCATCCTGGACTCCATTGAAGCGGATGATATATATGAACCTGAAAACTCAATAGCGTGACCAGTTCCACCAGCAGTTCCAATTAACTTAATCAAATGCAACACAATATCTTTTGAAGTAACTCCTCTTTGAGGATGACCATTGAAATTGATCAGCATATTTTTTAGCTTAGTAATTTTTAAACATTGCGTAGCTAAAACGTGCTCAACTTCAGACGTCCCTATACCCATAGCCAAACACCCAAACGCACCATGAGTTGAAGTATGAGAGTCACCGCACACAATAGTCATGCCTGGTAGTGTGTATCCAAGCTCTGGACCCATCACATGAACAATACCTTGTTTATTTGATGTTATATCAAATTGATGAATGCCAAAATTATTACAGTTTTTATCAAGCTCAACTACCTGAATTTTAGCAACCTCATCTTCAATTGAGGCTGCGCTAAATGAATCGCCTCTATCCGTAGGGACATTGTGATCAGGAGTAGCAACGTTTGCATCAAGCCGCCATGGTTTTAAATTTTTATGCCTTAGGCCCTCAAAAGCTTGAGGCGAGGTAACTTCATGCAGATAATGCCTGTCAATGTAAATTAATGACTCATTGGTATCATCAGTTTCAACTAGATGCTCATCCCAGAGCTTGTCATATAGAGTAACTGGCATATTATTTCTTAAATGGAGCCGATTGATCAATTGATCCGCATTGGGCTTGGTTTCTTAGCAAATGATCCATAACAACTAAATTTACCATTGCTTCTGCTATTGGAACTGCTCGGATTCCAACACAAGGATCATGCCGACCAGTTACTTCAACCTCGACTTCATCACCGGCAGCATTAATTGTTTGACCCTTTGATTTAATGCTTGAAGTTGGCTTTATAATAAATTCTATTTCGATTAAATCGCCATTTGTAATTCCACCCAGAATGCCCCCAGCATTATTTGATTTAAAGCCATCCTGTGTCATTTCATCTCTTACCTCAGAACCTCTCAAATCAAGCATATTGTGAGTATTTCCAATGCTGACAGATTTCACAGCATTAATGCTCATAATGGCTTTTGCTAAATCTGCATCAAACTTATCGAAAACAGGTTCGCCAAGGCCAATGGGGCAATTTGTTACTCTTACGCCAAGCTTTGCACCAACTGAATTACCCTCTTCAATCAATTCAGAAAACATTACATCAAGATCTTCTAATTTAGAGTCATCAGCAAAAAAATACTTGTTAGATTTAGCATTTTTTAAATTGATAGTATCTGCTGAAATGTTCCCTATTTGATTAACGTAACCATCGGTATGAATCCCATGGGAATTAAGATATTTTTTAGCAACAGCTCCCGCGGCGACTCTCATGGCAGTCTCTCTAGCACTTGATCTGCCTCCGCCTCTATAGTCTCTATGACCATATTTTGCTTGATAGGTAATATCAGCATGATTAGGACGAAATACATCTTTGATTTTAGAGTAATCTTTTGATCTTTGATCTTCGTTATAAACAATCAAACTGATTGGGGTTCCTAAAGTCTTGCCTTCAAATACACCAGACAAAATTTCCACAATGTCATCCTCTTTTCTTTGAGTTGTTACATCAGACTGGCCTGGTTTTCTTCGATTAAGCTCAGATTGAATATCATCAGATGAAAGCTCTATTTGTGGCGGACAACCATCTATAATGCACCCAAGCGCCCTCCCATGGCTTTCTCCATAAGTGGTAACTTGAAATAATTTTCCAAATGTATTCCCTGACATACGCAGAATTATAGACCAAAAAGCTTAATAGAGCCTATCTAAGGGTTGATAGTCCGCCGTCAATATTGATTGTTTGGCCAGTAATCCAATTCTCTTTAGCAGAAAAAAGGTTATAAATAACCTTTGCGACACTCTCTGGATCTCCAATGGCATTAAGTGGATGTCTATCCTCGGAGGATTTTAATTTATTTTCATTATTTATAAGGTGCTCAGCCATTGGGGTATCAGTTAACGATGGGGCAATGCAATTTACAGCAACCCTTGGAGCAAGCTCCGCTGAGAGGCTCCTAGCAAAACCTTCTAGAGCTGCTTTTGAAGCTGCAATGGATGAATGAAATGTCATCCCAGTATTAGCTGCTACAGATGAAACAAATACAACCGAGGCGCCGTCGGCTTTCTTAAGATTTGGTAAAACCTTTTTTATTATATGAAAGGCTCCTTCAAAATTAATTCTAAAATCTTCTCTAATATCAGAAATACTCATTCTTTGAATTGATTTGAGTGAAATTGAGCCAGGAAAATAAACTAATGCATCAATCGACTCTGGTAATGAGTCTAGCTCAGATAAATCTTCATTTGGATCTAACTGAAAAAATTGTTTAACAGAAATATCTATAGGCGATCTAGATGTTGCGTAAATGTTATCGCCTTGTGAAGCAGAGAGCTTTATAACCTCTCTACCAATTCGAGAGCTACTGCCTATTATCAAGATATTTTTTTGCATGATTTAGAATTATTTTTATCAGAAACTATTACAATTATATTTGTGATGATAAAAAAAATTTCAAGTGCTACTTTGCTCTTTGCAGTCTTCATTGTAATGTTGAGCTCTTGTTCAATAATTGAAAAAAATCCATCTTATAAAATTAGCAATCAATACAACGTTTTGATTAACAGAGATTTTTGGGGAATTCCTTATATTAAAGGTCAGAGTGATCAAGATGTCGCATATGGAATAGGTTTGGTTCATGCAGAAGATGCATATGATGACCTTGTGGAGTTAATGCCTTTATATCGAGGTGAAAACGCTCTTTATAATGGCCTTGATAGTATTGATACTGACTATTTGGTCAGATTATTAAAAGTTCATTCCAAGGTAGAAAATATTGGTAAAAAGCAACTCTCTCAAAATATACTTTCCATGGCTCAGGCATATGCGGATGGTGTAAATATGTATGCAAATCAACATCCTGATAAGGTGAATCTTTCCATTCATCCTGTCACTAAGGAGGATGTTCTCGCCGGATCTTATATACAACATCTATTTTTTGCTGGTTTAGATAGGGATTTGGCGCAGATGGCTAGTCAAGACAAAACATCGATTCCAACTGGGTCTAATGCAATAGCTATCAATTCAATTAAAGCAGATGCAAATGCTGCTTATCTGCTTATTAATTCTCATCAACCTTTATCGGGACCAGTTGGTTGGTATGAATTAAATATCGAAAGTAAATCAGGATGGCATGGACATGGTGGTAACTTTCCAGGGTCTTTTTTAATCAATGTTGGTTTTAATAAAGATATTGGTTGGGGCGCTACTGTTAATCGTCCTGATGTTATGGATATCTATGAGCTAACAATAAATCCAAAAAATTCAAATCAATACTTGCTCGATGGTAAATGGGAATCTTTTGAGGTAGAAGAGGATAATTTGGCATTTAAACTTTTTGGTTTTTTTAGGTGGAGTACAAAACAGAAATTTAGATACTCAAAGTTTGGCCCTGTACTTGAACTGCAAGGAAAATATTTTGCTCTTAGACACATCAATCAGAACTCTTTTAACGAAATAGAGGGATGGTATGAAATAGGTAATACAAGCAGCGTAAAAGAATTCGAGAAGCAACTTGCAAAAAGGAAGATACCAAGCTTTAACTTTGTGACGATGGACTCTGATAGAAATATTGGATATTTTTATAATGGAAGAATACCCAATAGGCATGATGCTGCAAAAGCAAGACAAATTATAAAAAGCTCTAGCTCAATGGATATTTGGGATGAAAATGATTTAGTTAATGACCTTCCTAAATTTATTAACCCTTCAAATGGATGGATTCAAAGCACCAATCAAAATCCATTTTTGGTAATGGGAGATTATTCCTCAGATAAAAAATCAGTGAAAAAAAATGTACATTTCGAACAAAGGCTCACAAATAGATCTTATGTTGCAAATGAACTTCTCTCAAAAGATGAGAGCATCGATTTAAATCAGTTTATTAGAATCAAGTTTGACAACTCCTACTCAAAAAATTCACGACAATATAAATACCTGGAATTGATCAAACAATATGACAAAGATCTTGAGCTAGCATTGTTAAACTGGAATGGAAAAACAAACTTTAATAATACTGATGCCGCTCTTGGCATGTGTTTTATGGCTCAAGAATGGATTTCAGAAATGAACAATAAGCCTACGCCAACTTATCAAGCAGCAAAAGAGGAATGTGATAATTTGTTTAAGGAAATTCAAAGAAATTATTTTGATCCTTGGGGCAACATTAATACCATTTCAAGAGGGTCTAGAACCTATCCAATTCAAGGCTCGGTCGATACCCTAAGAGCGGTTTATGGATCACCAAGCCCTTCAACTAAAAGTTTGAACATGTCCGGAGGTGATGGTTTATTTTTTATTATTGCCGAACAAGACAGCGGCAAAATAATTTATGGCATGCATAACTATGGATCATCAAGAGATAAGTCTTCGGTCCATTACTCAGACCAAACATTTTTATTTAGCAAAGAAGCTTTAAGGTATATTCCAACAAGCCTTTAAAAGGAGTTTTCCTCAACAGCAAATAATTCTTGAAAATCTAAGACGCTCATAGCTTCAAGCTCATCTTGATCAAGGCATTTTGATAAAATAGAATCTACTTTTTCATCATCAAAAATTTTTCCAAGATTGTTCTTGAATTTATTTTCTAGCACTGGAATTCCTTCTTCTCTCCTGCGTTTATGGCCTATAGGATATTCGACCTCGATAGCGTCTGTTGCAGAGCCATCATTAAAGAATATTTGTATTTTATTTGCTATAGATCTTTTATCAGCTTCTAGGTATTCATCTGTATATCTTTTGTCTTCTTTGATTGTCATCTTTTCTCTAAGCTCATCGACTCTTGGGTCACCAGCAACATCATCTTCATAATGTTCTGCTATCAGATCTCCATGGATTAACCCTATTGCAATCATGTATTGCAAACAGTGATCTCTATCAGCTGGGTTATTTAACTCGCCAGATTTAGAAATAATTCTTATTGCTGATTCATGTGTAGTAACTTCAATGTTGGAAATTTCATCCAGCCGATCTTTAATTTGAGGATGCAATGCAACAGCAGCCTCAACAGCTGTTTGCGCATGAAACTCAGCTGGAAAACTGATTTTAAAAAGAACATTCTCCATTACATATGAACCAAAAGGTTGGCTTAAAGAAAGTTTTTCGCCTTTAAATGATACGTCTTCAAAACCCCATGTTGGAGCTGATAGAACACTTGGATATCCCATTTCTCCAGAAAGGGTAATAAGCGCAAGTCTAACTGCCCTACTTGTAGCATCACCAGCAGCCCAACTTTTCCTGGAACCAGCATTAGGAGCGTGACGATAGGTTCTTAAGCTTTGTCCATCTACCCATGCTTGGCTGACCGCATCCATAATTTGATCTGTATTTCCACCAAGTAATTTGGTGACGACAGCAGTTGATGCTACTTTTACAAGCACCACATGATCTAGGCCAACTCTATTAAAACTATTTGTCAGAGCTAGCACCCCTTGAATTTCATGTGCCATTATCATGCACTCTAGTACATCTCTCATTGTAAGAGGATCTTTGCCAGCTGCAACATTTTCTTGAGAGACATAATCTGCTATTGACAGAATTGCGCCTAAGTTATCTGAAGGATGACCCCATTCAGCAGCCAACCAAGTATCGTTATAATCAAGCCATCGAATAATACAACCGATATCAAAAGCTCCTTTCACCGGATCAAGTAAAAAGTTAGTTCCAGGAACTCTTACTCCTCTAGGTACACTAGTTCCTGGAACAATAGGTCCAAGCATTTTTGTACATGCAGGAAAAGTTAATGCCAATAAACCGCATCCAATAGTATCGATTAAACAATTTCGTGCGGTTGAAAGTGCAATTTCAGAATTAATATCCTGCTTCGAAACATACTCTGCAATTTCTACAAGCAAAGAGTCAGGACCTGACCTTATATTCAGCTCAACATTATTTGACATGATTTACTCCCTATCTTCGATATCAACCCATACAGAAGTCTCAGGGCCTGTATATTCTGCGCTAGGTCTAATAATTCTATTATTAGCTCTTTGTTCCATGCAGTGAGCAGTCCAGCCCGTTACTCGTGACATCACAAAGATTGGAGTAAATAGCTTTGTTGGAATTCCTAAATAAAAATATGCTGAAGCGTGAAAAAAGTCTGCATTTGGAAATAATTTCTTCTCATCCCACATTACCTGTTCGACCTCCTCAGAGACTTGATACAAAGAATCATCACCGTATTCCAAAGATAATTCTTTAGAAAACTCTTTTATTACAGCATTTCTTGGATCTCTTTCTGAATAAATTGCATGTCCAAAGCCCATGATTTTGCCTTTGTTAGCTAGCATATCCAATATATTTGTTTTTGCTTCATCCCTGGTCTTCCAATTTTCAATCATCTCCATTGCAGCTTCATTTGCACCTCCATGCAAAGGGCCTTTAAGCGAACCTATGGCAGCTACGACACATGAAAAAATATCAGACATTGTTGAAGCGCAAACCCTAGCAGTAAATGTAGAAGCATTAAATTCATGCTCAGCATACAAAACCAATGAAGCATCCATTACTCGTCTATGAAGATCTGATGGGGTTTTACCATGCAAGATATGCAAAAAATGACCTGCCATTGTATCTTCATCATTCACAAGGCTAATATCTTCGCCATCATGAGAAAATTTGTACCAGTAAGTAACAATCGATGGCATTGTTGCAACCATTCGATTGATAGAATCCATTTGCGCATCCATTGACTCCTCGGGCTCAAGGTTTCCTAGCATTGAGCACCCTGTTGCCATCACTGCCATTGGGTGAGCTGATGCAGGTATTTCCCTGAGAACCTTCTTTAAGGAATCAGGAAGATCTCTTAAATTTTTTAATAAGGATTTGTAATCTGATAATTCTGATGAATTGGGTAATTTACCGTAAAGAAGAAGGTAAGCAACCTCCTCAAATGTTCCTTTTTCAGCTAATGTCTCAATTTTATGACCTCTATAAGCTAGGCCTTCTTCTTGCCCAACCGTACATAGTGATGTCTCACCCGCAACTTGACCTCGTAGTCCAGCGCCTTCTAACTTCTTAACCATTTACTTATTCTCCTTCCTTTTAAATAATTCATCTAATTTTTGCTCAAACGAATGATAGTTTAAATACTCATATAGTTCATCTCTTGTCTGCATCTTTTCAACTGAATGTGCCTGCGACCCATTGACAGCAATATCTTGATATACAGACTCTGCAGCTTTGTTCATTGCTCTAAAAGCTGATAATGGAAATAGCATTATATCAACTCCAACTGATGCCAGTTCCTTTGCAGTAAAAAGAGGAGTTTTCCCAAATTCAGTAATATTTGCCAAAACAGGTACTTGTAATGCATCTTTTAATTGTTTGTAATCCTCTAAACTAGATACAGCCTCTAGAAATAATCCATCTGCTCCAGCTTCAATATATTCTTTACAGCGTTCAATTGCGCCGTCCATTCCCTCAGTTGCATATGAATCAGTTCTAGCCATGATAAAAAAAGTTTCATCCGTCCGACCATCAACAGCAGCTTTAATTCGATCGCTCATTTCAATCTTGTCAACAAGACTTTTATTTGGTCTGTGCCCGCATCTTTTTTGAGTAACCTGATCCTCTATATGAACTGCCGCAACATCAGCAGCAATCATTTCCTTGATGGTTCGACTGATACTAAATGCGCCACCAAACCCAGTATCAATATCAATTAAAAGAGGCAGAGTGGTTGCTTGGGTGATTCTTCTGGAGTCTTCAGCAACATCATTTAAAGTTGTAATAGCTAAATCTGGCAATCCGAAAGATGCATTTGCTACTCCTGCTCCAGAAAGATAAAGGGCTTTATGACCGGCTTTCTCAGCCATTTTTGCACAATAGGCATTAACTGCACCAACAACCATTAAAGGGCTGTTATCAGCTATAGCTTGTCTGAATTTTTTCCCCGGAGTATTCATTGGTTCGTATTGTACTTTGCCAAAGGTATGTTTCCCAAATTAATTATAGAATTTAATACCTCTAATAATTCGATCTTTATTATTTTCTTGGCGCCATTTGTTGGTATCCCTCAAACTGTATACACAGCCGCAATATTCTTGTTGATAGAACTCTTCTCTTTTTGAAATTTCAATCATTCTTGAGGAGCCACCTTTTTTACGCCAATTAAAATCCCAATAATGGACATCTTCATATCGTTGAGCAGCCCTATTGCCCGAATCATTTATTTGATCCATATTTTTCCAACGCGAAATTCCAAGTGTGGTTCCGTAAACCTTAAAACCATTTTCATGGGCATAAAGAGCTGATCTCTCAAATCTCATATCAAAACATTGAGTGCATCTTTTCCCTCTTTCAGGCTCATTCTCTAAACCCTTTATTCTCTCAAACCAGTTTTCTTTATCATAATCTGCATCTACAAAACTGAATCCAAGCTTGTCACAGAATCTCTTATTTTCTTCTTTTCTAATCTCATATTCTTCTTGGGGATGAATGTTCGGATTATAAAAATATACTGTTGTTTGAATATCTGAGGCTGCTACAGCTTCCATAATTTCTCCTGCGCATGGTGCACAGCAGCTATGAAGCAGAAGTTTTTTTTCATCTCCCGGCATCTCTAGCTTTGGTCTAGAAAAATTATTTAATGAAAACGGATTATCCATAAATATTAATTGAAATCTCTTAAAGCACTTAGAAGATTGGGATATTCATTAAAACATGGTATTTCTGGCATTGAAGTCGAAATTGTTTCTGGCGCATTAATGAAGAAACCTTGGTCTGCAACTTCAAACATTTGTAAATCATTGAATGAATCTCCTGCCGCTAAACATCTGTAGCCCATAGATTGAAAGCCCAAAATAGCTTGTTTTTTTGCTTGTAAATCTCTTAAGTTGTAACCAAGAATATTATCCTCAGAATCAATATCAAGTGTATGGCAGAGCAAAAGAGGATGACCGAGTTTTTCCATTAATGGGTAGGCAATCTCATGAAAAGTATCAGATAAAATTACTACTTGAAATTCTTGCCTAACCTGATTGAGAAAATCTAGAGCCCCATCAAGCAAATCTAGTTTCTTTGTTGCCTCAACGATGTCAGCAAGCTTCAAGTTATTCTGTTTCATTATCTCAATTCTATAATCCATAAGATCAGAGTAAGAAGGAATATCTCTAGTGGTTTTATTTAACTCAGAGATACCAGAATCAAAAGCAACCTGTTCCCATATTTCTGGAGTCAGCGTGCCTTCCATATCTAAACAAACTATATCCATGGTTATTTCCTATTTTTAATTCCGAATGGTACATGAGCTGAAGTAACTTTTGCAGACGCATCTGTAATATTTTGCTGTTGATCATCAAAAAAGATATCTGCTTCAAATGATTTCAAAAATTCTGACTTGTTCATGCCCCCTAAAAAAAGAGATTCATCAATCCTTACTCCCCATTTTCTTAGTGTTTTAATAACGCGCTTATGAGACGGAGCAGATCTTGCAGTAACTAGGGCTGTTCTAATTGGGCTAACTTTTGAGTCTAGTTCAGACTGAAGTTTATTTAATTCAACTAAAAATGATTTAAACGGTCCTGCCTTTAACATTGATTTCTTCTTTCGCTCATTATCCAAGAAAGCTTTCAAACCCTCTTCTTCAAATACTTTTTCAGATTCATCAGAAAAAATAACTGAATCACCATCAAAAGCTATCTTAAGAAGATCGCCTCCTTTAACTTTTTTCTTAGCTTTTGAGGGAATAATTCTTGCAGATGGAACATTATTTTCAATGGCCATTTTAACGTCGTCTTTGCTACTAGATAAAAATAAATCTACTCCAAATGCTTTCACATACTTATATGGGCTCTCTCCGCCACAAAAAACCGCACGAGTTATATTTAGCTTATGAGATTCAATTGAATTAAAAACTCTAAGCCCGGTGTCTGCTGTATTTCTAGATAATAGGATGACTTCTACCCTATCCGCAGAATCGTAAAACTCATTAATTTTTAGAATTTTAGTTACCAGATTAAAAGCTTCACCCGGATCGAGTATTTCATTTTCATTTTGAATTTGATGGTTGCGGTAAGCTTCAATGCCATCATTTTCAAAGATTTGATGACTTTGACTTAAATCAAAGAGTGCTCTTGAAGAGATTCCTATTACTAATTTTGAGTTCATGTTTACAAAGAAGGTTGCAGTTATATATTAAAATTTATATACTGTAAAAATATACAGTATAAATAATATGAAAGAATTAACAAAACAGCAATCAAAAGTTTTAGCTTGTGTAGAAGTTTATCTCAATAAAACTGGTTTTCCACCAACTCGAGCCGAAATATGCAAAGAGTTAGGCTTTAAATCTCCTAATGCTGCTGAAATGCATCTAAGAGCTCTTGAAAAAAAGGGTTATATTGCAATTCAAAGTGGATCTTCAAGAGGAATATCTATCGTCAAAAGCCAGCAAACTTTTGAACAAAGCCCTGATCAAATGCCAGTCATTGGATTAGTTGCTGCAGGTTCTCCTACCCTTGCTGAGGAAAATATTGAAAAAAGAATTCCATGCGACCCAAACATGTTTGCTGAAAGCTTTGATTATTTTTTAAAAGTGAAGGGTCTTAGTATGATCGAGGCAGGAATTCATGAAGATGATTTGGTAGCAATTAAGAAAACTACAGATGTAAAAAATGGTGATCTAGTTGTGGTGAGGCTTGAAGATGAAGTAACTTTAAAATATTTTAATCAAACCAATCATAACCTTGAATTAATTCCAGCAAACAAAGATTTCTCAATTATTGAAGTTGATCTTAGAGAGCAAGAAGCATTTGTTGAAGGAAAGAGTGTGGGGTTAATTAGAACTCACTAGTGAAGAACTACTGGTTTTTTTCTTAAACTATTTTTTTCACTGTCAAAAAAGTCATCAAAGTCGATTGAATTTCCGCTAACGCTTTCTATTCCAGCTCGAATCATTTCCTTTGCAACTGAAAGCTCTGCACCATTCAAGAATTCCTTTGATTCGCCAGAAAACTCAATTTTAACTATTGGATTTTCATGATCATCAGATCTTCTTAAGACAATTGTGCCGTCAGGGAGTTGGGTTAGCTCTAGATAATTAGACATATATATTTATTCTTAAACTTTAACACCCTTCACATAGATAATAAAAGGCTTCGTTATTTATTTATATATGAACTAATTAATATTATTCAAGGAATTATTATTTTGTTACTTCAACCCACTTATCACCATTATGCGTGGCAGTGTTTCCAGTCTTTTTACCATCTTTTTCTGAAGCTAAATAATGAGTATCCTCAACCTTGTTATATCTAATAACATAAGTATTTCCATCAATATCTTTTTTAGGGGCATCTAAAAGATGGGTATGCTTCCCTTGATCTTCTAGATACTTACATGCATCAAGCAAAGTTTCCTCGGTAACTGCTTGATTAAATTCCTCAACGGATGGCGCGCGAGTCTCTCTATTTTTAGGATATTTACTCGCTGCTAAAAAAAGCCCCTTCATGCTATCTCTTAATAAGTAAATATCTTCAAATTTAATACAAGGGATTTCTGTAGTAATAGGTTCCATCACTATGGGTTTTGGCTCACCATTTCTTTGAAGCGCCCTGGTTGCACCACAATTATCATTCATACACCCAAAATATTTACCAAATCTGCCTGTTTTTAACTGCATTTCAGACCCACACTTATGACAGGATAAGGTGGGACCATCATATCCTTTAATTTTAAATGTGCCTTCTTCCACTTCAAATCCATCACAATCAGGATTATTTGAACAAACATGCAGTTTATGATTTTCATCTAACAGATAATTATCCATGCTCGTATCACATTTTGGACATCGACGTTTTGCTATCAAATGCTCAGCTTCCTCTTGATCATCAACACTTACAGCTTCATCGCCTGAGATGAGATTAAGAGTTTTTTTGCATTGCTCATCTCCTGGCAAGCTATAACCTGCACATCCAAGAAAAACTCCATTACTGGCATTTCTTATTGTTAGTTTATTTTTTTTGCATTCCGGACAATTAATATTTGTCATCGTAGGAAGATTAGGAACCATTCCATTTTCCTCGTCCATTGCCGAGTAGAGATCATCTTGAAAAGCTGCGTAATAAGAATTTAAAACATCTTTCCAATTTAATTCACCATTTGCAATTCTGTCCAATTCATTTTCAAAATTAGCAGTAAAACTATAATCCATGATGTCATCAAAGCTACTTACAAGTCTGTCTGTAACAATCATTCCAATTTTTTTAACAAAGAATCGTCTGTTTTGAACCTCAACATATCCGCGGTCCTGAATTGTAGAGATAATATTTGCATAAGTAGAAGGTCTGCCAATTCCTTTCTTTTCTAATTCCTTTACTAATGCTGCTTCTGAAAACCTTGCAGGAGGTTTGGTGTACTTTTGTTTGTTTTCTAAATTTTTGAGGGTTAATTGTTGATTAACTGCAAGCGGAGGAAGAAGATTAGCATCTGGGTCATCAGATTTTGATTTAACTATTCTGGTGAAACCATCAAACACGACCTCTCTTCCTGTTGCAGAAAATATATATTCATCTAAATGAATTTTTGCATTAGTTGCTAAATATTCAGCATCTGGCAGCTGTGAACCGATAAATTGCTGCCAAATTAGTTCGTATAATCTTTTTTCTTCATCTGATGAAGAGATCAACCCTTCTGATTTTGTTGATGCATTTGTAGGCCTGATTGCTTCATGGGCCTCCTGTGCATTTTCATTGGAGGAATATATTCTTGGAGCATTGGTAAGATATTTATCTCCAAGGTTGGTTTCAATATACATTCTTGCATCTGCAATTGATTCAGGCGAAAGAGCGGGAGCATCAGTTCTCATGTAGGTAATGAGACCATTTTCATATAGTTTTTGAGCTGTTCTCATGGTTCTCTTTACATTAAAACCAAGTTTTGTACTTGCTGCTTGTTGCAATGTAGATGTAATAAAAGGAGGTTTTGGTTTTGATTTAACAGGTTTTTGAGTAACCTCACTTACAAGTAAATCTGAGGACTTAACCAGCTCTTCAATTTTTTTTGCCTCTTCAGCCTGCAGCAAAGGATCTGATTTTTTTCTATTTAGACTAAATTCGATACCAGTATTCTTATCATTTTCTGCATTGAATGAAATCTCCCAAAACTCATCTGGTTTAAACTCTTGGATGCTATGCTCTCTTTCTACTAAGAGCCTTAATGCAACAGATTGAACTCTTCCAGCAGATAAATTACGGGCTATTTTTGCCCATAAAAGTGGCGATAGCTCAAAACCAACCACCCTATCAAGAAATCTTCTTGCTTGCTGAGCCTCCACAAGGCTTGCATCTATGTCTTTTGGGTCCTCAAAAGATTCTAAGATTGCATCTTTGGTAATTTGATTAAATCTAACCCTAGAATAGTTAAATTTATCTGCACCTAGTGCCTCTTTAAGGTGCCATGCTATTGCTTCGCCCTCTCTATCAAGATCGGTTGCTAGAAAAATTGAGTCCACGCCCTTTGCGGCTGTTTTTAATTCTTTAATAACTTTTTCTTTTTCGGGAATGATTTCGTAATTTGCAGCCCAGCCATTGTCTGGGTCAATTCCCATTCTTCTAACAAGTCGTTTGCGTTCATTAATTTTTTTTAATCTTCTTTTCTCGTCTTCAGGGAGATCTTTGGGGATGGTATTTCTCTGAGTGGGTTTTTTAGACTTACCTTTTGGCAGATCTCGTATATGTCCAACACTGGACTTGACGATATAGTCTGACCCTAGATACTTAGAAATAGTCTTAGCTTTGGCAGGTGATTCAACTATAACAAGAGTTTTTGACATAATTTTAATTTACTATAATTTGCAAAAGTTCATATTTTTAATACAGCTTCCTTAATTTCTAAAAGCTCTCTAATGCCAAGCATTTCATTCCAAACGATTGCTATATTGGACTGATAAAAAATAATTTCAAGTACAGAGGACGGTAATTGAGAAATTTTTTCTTCCACTATTTGAAATTGATTGTCATATTTAAAGGAGATTGGCTCATAAAGTTTTAGCTTATTTTCTATTTTCAAATAATGTAAATTCTTATGATTAGAGCTATTTTTAATTTGATATATAGCTACTTGCGGGCTCCAGTTTTTAAATTTTTTTCTTAATTCATTCGTAGAACCAATCTTGAAACCCTCTTTAGCAGCTGACATTCTAACTTCACTGAGTGCCTTCATTTTTTTTGAAGGCTTTAAAAAGCTTATTGCGCCAACTAAAAAAAGAATAACAAAAAGAGAAATAAATAATTCCATAAAAAAATTTTAGTTCAATAATTTTTTGATAATTTTCGGGCCGTGATAAATAAAACTTGTATAAATTTGTACTAAGGAAGCTCCTTTCTCAAATTTCATATCAAAACTCTCTTTATTATGAACTCCGCCAACTCCAATCTTCAAAAGCTCAGGCTCTCTTAAATGCACTAAGGATAGAAGTTCATTTGATTTTTCAAGCAAAGGTTTGCCTGATAGGCCGCCTGAAAGATCTGCTTTGGATTCAAATATTAAATTGCTCTTGTCAATTGTTGTATTTGAAGTGATTACTCCATCAAAATTAAATTCTTTGATAGCTTTGGTAATTTCAGAAATTACATCTATGTGTTCGTCTGGTGATAATTTTATAAAAATTGGATTTAAAAAATTTTCAGTTTCTCGAACATGACTAATAGCTTTAAACAGTGGTAAAAAATTTTCTCTGGAATGCAGAGATCTCAATCCAGGAGTATTTGGTGAGGAAATATTAACCGTAATATAATCTGCATAAGCAGAAACTTTCTGAAAACATTCGATATAATCATCGACTCTCTTCTGACCTATAGAATCCTTGTTTGCTCCAATATTAATTCCAAGAACCCCATTATATTCTCTTCCCTTTACTCTTTTCACAAGGTAATCAACCCCTTTATTATTAAAACCTAGTCTATTTATAATTGCTTCTTGGTCAGTAAAACGGAAGACTCTTGGCTTCGGATTGCCAGGCTGTGGTTTAGGAGTAATAGTGCCAACTTCAATGAAGCCAAAACCTAATGCTCCTAATGAATCAAGAAAATCACCGTTTTTATCCAGCCCAGCTGCAATACCCAGTCTATTTTTAAAGGTTAAACCTTTGAATTGAAATGATTCTGAAGAATTATTATGCGGAAAAAGAAGGCTTATAAGATTGGCTTTATATAAAATTTTTAAAGCATGTAATGCTATAAAGTGGGATATCTCAGGAGGCAGTAATCTTAAGAACGATAATGCCAATCTCATTTAAAATTTTCCCTACCCGCCTTATTCATCTAATATTTCTTTAGCGAGGTGCTTAATAGCATTTACATAACCATGTCTAGACCCGCAATCAAATTTTGTTCCTTCATACAGATATCCAATAACCTTTTCATCATTAAGCATTAGCTTAATTGCATCCGTAAGTTGGACTTCACCACCAACACTTGGCTCAAGATTTTTTAAATATTTGAAGATCTTGCTTGAAAGCACATATCTTCCCACGACTGCTAAGTTTGATGGCGCATTGCTTTGTGGCTTTTCTACAATATCTTTTAAAACATACGAGTTATTTGTTGAAGAAGGCTCATCAATAGAAATAACGCCATATTTTTCCGTTTCATTTTCTGGGACCTCATTTACACCAATAACAGAGCATTCGTTCTCTTCATGGATTTTCATCAATTGACTGATGCATGATGGGTTGTTAATTATTAAATCATCAGCAAGAATGATTGCGAAGGCCTCTTCTTGTATTAAATGCTCAGAATGCAAGATCGCATCTCCAAGACCATTTTGTGTTTTTTGCCTTACATAAGTAAATTTTATATTGCTGAAAATATCTCTATTAATTTTTTCTAAATATTCCTTTTTACCTGCGCTCAATAGCTTTTCTTCTAGCTCGAAGTTTTGATCAAAATGATCTTCTATTGCTCTTTTAGTATGACTTGTAATAAAAATAATCTCATTAATCCCAGCATTTACCGCTTCTTCAACAGCGTATTCAATTAATGGCCTATCTATAATTGGAAGCATTTCTTTTGGAATAGCTTTAGTGGCTGGTAAAAACCTAGTACCGAGTCCTGCTACAGGAAATACTGCTTTAGTTACTTTTTTCATGAATTAAAATTTCAATGTATACCTAGCAATTATGCCAAGAATAAATCCAGCTATCATACCAACTAAATGTGCAATATTTGCAACATTACCAAAACCAAAAATATTTAACACTCCAGTAAAACCAATTAAAAGCCAAATGAACATAAAAATGTATAAGGCATTTGGCAAATCATATCTTTGCCCTCTATTATCTAGATCCAAAATAAAACAGTAGCCTAAGAGGCCATAAACTGCCCCACTTAATCCCCCAAAAAGATAATCACCAGTTAAGAAATATTGCCCAAGATTGCTTGATAATCCAGAGATTAAAAATAAGGTTAAAAAAACTCCTCTCCCGTCAATAATTTCAATTTTTGATCCCAATATATAAACCCATAAACAATTAAATATTAAGTGAGTTAATGAGAAATGAAGAAAAGTTGGGGTGATAAGTCGCCACCATTCTTGAGAATTCATATAAGTATTCTGGAATGATGGATATAAATTCGGCCCATTGCTTTTTAGAAAAAGAAATGGCTCTAGCAGACTGCTATAACCAAAATTTGTTAAAAAACTAAGTAATACAGCAACAGCAATAATGTAAAAGTATAAGGAGCTAGTATTCAAGTCTAATGGGTTTTCTTGGCAGTAATATCCAGACTCCAACCAAGTTTTTCTCTGCAGGCTTCATAAAAATCATTATCAGAGGGATGGATAATTTTTAAAGATGAGTCCTTTTTGGAAATATGAATAGAATTATTATATTCAATAGGTATATCTTTTTGACCATCTACACAAACCATTGCATGATCTAAAGGCCCTTCAATCAATTGAATCTCCAAGGATTTCTTATTGGAGACTATCAAAGGTCTGGATGAAAGGCTCTGTGACATCATGGGGATAATATTCCAAATATTTAGCTCTGGATGAACTATTGATCCTCCTGCAGATAATGCATATGCAGTAGACCCAGTTGGAGTTGCAACGATCAATCCATCTGATCGCTGCTCATAGACAGTCTTACCATCAATCAATAATCTATATCTCATTAGCTGAGCATAAGATCCTGAGTGAATTAATACTTCATTGAGACCAAAAACTTCTTGATCTGAGAATTGCGCTTCAACCAAACTTCTCTCTTCAAGAATATAATTACCTTTAAAAACATCATTTATGACTGATTCAAAGTTTTCAATATTTACATCAGTCAGAAAGCCAACAGCACCCATATTTATTCCCAAGATTGGAGTTTCATTTTCAATAAATTTTCTTCCTGCCCCCAATAAAGTACCGTCCCCACCAAATACAATGATTAAATCAACTGATTGATTAAATTTTTCAATATCAACAATATCCACCCCCTCAAAGTCAATCTGATCGGTTGAATATATTGTTTTAGTGTTTTTGAGTAAAACACTAAGCAGCCCGCTTACAACAGAAGATTCATTGGATGAGAGGCTTTTTTTTAAAACAATGCCTATATTTTTAAACATGCGAGCAATTATACTCTCTGAAGTCAATTTAAAAGCAAATTTGTGAATACATTTAATGAAATCATTAAGCTGGTAAAAGCTAGCTATCGCACAGTTGTTTTAACTGGTGCTGGGATAAGCACAGAATCTGGGTTACCTGATTTTAGGAGCGATAATGGTTTTTGGACTAAAAATAAACCTATTCAGTTCAATGAATTTTTACTGAGTGAAGAAAAACAAAGATTATCATGGAAAAGAAATATTGAGCTTCATGCGCTTCTTAAAAATATAAAACCAAACATAGGGCATGCTTTTGTTGAAAAAATAACTGGTTTGCAAAAAAATAATTTTTTGATCACTCAAAACATTGATGGGTTACATCAAAAATCAGGGATCCCTAAAAACAAAATTATTGAAATTCATGGCAGCGCCATAGAGGCTGCATGTTTGGAGTGTCAAGCAGAACAAAATATTTTAGATTTTCATAATGCTATTAAATCTAAAGCTCCATTACCAAAATGTAATTTTTGTGGGGGCATTGTTAAAGTAGCCACCATCTCATTTGGCCAACCTATGAATGAAATGAACATGATGCATGCCTCAAAGATTGTTGAAGAAAGTGATTTAATGATTGTTATGGGTTCATCTTTGAAAGTATTGCCTGCAGGAAAGCTTCCTAATTTAGCAATGCACTCAGGCTCAAAGCTTATTATACTAAATAGAGAAAAAACTCGGTATGACCAAAGCGCAGATATAGTGATAAGTGACGAATTACAGAATATATGTAGTAAGCTTCTCGAAAAACTTTAGTCGTGCATTAGGGCAGCTCTACCAAGAATTTTACCATTTTTAAGGTCTTCTAAAGTCTGATTTGCTTGAGAGGCTGGTCTTTTCTCTACTGGAATTGGATCAACTTTTCCAGATCTTACAAGCTCCATAAGCTCATGCATATCGCCTGGGCTGCCAGTGTATGAACCTTGCACGCCTCTTTCCATAATTGGGATCAAAGGTAAAGGAAGTTTTAACTCGCCTCCATATAGCCCTACGATAATATACTTACCACCTTTTCTTAAAAGATTGGTTCCAAATGCAGTGGACTGTTCTGAACCAACAAAATCTATCGCAACAGATGCATTCCCACCAGTGATTTCAAAAACTTTCATCATTGCATCCTCGTCCGTAGGATTGATAGCAGCTGATGCGCCATTCTCAAGAGCTAGTTTGAGCTTTTCTTCATCCACATCTACAACGATTGGATTGCAATTGAATGCCGCCTTGGCAATCTGTAAACCCATCATGCCTACGCCTCCAATACCAATAATAATCAAATCATGATCTGAAAGGTACGGGGCACCCTTTTTAAGAGCACTATAGGCTGTCAGCCCTGAGCAAGCATAACTCCCAGCTAAATGTTCAGGCGTATCCCCTGCATCATGCAAATATTTTGAATGAGGAACTACAACATGATCTCCAAAACCACCAGGCTGCATCACACCAATAACAGGACCTGTATTACACAAGTGTTCGTCGCCATTAGCACAAACATTACAATCGCTGCACCCAATCCATGGGTAAACAATTCTTTTGTCTCCAACGTTAATATTTGTTGCTTCTGGACCAACTGCTACAACTTCTCCAAAGACCTCATGTCCTAATGTGAATGGATTTGGAACAGGCACAGGCAATTCATTGCCGCCACCTAAATCAAATGCACCCGAGTGTATATGCACATCAGAATGGCACACCCCACAAGCTATAGTTTTTATAATAACCTGACTGCCAGTTGGCTCAGGTGTTGGAGACTTGACTTCAATAAGTGGCTTTCCAGCCTCTGGAGCTTGGTATGATTTCATATTTTAAATTGCCAAAAAAATGATTACTTGATTATAATAACTCCTCTTTAAATATGCGCAAGCAATCGAAAAAATATGGAACATTTAGAACAATTTAGGCAAGAAGTCAGGGATTGGCTAGAGGAAAATTGCCCTCCCACTATGAGAACTCCCCTAGTGCCTGAAGAAGAGGTTTGGGGCGGCAGAAATGCAGAGTATGTTAATCCTGAATCGAAATTATGGTTAGAAAGAATGGGAGAAAAAGGTTGGACTGCTCCTAATTTACCAAAAGAATATGGTGGTGGAGGTCTAGATAGAGATGAAACTAAAGTCCTTCATCAAGAACTCTTTAGAATTAAGGCAAGGCCTGCGTTAAATAGCTTCGGTATTTGGATGCTAGCACCATGCATAATTGAATTTGGTTCAGAAGAGCAAAAAAGAGAACATCTCCCAAAAATTATTAAAGGCGAGATTAGATGGTGCCAAGGTTATTCCGAACCTGGTTCAGGCTCTGACTTAGCCAGCCTCTCAACCAAAGCAGAGGATATGGGTGATCATTATTTAGTCAATGGTCAAAAAGTTTGGACTTCCTATGCTGATAAAGCAGATTGGATATTTGCTCTTGTAAGAACTGGTCCAAAAGAGCCAAAGCATAATGGAATTAGTTTTTTACTTATTGATATGGCTACTGAGGGAGTGAGCACCAAGCCAATTACACTCATCAGTGGTAAATCACCGTTTTGTGAAACTTTTTTTGATAATGTTAAAGCACCAAAAGAGAATCTTGTTGGGGTAGAAAATTCCGGTTGGACAATAGCAAAAAAACTCTTGCAACATGAAAGAAACTTTATTTCTAATTTTGGTCTTGCTGGAGGTGGGACTGGATCTGGAGCAGATGTAGTAAACATAGCAAAAAAATACTTAGGTGAGGCTAACGGCCAAATAGCCAATTCCGCTCAAAGAGAAAATATAACATTGCACAAAATGAAAGAGCATGCGTTTGGATTAACCCTGCAGCGCTCTGGAGACGAAGGCGCGAAAGCCTCAGCTGCATCATCAATGTTTAAATACTATGGAACCGAACATAATAAAGATCGCTATGAGCTTATGATTGCTGCAATGGGAAACAAAGGCTTAGGCTGGACTAATGAAGGCTTTTCAGATGATGAGCAAGCCATAACCAAAGCATGGCTAAGAACTAAAGCTAATTCAATTGAGGGAGGAACTTCTGAAGTTCAGCTCAATGTTATTTCCAGAAGAGTTCTAGATCTACCTAACTAAGAAACCCATGAAATTAATACTTACAGAAGAACAACAGTTTTTAAAAGATACAGCTCAAAGTTTTGCTAGAGATAAAACTCCCGTGACTCATTTTAGAGAGTTGCGAGATAACGAAAATAGCCAATGCTGGGATGAGTCAGTTTGGAAAGAAATGGTTGAGCTTGGCTGGTCTGGGATTCTTGTTCCAGAGCAATTTGGTGGTTCAGAATTTGGTATGGCTGGTATCAGCGTAATCATGCAGGAATTAGGTAAAACCCTTACACCCTCTCCCATATTATCAACATCCGTTCTTGGCGTTTCAGCTATCAATATGCTTGGCTCAGATGAGCAAAAAGAGAATTATCTGCCAAAAATAGTAGCCGGCGAATTAACAACAGCTTTAGCAATTGACGAAGGAAATCACCATGATCCTTTTGCCATTGACGCCACCGCAGTTCTTGATGGAGATGAATGGGTATTGAATGGAAAAAAAGTATTTGTTGTGGATGGCGCAAGTGCAGATAGTATTTTGTTAGTTGCTCGAACTTCTGGTAAATCAGGAGAATCAAATGGTATTTCCGTATTTGTTGCCAACAAAGATAGCGCTGGGTTGGATATCACTAAGATATCAACAGCTGATTCTAGAAATTATGCAAACATTGAAATGTCTGATCTTAAATTAGACCAAAATGCTTTACTCGGTGAGCAAGACTTGGCTGGCGAAACTCTTGAGAAAATTCTTGATTTGGGTCGCATTGCTATTTCAGCAGAAATGTTAGGAAACACCGAAGAAGCTTTCGAGGTTACGGTTAATTACCTCAAAGAAAGAAAGCAGTTTGGTGTGCAAATTGGATCCTTCCAAGCTCTTCAGCACAGAGCTGCAAAAATGTTCTGTGAAATTGAATTAACTAAATCAGCAGTAATTGCTGCCATGCATGCTGCAGATGAAAATTCAAATGAGCTAGAAAGACTTTCTAGTCTAGCTAAGTTTCAAGCTGGAGAAACCCTCCATCTAGTAAGCAATGAAGCAATCCAAATGCATGGTGGGATAGGTGTAACTGATGAATATGATATTGGTTTCTATCTTAAAAGAGCGCGAGTTGCTGAACAGATCTTTGGAACCTCAGAGTTTCATCAAGCAAGGTATGCAGATATAAGCGGTTTCTAATGTCCTCAATAAAAACCTTACTCGAGACAATGCGCATGCTTCGAGATAAGGATAATGGATGCCCATGGGATATTGAGCAGACTTTTGAATCGCTCTCTCCTTGCGTTGTCGAAGAAGCATATGAGGTCTCAGATGCCATCGCTAACAAAGATTATGAAAATCTTAAAGAGGAGCTTGGAGATGTTTTACTTCAAGTTATATTTCAGGCAGAGATAGCCAATGAGAGAGAGTTATTTAACTTTGATGAGATAGTTGATTCATTAAATAACAAATTGATTAGAAGACATCCTCATGTCTTTGCTGGAGCCTCAAAACCTCTTTCAGCTAAAGAGCAAACCCAAGCATGGGATGCAATAAAAGCACAAGAAAAAAAACCAAAGGATACTCGCAATACTTTTGCTGATATACCTGCGTCATTACCCCCAATTTTAAAAGCAAAAAAAATACAAAAAAAAGCCAGCAAAAAAGGTTTTGATTGGAAAGAAAGCATTGATGTGATCGAAAAAGTTGAGGAAGAGTTAAAAGAGCTCAAACATGAGATCCAGCAAAATAATAAAGAAAATAGCCAAGAAGAATTAGGAGATTTACTATTTTCTATCGTTAATTTAAGTCGACACTTAGAAATCGATGCAAGTGAAGCTATTAATCAAGCTAATCACAAATTTGTAAAGCGCTTTAGATTGATGGAAGAAGAGATTGCTAAAGATAATCAGGAAATAGGCAATCTAACCTCAGACGAGCTTGAAGAATTTTGGGTTAAAATAAAGTCACATGGGTAAATTAAAAAGATTTTTTATAGGTATCCTGACCTTTTTTGCAATTTTAATTATTCTCAGTTTGTGGCTAATCCCCCTTTCAATCACAAATATTCCTAGAATTATTCCTAATAAAAATTTGAAGATTTATTTAGGCTCCATTTCAAATAAAATGGGTAGCGCGACTGTCGCTAGCATTACCTCGGCTTTAAGAATATTGCATAAGCTTGAATGGGACTTCCAAATACCTAAGGATGTGAATACTGAGACTTGGTACATTGCTATGAGTAACCACCAATCATGGGCTGATATATTTATTTTATTGGCTGCAGGTCATAAAAAAATACCCCTTCTAAAGTTCTTTATGAAAAAGGAATTGCAATGGATACCAATTATTTATTTAGTACATAAAACAGTAGATATGCCATTTTTAAATAGGCATTCGAGAGCTCAAATTCAAGCAAATCCAGAATTAAAAAGGGTTGATTATGAGAATGCAAAGAAAGCTGCAAAAAGATTTTCTAGAAATCCCTCTTCAGCATTTAGCTTTGCTGAAGGAACTAGATTTACTTCCGAAAAGCATTCTGCGCAGGAGTCCCCTTATTCTAATTTATTAAAGCCAAAAGTAGGAGCTCTGGCTATTGCTTTATCAGGAATGCCTCAAGTAAATACTTTGATTGATTTTACAGTAGTGTATGCAACTCAAAAAAGATCGACATGGGACTTTCTTTGTGGCGACTTAAGCGAAGCAAAAGTTGTGGCAAAGACTTATGCTTTACCCGAAAACCTTAAAAATAGATCTTTTGAAGAAGAAGATGATTACAGGAAAAGCTTCCAAACATTTGTTGATGCAATTTGGTTAGAAAAACAACAAACGATTAAAGATTTAAAGTTCTAGCTTGTTGTCTGCAACTAACCACCCGTTTTGATCAATGTAAATCCATTTCCCAGAAGTCATAACCACGCTTCCAAATGAAATTAACACATCTTCAAAACCATGGTTTTTTTTATTTGTTTTTTGAGCAACCACCCCCTTAGCAAAGATACCTATAGGAAGATTCTTCAGCTCCTCAACGTCTCTAACGCAGCCATTAACGACAATGCCTGCCCAATTATTTTTTACTGCAGATTCTGCAATTTGGTCTCCAATCATGGAGGCATGAGTTACACCAGAGGCATCAATAACTAAAACTTTATTTTTTCCTTCTCGAGACAGAGCTTCTTTCACAACAGAGTTATCATCTGAACAAGAAACTGTATAAATCTCTCCAGCAATTGAATGCCTGCTCCCAAAGGATTGCAATGCAAGTTTGCCGATTTGGATTTGCTCGGAATGTTGATCAGACAGGTCTGGCAAAGAGGTCATAACTTTAA
>JBJLIB010000008.1:0-39419 GCA_045564015.1 Gammaproteobacteria bacterium
TTGGCGGAGAGACGGGGATTCGAACCCCGGAACCAGTTGCCCAGTTACTACCTTTCCAAGGTAGCGCAATCGACCACTCTGCCATCTCTCCGAATTAATGCTGTAGCATTTTACATGAACTAAACCTAAGAATCTCTCAAAGTGATCATAGGCGAGGCATAAATACTTTTTTTAATAGAGATGACGCCGGCAAGAAATATAAAAGCAATCGCAAGAAAAAAACTTAGCCCAAGAATTGAGAAATTTGGTGAATAAGTAAGATCAAGAAATTGATAAAAAATTACAGATGAAAGTATTGTGGAGAAAATAATTGCCGTGGTTGCAGATAACATGCCTAATATAAAAAATTCCGATGCGGCAGATTTAAAGATCATTGCCCTGCTGGCTCCAATTGCATGCATGATTGCGGTCTCTTTGGTTCGTTGATCTCTATTCGAGTATATGGATGCAATCAAAGCTAGAATTCCCGCAATCAATGTTAATAAGAAAATGTATTGCACAGCCAAAGAAGCGCTTGAGATTGAGCTTTTAGCCTGATCTATAATTGCCTCTAAATTTACACTTGTAATAGTGGGAAAACGTGAAATAAAGTTACTCATCAACATTTTAGAGTCTTCAACCTTAATGCTCGTAATGTACGAATTGGGAAGTTCTTTGCCTGCAGCTGGAGATAAGATAAAAAAGAAATTTGGAGAAAAGCTTTGCCATTCAATCTCTCTAAAACTTGTCACAGTTGCGCTGAATTTTGTACCGCCAGCAGAAAAACTAAGCACATCCCCAATTTCAAGATTCATTGATGCTGCAATCTCGCGATCAACCGAAACCTCTGCAACTTCTTCACCATTGGTCCACCATTCACCATCTACCAAGGCATTACTTGGTGGCAGAAGATTCCGCCAAGTTAAATTAGCCTCTCTTTCCATAAGATTGTCAAAATTGACTTCTTCAGACCCAGGGCGGCTTGCAGATAAAAGTCTGCCACGAATTAAAGGAGTGAAATCTGGGGTGATATTTGCTTGATCCTTTAAATAATTTGAAATGGGTTTCAAGTTATATTCTTGAATGTTAAATAAGAAATAATTAGGCGTATCTTCGTCAAGGGTTTCACTCCATGAATCGACTAGATCAGTTCTTGTCTCTGCAAGCACGACAAGAAACAACAAAGAAAGCCCGAAAATAATTACCTGCAATACACTATCATTACCTCGCTGTACTATATTCTTCAGACCCAGCTTCCATCCTGTGCCATTAGAAAATTTCATAGAGGAAAGAATGTAAATCAATAATTTTCCTATCAAAAACAAGGCAGACGTTACCAAGATCAATGAAATAACTATGTATAAAATTAATCTAATATCTTGAAATAAAACTCCGAGAAATCCAAACATTGTAAAAAACGCAACTAGGTAAATCATAAGGTTGCTTGATAGCTTGATATTGAAATCATTTCTCAAGATTCGTATTGGCTCTGTTTCACTAAGAATTTTTAAATATGGGGATGCAGTCGCAAAAACAACAAAAGCTGCTGTAATAAAGCCAAGCATGATTGGTCGAGATGAAGGAGGCGGTAAATTAGCATTGATGATTCCCTGCAAAGTAGATAGCAAAAGATGCTGTAATGCATATCCAAAAATCAATCCTAATATCGATGCAGTAATAACTATTAATACAAGCTGCATAATTTGATGACCCAAAATAAACGACTTAGAAGCACCAAAAACTTTCATCAATGAAGTATGAAGAAGATTTCTGCTTGCATATCTTTTAACTGCCATCATAGCTGCAATAACAGATATGATTATGGTGAAAAGACTTGCCAAATTAAAGAAAGTGTTGGAATTAGCTATATCCTCTCCAAGATTATCTCCAGCCTCTAATGCATTTTGAACTCTAATGCTGGCTGGAATTGAACCAAGAGATTTTTCATAACGATCAAGGTTATCCTGAGTGCCTGAAAAAAGTTTTCTATAAACAACTCTGCTGCCAGTTTGAATCACTCCCATCTCATCAACATCATTAATATTTACAATTGCAATAGGATAAAAACCAACAAAGCTTGAATTTCTATCTGGATAATCCTCAATAATGCCTTCAACGATTAAGTTTTTATTACCGATAGAAACTTTATCTGACTGGTTTAAACCTAAAGAGTCAGAGAGTTTTTTTTCTATCCAGATGAAACCTGAAGGGGGTGATCCAGAATGCTGAATTGGAATACCATCAAAATTAATCACCCGCAATTCTCCCCTGAGTGGATATGAGTCTGTTGCAGCCTTAATGGAGGCTAACAGATTGTCATCATCTGTTAGCACCATACTTAAAAATGTAATTGTCTGAGCTGAATTTAGATCATTTACTGCAGCCAAGTCTAAATATTTAGAATCAATTTCAGACGCTGAACGCAATACAAGATCTGCGCCTAAAATACTTGAAGCTTGCATTTGCATGGAAGATTGCAGCCTGTCAGCCAAAAATCCAACACTAGAGATGGATGTGACAGCTAAAACAATAGAGAAAAACAATATGAGTAAGTCACCACTAAAAATTTCTGACCTAAATTTTTTTAATCCATATATCAAGCCTCTAATCACAATAGACGACCTTCATCGAGCTCATAAACTTCATCACACTTTTCTGCCAAAGATAAATCATGGGTCACTAAAACCAAAGTTGTGTTTATCAATGCATTTAATGAAAATAAAAGATCGGTTATAGAGCCTGAGCTTTTTTTATCTAAGTTACCGGTTGGCTCATCAGCAAATAAAATTTTAGGTTTATTAACAATAGATCTTGCAATGGCAACACGCTGTTTTTCACCACCACTAAGTTGGGTTGCAAAATGCTTTGCCCTTTTGGATAGCCCAACTTGCTTAAGCGCTTCTTGAGCCTTATCCATTGAATAAGGATCCCCTGAAATCTCGAGAGGCAACATCACATTATCAAGAGCTGTTAATCTTGGCATTAAATGAAATGACTGAAAAACAAATCCAACGTCTTTACCTCTGATTTGCGCCCTTTTATCTTCGTCAAGTATTGTAATTTGAGAGCCCAACAGAGTGACAGTTCCAGAGGTGGGTAAATCAAGTCCTGCCATAATGGCTAAAAGTGTAGTTTTTCCAGATCCAGATGGGCCTACTAATGATATAGGCTTGCCTTGCTCAACTGATAAATTAATATCTTTAACTATTGTCAAAAGGCCCTCTGGGCTGTTAACTTCTTTGGTGATGTTTTTAACTTCTAAAATTAAATTTTTCAAAATATCCTTAGCTTTGCTTTTAGGTATTCTACTGACACTTTCAGCGTCAGTAAATTCATCCGACCAATTCAAAAACAAAGAATATATTGCTGTTGTTTTAGGAGATAGTTTGAGTGCTGGGTATGGGGTAAAAATAGAGGAATCATGGCCATCAGTTCTTGAGAGAAATTTAAATGCTCTCGATATTAATATAAGAATCATTAATGCTGGTATTAGTGGAGATACAACATCTGGAGGTCTATATAGACTTCCAAAATTGCTTGAAGAACATAAACCAAATCTTGTAATTTTAGAGCTAGGTGGGAACGATGGTTTAAGAGGTATGTCTATAAAAAAGATAATAAAGGAAAACTTAAATCAGATGATTAGAATGTCGCTTCAAGAAGGAGCTAATGTTGCTCTTATTGGAGTTGAGCTTCCTCCAAATTATGGAGAGAAATATACGAGTAGTTTTAAGAACATGTATCTTGAATTAGCTACAGAATATGATTTGACTCTTATTGAGGGCTCAATAAAAGAAATGGTCTCATTAAAACTGATGCAGGCTGATGGTATTCATCCAAATATCAAAGGTCATCTACAGATAGAAGAAGAAGTCAGAAACAAAATTTTGACTCTATTAGATTAGATAATTACTGACTAAAATCTCTAAAATTTTTAAATATAAGTTTTTTTGAAGTTGATCGTATTGGATTGATATCAATACCGCCTCTTCTTAAGAATTTTCCATACACAGTTAAATCATCAATCTTAAAATCATCTCGAAGTGATATAAAAATAGATTCAATACAAGCTTCATGAAAATCACCTTTGTTTCTATATGATTTCAAAAATTTAATTAATTTTTTTGAATCCATGGGATTAGACATGGAATGGATATAAATATTACCCCAGTCGGGTTGAGACGTCACAGGGCATATAGATCTGAAACCTTGAAAGTGAATCACCTTATTTTTTGGTACTTTATTTTTAAATCTTGAAACAAGATTGGAATTAGGAGCATCATCAAATCTATTTAGTTTCCTGACAGATACTTGGGAGTTTAAAAGTTTAGTTAAATCTCCCTCAATTAATTTATATGCTCTAGTCGAGTCATTAAATTTTTTATTATAAAAAGATGCTAAGTAGAGTTTCAAAGACTTAGATTCAACAGTAAACTCAGAGTGCATTGGAATTTTTATTTCTAAGGCCTCGATTACTGGAAGATTTTTAGAATTTAGATATGAGAATTCATAAGCATTCCAATAATCCAATCCAAAAAATTTATTTAAATGCTGATTATGTCGAGGAATAGAATCTAAAAAATCTGGAGAGTAAGAATCAAGTTTTGGGGTAGATTGTTGTCCTAGATATTTAATCTTCACTGACGAGTTCCAACCCCTCTATGCAAAAGAAATAGACATGCTGAAGTCAGCATAACAATAAAAAAAACAATCATTGCCAATGCAAATGGAATAGATACATCACTCACTCCTAGCATCCCTTCCCTAAAGGTATTTACAACATACAACATTGGATTTGCCATAGAGATATTTCTCCAAATATCAGGAAGTATGTTGATAGAATAAAATACGCCACCCAGATAAATTAAGGGTGTAAGGACAAAGGTTGGAATGATGGAAATATCATCAAAGCTATCTGCAAAAATAGCATTGATAAAACCCATCAATGAAAACAATATAGCTGTTAAAAATAAAACAGAAATCGTTAGCAATGGATTAACGATGGTAAAAGATGGATAAAAGAAAAGGCTGACACAAAAGACTATACAGCCAATCAAAACACCACGAGAAACTCCGCCCATAATAAAACCAACTAATATGGCCCAATTAGGCATTGGAGATACTAGTAATTCTTCAATTGATTTTTGAAATTTAACAGAATAGAAAGAGGAAACAACATTTGCATATGAATTCGTTATAACTGACATCATGATAAGTCCAGGAATCATAAACTGAATATAATCGAGCCCGTCCATGGTTCCAATTCTTGGGCCAATCAAGGATCCAAAGATTACAAAATACAATGACATAGTGACTGCTGGTGGCACCAATGTTTGCACCCAAATTCTTAAATAGCGTTTAATCTCTTTTCTAATAAGAGTGATTAAAGAAACTAATATCTCATTTCTTCTTTTCATGCTTAACTCTTCTTAACCATTTCAATAAACATTTCTTCTAATCTATTTGATTCATTTCTCATCGATGAAACATTGATGCCCAGGCTTGTCAGCTGATCAAAGAGATCATTAATAGATTGGTCTTTTTGAATTGCCACATTCAACGTAGTTGAGTCTTCTAAGGTAATTGGAAAATCGGGAATAGAAGG
Organism: Gammaproteobacteria bacterium; assembly: GCA_045564015.1. Classification (GTDB taxonomy): domain Bacteria; phylum Pseudomonadota; class Gammaproteobacteria; order Magnimaribacterales; family D2472; genus D2472. The sequence goes on from JBJLIB010000008.1 coordinate 5,585, forward strand.
CGCTTGATCCAGAGACTGATCTATATCTAATACAAACCCCTGAACATCAAGACGACTTAAAAGATCTTTCATTGAAGTATTTTCAACTAGCTCGCCATGATCAATGATAGCTATGTTCTTGCATAGTTGCTCAGCTTCTTCTAAGTAATGCGTGGTTAAAATAATAGTAGTGCCTTGGGCATTAATCTCCTTTAAAAACTCCCACATCTCTCGCCTGAGTTCTATATCAACACCGGCCGTAGGCTCATCGAGTATTAAAAGTTTTGGTTCATGAATTAATGCCTTTGCAATCATTAACCTTCGCTTAAATCCTCCGGATAATGTTCGAGCTTGCTCATTACGCTTTTCCCACAGGCCAAGACGTTTAAGCGTTAACTCAGTTTTTAACTTAGAATCTTTTAGCGGAATGCCGTAAAAACCTGCTTGAGTTGTAACAATATCAATAACTTTCTCAAAATTATTAAAATTTATTTCTTGAGAAACAACTCCAAGCAAACGCTTTGCTTCTGGAAAATTTTCATCTGTATCAATATCAAAGATTTTTACTTTGCCAGCGCTTTTGGTTACCAATGAAGCAATAATACCAATTGTAGAAGATTTTCCAGCTCCATTTGGTCCAAGCAATGCAAAGAAATCTCCTTCTTTTACTGAAAGGTTAATTCCCTTTAAGGCAACAACATCTGAATCATATGTTTTTTTAAGATCAGTGATCTCAAGAGCAAATTGACTCATGCAGCCTCTTCTTCAAATCCATCGACAAAAACTGCCAACAACAAACCTATGAGAAGACCCACCCAGGCACTATAAAAAGTAATGAAGAATGCTATAAGAAGTGCAGTTGCCATTTCAGAATTCTTTTTTGGAATTGCCATAGCAACATAAGCACAAGCAAAACCAGTTAAAATTAATGTCAAGGTAAGAGCCATGACCATCAATGGCTGCATGAGAGTCACAAAAGGCAATGTAAAATACAAAAACGGGATGCCCATTAAATAATAAGAGCCAATTCCATCGAAAATTGAGGGCATATGTTTATGACCCTTCTTCCATTGCTCAGCTACAACGACATGAACTCCTGTCCATAGAGCTCCCTGAGTTGGAAAAAATGGATTAATTAATGAAGCCAATAGATTTCTAATCCCAACAGAAAGATGCGATCTATTGAGGTCAATCGGTAACTTCTCATCATCTCGATGTTTTTGAGCATCTTTTAAGACTTCTGTTGCAGTAACCAGGTCTCCAAAAAGGAGCATGTAGCCAATAATCACCAATGGCAATGCATCGATATACATCTGTAATGTTGGCAATCCAATATAAAGCGGTGAAGTTTTCTCTATCAAGCTCATGATTGCAGGAATTTTAAAACCCCACTCAATATTAAAAGTTAGTTCGCCTAAAAAGAAAGCTACTAAACCAGCAACTACAAATCCTGGTAATAATCCCAAGGAACCAATGACTTCAAAAAATTTATTTTTGGCAGCAATTCTTTTAAAAGGATTAGAAAAAGTAGTGATAACACATAGAACAATTGCTACTGTCATAGAAACAGGTTGCAAAAGATATGCATCAAAATCTTCAAAAAATACTTGGTAGAAAGCAGCCAAGGCGGCTCCTAAGATAATTCCAGCTTTTAATCCATTTGGTATTTTTTCAACTAATAATTTACCCCAACCAGTTAATCCAAGAATTAAAATTAAAGCTGTAAATTCAAAACACATTGCTGCCATGAATTGAAAGGCTTCTGGGTTGTATCTACATACACCATCAACACAAATATCTGATCCTTCGGTAGGAACTCCATAATAACCAGCTGCGGCCAATGCTCCCATTACTATAGGAACTGCTGGTGTAACCCATCCAGGTGCCATAGGCTCACCAAAGATTAAAGGGCCAGCTGAAATAAAAGTTCCTGCAACCATACTTAGTGCTACAGCCTCTTCAAAGCTTAAGCCTAGTTTCATGGCCAAAGGTGCAGCTGCAAAAGCAGTAGCTCCAGAAATTACAAGGCCCTGAAGGAATTCTGGTGCTCTAAATTTAATATGAATGAAAGGAATTCTGAGGGTAAATGGACCCCATTTAATTCCATTGCTTTGTGTAGTATTGATAGTATTCATTTTGATAGCTCAGACATCCCCTCTTCTAATCCTTTTAATGTTAATGGAAACATCCTGTTATCCATTAGCTCTCTAATAATACATAAAGAAGAGGTATAGTCCCAATGGTCATCCGGAACAGGGTTCAACCATGCCGCTCTATCAAAATGTTCGCATAAACGTTTGATGGTTGCACCACCAGGCTCTTCATTCCAGTGCTCAATACTTCCTCCAGCGTTAGTAATTTCGTATGGAGCCATCGTGGCATCACCCACAAAAATAACTTTATAGTCAGCGCTATATTTATTGATAATATCTTGTACTAGGAATCTCTCTTGAGTTCTCCTTCTGTTATCTTCCCAAACAGACTCATAAACACAGTTATGAAAGTAAAAATATTTTAAGTGCTTGAATTCAGTCTTCAGAGCTGAGAAAAGCTCTTCACATAATTTGATATAAGGGTCCATAGATCCGCCAACATCAAAAAAGATTAAAACCTTTACGTGATTTGTTCTCTCAGGAATCATGTTGATATCTAGGATCCCTGCATTTCTGGCAGTAGATTTAATTGTACCATCCATATCTAACTCATAATCTGTACTTTGACGTGCGAACTTTCTTAATCTTCTAAGAGCAACTTTAATATTTCTAGTTCCTATCTCAACTGAATCATCTAAATTTTGAAACTGTCTTTGCTCCCAAACCTTAACAGCTTTTTTTTGACCACCCTCGCCACCTACTCTTACACCTTCAGGATTTTGACCGTTATTACCAAATGGAGAAGTACCATTGGTTCCAATCCATTTATTTCCGCCCTCATGTCTCTCTTTTTGTTCTTCAAGTCTTTTTTTAAATTCTTCAAGTAACTTCTCCAAACCGCCTAAAGATTGGATTTTTTTTAATTCCTCGGGATCTAATTCTTTTTCAAATGCTTTGCGCAACCAATCTTCTGGAATTAAAGCTTCAAATATATCTTCTAAAGTTTCTATGCCTTTAAAATATATTTCAAAAGCTCTATCAAATTTATCGTAATTTTTCTCATCCTTAACAAGAATAGTTCTTGAAAGAAAATAAAAATCTTCCATATCAGCAAAAGCAAGGTTTTTCTCTAGTGCGCCCAATAAATCAAGCAACTCCCTTAACGTACATGGAACACCAGACGATCGAACGGTATGGAATAAATTAATGAGCATTTATTTTGCTTGATCTCTCCTAGACATGAAAGCAAGCCTTTCGAGGAGTTGTACATCCTGTTCATTTTTAAGCAACGCGCCATATAAAGGTGGTATTGCTTTTGAGGTATCTGCATTCTTTAGAATTTCATCAGGAAGTTCATCAGACATAAGAAGTTTTAACCAATCGATTAGTTCAGAAGTGGATGGCTTTTTCTTCATTCCTGGAATCTTTCTAACATCAAAAAACAGATCTAGTGCATCTTTTACAAGCGCTTTCTTTATTTTAGGATAATGAACTTTAACAATTCCCTCCATGGTTGGTCGATCTGGGAATTGAATATAGTGAAAAAAGCATCTTCTAAGAAATGCATCTGGAAGCTCTTTTTCATTATTAGAAGTAATTATAATTAAAGGTCTTTTTTTAGCCTTAATGGTTTCGCCTGTTTCATAACAGTAAAATTCCATGCGATCGAGCTCTTGCAATAAATCATTTGGAAATTCAATGTCTGCTTTGTCTATTTCATCAATTAGCAAAACAACTTGTTTATCTGATTCAAAAGCTTCCCATAATTTTCCTTTTTTAATGTAATTTTTAATATCTTTAACTCTCTCATCTCCTAACTGAGAATCTCTGAGCCTGGTCACAGCGTCATATTCATAAAGTCCCTGAGATGCTTTTGTAGTAGACTTTATATGCCATTCAATTAATTCCATTCCAAGTGATTCAGCTACTTCGATTGCGAGCAATGTTTTACCAGTTCCAGGCTCCCCTTTAATAATTAGAGGTCTCTCCAATGCTATAGTTGCGTTAACAGCCATACTGAGGTCTTCAGTAGACACATAATTTTTTGTACCAGTAAATTTCATTTGGTTTCCTTTTGTAATTATGAAGAAATTTTTTCTTCTGATTTTAAGATTTTTGCGAGTTGTCTGCTAGTGGCAACTAAGTTTCCATTCATATCCCATATATAACAATCTTGCTCAAAATATCCATTACTTATGTCTTTTGCAAGTCCGTCGATAAATAATAAGTTTGTTTGAGGAAGTTGGCGAATATTACAAGTGAGCGCGAGCGTAGGAACCCAGCCCAATGGACCATATTTATTTTGAACAACAGGCGGCAAGATATCTGCCAAATATGAAAGAACAAAGGTATCAGCTAAGCCTCCTTGCAGTTCCAAATATGCAGAACAACGAGCTTCAGCTGCATCAGTAGAAATCTCTCTATCCCACCATGCATGATCTGGATGAACCGACATATTTAATTGCTGAATGAATGAAGGGGTTGAGCCTAATTTAAAATTTTCATAATTCATCACTTTAAAGTTATCTTGCTCAACTGAATGCATGATTTCAGGCAAAGGAGTTTCAAGACCAGAATGGCCTTTCATGTATTCAAAGTCAGAGCATAAAGATGAATATAAGCATGTAATTTTATTATTCTGAATCAATTTAACTTGACCCATTGAAGACCCCCTTGATGTTCTAAATACTTCAACATGCAACTCAGCAGGCTCAGGTTCAGTTCTATCTAAATAATATACATTTGAATTAATTGCACTCGGATGAGGAAGTACTTTCGTCATCGCTTTATTCATTAACGCTAGCAGATAACCCCCATGAGGCGTGTTACCGACAAAATATTTTGAGTTAGGTGTAAAAGAAAAAACAGTATCTGAAACTTTCGTCAGTTCTAAAGCTGCTTGAAATTGTTCAAATTGGTTCATATTGATAGATAATTACATCATCATTGTAATAGATAGAGATTAAAAATGGCTGGATTTATAGACATTGCTTGCAATTTTACACACGACTCTTTTAAACATAATTTAGATGATGTAATAAATAATGCAGAGCAAGAAGGTGTGGAGAAATTTGTTTTACTTTGTGCAAGCTTATCTGATCTTGATCCTATAAAAGTAATCCAGAATCATGCGCCAGAAAAATACTTTATATCAGCAGGCATTCATCCCCATCATGCAAAGGAAATACTTAAAATTAATTTCGACGAGCTTTTAAGCAAATTAACATCCGTTAATCCTCATGCAATAGGAGAGACTGGATTGGATTACTTTAGAAATATATCTCCTCCCGATATTCAAAAAAAATCTTTCAGCATGCACATAGAAATTGCAAAAGAATTAAGTCTCCCGCTCTACCTTCATCAAAGAAATGCGCATAGTGATTTTATTCGCATCATAAAAGAAAATAAAAATGCCTTTCCAAAATTTGTGGTCCACTGCTTTACTGGAACTCAAGAAGAATTAGATGAGTATCTAGAGCTAGGCGCCTATATTGGCCTTACAGGATGGATTTGTGATGCAAAAAGAAATATTGATTTGCGTAAGTCGATTAAAAATATACCTATTGAAAAAATGATGATAGAGACTGATTCTCCCTATCTCATTCCAAAAAACCTCATGGATAAGCCAAAAAAAAATATCAATGAACCAAAATACTTACCTCACATAGCAAATGAAATATGTGAGCTTACAGGATATGGGTTGGAAGAGCTGAAATTAGCTACGAGCAATAATGCAATTGAATTTTTTAGCTAAAACAAGATCTATCTAGATTATATTTAGCACAGATTTCATCATTGTTTTCACCTGCTTTGACTGAAGAATGCTTGATATGGGTTGACGTTTCAGAAAACCTAGGCGCAGGTGCAGGCTGAATCACCCCATCAACTTCTACAAATGAATTCCTTGCTTTCATATGATGATGTTCTGGAGCCTCAGATAAATTTAAAACTGGGGCAACACATGCATCAGAGCCATCAAATATGTCTGCCCATTCATCACGAGTCTTTTCTTTGATTCTCTCCCTCATGATAGCTTTTAATTCTGGCCACAATTTTTTATTGTGCTGATCTTGAAATTTGAGATCTGAGATTTCTAGTTTTTCTAATAGCACTGAATAAAATTGAGGTTCTATTGAACCAACTGCAAGGAATTTTTGATCAGCACACTCATATGTATCATAAAAATGTGCAGCGCCATCTAGTAAATTAGACTCTCTCTGCTCTAACCAAAAACCAGATGCTTTAAAAGCATAAAACATTGACATAAGAACAGAGGCTCCATCAACCATTGCAGCATCGACAACCTGACCCTTTCCACCTTGCTTAATGTTGAGTAATGCAGAAACAATACCAAGAGCTAGAAACATACCGCCGCCACCAAAGTCACCTACAAGATTTAAAGGTGGCGGTGGTGTCTGACCTTTTCTACCCATAGATTCAAGCGCGCCAGTTAATGCAATGTAATTAATATCATGGCCAGCTGTTTTAGCTAAAGGTCCATCTTGCCCCCAGCCAGTCATCCTGCCATAAACTAGATTTGGATTAACCTTTAAGCATTCATCAGGACCTAACCCTAATCGCTCCATAACACCAGGCCGAAAACCCTCAATCAAACCATCCACGCTAGAAAGAAGCTTTTTAATTTCATTGATGGTTTGTGGATTCTTTAAATCTGCAGAAAGGGATGATTTAGATCTATGCTGAAAATCTATTGTGTTCCCATGCCCATGTTGAGAAGATCTATCAATTCTTATAACTTCAGCTCCTAAATCTGCCAAAATCATTCCACAAAATGGTCCCGGACCAATGCCTGCAAATTCAACAAGTTTTATTCCATTTAAAGGTCCTGCCATCTATGACTCCTGACTTGAAAAAGCATTAAAGAAATTTAAGAGAAATGGTAACAAAGTTAAAGATGCAAAAAAAGAAACCATAAGTGCAAAGGCTGTAAATAAGCCAAATAGAACAGTTGGTGTAAAGCTAGAGAGAGCAAAAATAGAAAAACCAGCGGCTATAGTTGTTGCCGTGTAAAAAACAGCTCTACCCACAGAATCATGAGAGTTTAAAATCCTCTGCTCATTGGTAAGATCTTCATTATCAACCTCAATTTTATATCTATAGAGATAATGAATAGTATTATCCACAGCCATCCCAACGCTAATGGCGGCTACGGTAATTGTCATTATATCCAAGGGAATGCCTAGGGCTCCTAACAATCCCAAAACAGAACCAGCAGTAATTAAATTTGGTGTCAGTGCGATGAGTGTAATTTTAATTGATCTAAAGAGTAGCAATATCATTAATCCAATAACAGCAAATACTATGCCTAGAGATTTAATTTGTGATGAAAACAATGATTGAAGCATATTGTTATACAAAACAGCTAAGCCCGTTACTTGATATTGGTCTTTCTCTAAATCAAATTTATTGATGAGATCAAAGTTAATTTTTTCCAATAACTCCTTTCTATTTAATGTTTGAGCAGACTCAAGGACTCTTGCGGAAATCCTTACCTTTGAATCATCTTGATTTATATATGAATAGAGCAAGGTTTCTTTTATATCTTCTGGTAAAACAGAACGCAGCAAGGCTAACTCTAAATCATTCAAATCATTATCATCATTGATCATTCTGGCTAATTTAATACCGCTTGCTACGCTTAAAACTTTTCCCATTTCAGGAATCTCATCCAAGTAATCATGAATCTTCTCAAGCTTAGAAAGAGATGTTGCATTCCACCAATAGCCAGATGCATCACTTGTATCATCTTCAAATAAGTCGTCTTCAAATAAGTCATCGCCATCAAAATCTGAATCATCAAATATTTCTTCAGCCGGTTGATCAATTAAAATATCTAATGTTGCTGTTCCACCTAGCTCCTGATCAAGCAATAACATGCCCTGATATATCTCTGTTTCGGGAGAAAAATAATCTATAAATCTGTTTTCAACTTCAAGTTTTGAAATTCCGTAAATAAAAGAAATTGAAGCGAAAAGAAAAAAAACGGCAATTTGTTTTCCATTGTTTATTGCTAAAAAGCCTAATTTTGAAGGGATTTTATTTATGAACTCTAGTGAATGAGTGCTCGTAGATTTAATTGCGAGCTTCATAGCACTTGGCAAGAAAGTGAAAGTAAAGATAAATGCAAAAATCATTCCCACTGACATCATTTTTCCAAATTCTATAACTGGCTTAATATCCCCCATCATCAATGAAAGAAAGGCTATAGCAGTAGTCAATGCAGCGAATAAACAAGGCATAACCATCTGATTTAAGGTTTTATATATTGCATCATCTACAGACTCAGAATTACGAGAAACTTCAGAAAATCTAACCAAAACATGCACAGTTAATGAGATGGTCAGTATAAGCAGCAGCGCAATGAAATTGGAGGAAATGACGCTTATTTTCCAATCCATTAATCCAAGCACACTAGCTGTAAAAGCTGTTGTTACAAATGCATTACCTAATGGCAAAAGAACAAGCCATATATTTTGAAAAAATATATAGAGCATCAAACAAAAAACAATAGCAACACCAGCACCAAATATCATCAAATCTGATTTAATAAAACTCATCATGTCAGTGGCTATCATTGAAGCACCGCCTAAAAATAAAGTTCCCTTATCACTGTTTTGGTTAAGAAGATCTCTAATTTGAGCAATTAAATTTGCGCGTTGTTTAGCTTCATCATCATTTAATTGAGAGATCTCTTTATTTATACTATTGAGTTCATTTTTTTGAGTTGATGAAAGATTATTAATGGCAAGTAATTGATATCTCTTTCTAATTAAAGTTCTATATAAAGAATTCTCCTCAAGAGTTACCTGCATTGCTGTTGTCTCTCCAGAAGGGCTAATAATAAGCTCCGCGTATACTGGATTATTGATAATTTCTTCTTTTGCTGCCGCAAAATCAATGCCTTCAGATTCAAGAGTTTTAAGATTATCCATTAAGTCAGCAAGCGGAACCTTTGGTTGAAAAAATATTGGGGCATCAAGAATTGTTAGAACGGACTGAACGCCTGGCAATGTTTCTAATTGAGTATCTAGATTTTTAATTGTGGCTAGGGATTGAGGTGAGAATAAATCAGATTCTGGGGTAAAAGTAATAATCAAGAAATCAGAATTACCAAATATCTCACCAGTTTCTCTGTAAACTTTAAAGGCTTCATCCCCTTCTATTACCAATGCATCTGAGGACGCATCAAGTTTAAAATTCTTTAGACCGACAGCTGCTGATAAAAAGATAGCAACTATAAAAGCCATTACAAGAACTGGTTTTTTTAGGATAAATTGGAAAATTTTACTCATGCCTATAATTATTTGTTAGAACAGTCCGGAGAAGAAAGTATTAGAGGATTTCTATTGAATTCTTCAACTGTAAAAGCCTGAATAGATAAGGCATGAATTTTTTTCATCGTCTCAAATAAAGTTTGATATATGAGTTGATGTCTTTTTACTTTTGTCATTTCAATAAAATCATTAGAAATAATTACTAATTTAAAGTGTGTTTCAGAATCAATGGGAACATTATGCATTGCACTTTCATTTTCCAAGATAATGCTTTCCACTTTGAGCGCACTATTCAATGTGGCAATAATTTCATCATAGGAGCTCATTTTGACTCCATTTTTAACAGAAACTCTTTATTCTTTTTTCCCAAAGCAAATTCGCCAATTGAGCCGTCATGCTTTACAACTCTATGACAAGGGATGAAAAGAGGTATGGGATTCATTTTACAGGCAGTACCAACCGCTCTTGCTGCACCGGGAACTCCAATCTTAATGGCTAAAGATCCATATGACTCAGTTTGACCTTTCGGTATCTTCATTAAAGCCTTCCAAACCTTCAGCTGGAATGGAGAACCCTGAAGATTAAATTTAGGAGATTTTTTCAATTCATTAATGCTAAAAAATTCATCAATAAAGCTTTGTAAACTCTTATCTGCAGGATGAATTGAGTCCTTCTTCTCAAGAAATACCAATCTTGTTAAAACAGAGTCAACATATATTGAGTCAAAACATCCAATCGGTGTAGTTAATGATTTAATTTTCATCTACTAATTTTAACACTGACAATTGAGTCAAATAACAAAATATAGAAGATATTGGTGCGGCATCCGAGATTCGAACTCGGACCATCTGCTTGGAAGGCAGATATACTAGCCATTATACTAATGCCGCTCTTTGAAGAGATCGTATATTACACTATCTTTGTAGTAATCTTAAGATAATTAAATGGTCTTTTAGATTTTCGTAAACATTTTAATTGAATTAGTTTAAGATTAATCATGAAATTCGATTTTCATCATCTAAAAAAAATTGATATCAATTACTTTTCTCATGGATTCAGAGTTATCAGAGTATCGGTTGTGTTGATTGCTCTTGGGCTCATTGGAATTATTCATGGCCTCCTCCCTTTTGCATTTGTTGAGACCGTTAGCAATGGAGTGAAAAAAATTGCTGACGAAATGTCGCATTTCTAGACTACAAAATCTTATATCGTCGATAAGTTTGAGAAGACTCACAAATAGATTGTTCCAGTAATAATCCCTGTATCTCTTTGCTAATCTCTAAAGCTTGCCAGGATTCTACAAAATTTTGTCGAGATTCAAGCGAAGAAAAGATATTTGTCCAATAAAATTTACTACTGGATTTGTCTTCCTCTGAATAAAGAATATTCACTTGTGAATTATTTTTAATTAAAGCATCCGTGAATTGCTCAAGAACTAACTTAATGGTTGCGTAACTATATCCATCTCTATAATTACACTCTAGTATTTCTGCAATCACAGGTGATGCGAAGATGGTTTGATCTGTTAGCCATAAGGCTCTACTTGAGACTGAAGAGCTTTCACATTTTGCAATTTCATCAAAGCTCAATGCTGCAAGAGTAAGATTTAACCTATCCAATGAAAGAGAATCAGAGTGGTTTAACAGCACCTCAAAGACCTGTGTTTCTGTTTGATCTTCCACCAGGGGAAACAAAAAATACAGCTCTTCAGTCTCCCCTCCCATCTTAATAAAACTATCTACAAATTTTGGTATAAATCTTTCAACAGAGTTCAGTGTTTTGCTTTCAACTAACTTGCAGCTTAAAAGCGATTCTTGGAATAAATATTCTGGTTTTATAAAATTACTCAATTCCAAATTAGAATTTTTTGAATCTCCCTGGCAACTTGCAAGAAGAGCTATACAAATAAGAGCAATAAAGAGTTTCAATTTAGATTTAATATATTTAAACAATGAGATAATAATATTATGAAAAATTATTTATGCATACCAGTTATATATTTGTTCGCAGCTATAGTCATGCCAACAGATGTTAATGCATTTAAATATGGATTAGGTTCATGTTTAGATCAACGTTTTGCGCAAGATATATGGCCATCAATTAAAAATGAAAATATTGATGGTTTTATTTTTCTAGGAGATAACGTCTATGGAGATATTCCCAGTGGCAAGCTATCAAAGATGAAAAAAGCCTATGCAATGCAAAAAACTAGATTGCCTAAATGGTTGATGAGTAATAAAGAAATATTAGCAATCTGGGATGATCATGACTTTGGTCTCAATGATGGGGGTGGTGATTATCCGTTCAAAAAGGATGCTCAAAAAATGTTTTTAAATTTCTGGGGTATTTCTCATGATGATCCTAGAAGCAACAGAGACGGTATTTATTTCAAGCAAACTAAAGAAATTGAAGGATTAACTGTTGAGATCATTGGTCTAGATACTAGATTCTTCAGATCCAAGCTAAAAGGGAAAAAAAATGCATATAAAAAAAATAATGATTTAGAGGCAACCATTCTTGGTCAAGATCAATGGTCTTGGTTTGAAAAATCTATTGAAAACTCATCTGCTGATATGCTTATCATTCTCTCATCTATTCAAATCCTAGCTACGGATCATCCGTATGAAAAATGGGGGAATTTTCCCCTGGAAAGAAAAAGAATACTTAAATTAATCGCGAATGCCTCAAAAGATAAAACAATTCTTGCTATATCTGGTGACAGACATAGATCAGGCATTTATCAAAATGAAGATTTTATTGAAATCACGGCTTCGTCACTTAATAAATCTGCATCAAAAAATATTGAAACTGACCCTTTGTTAATAGGCAAAACATATCCTATAAAAAATTTTGGAATTCTAGATATTGAACCGAGTAAAAATAAAGTTACAGTTTCTATTCATGATCAAAATGGGCTTGAGTTAAACTCTAAAATTATCAATATTGATTAGCAAGTAGTTATTTTTGCTAATCTTTTAAGTTCGAACAAAAGATAGTATTGTTAATTATCGCAATTCATAAAAAATTAAAAAATATGAAAAAAATTTCTTTATTCTTGTTCCTTTCAATTTCACATTTTATTAATGCAGATACTCTACTTCATGTAGGAAACCTGTTAGATACAAATGATGGGAAGGTTGCAAAAGCAGTAACCATTAAAATTAAAGGGAATAAAATAACAGAAATCACAAAAGGTTACGCAACGCCAACACAAAATGACGAAGTTGTTAATTTAAAGCAGTCTTATGTGTTGCCTGGATTTATGGATATGCATGTTCATCTTGCCCAAGAATATGTCCCTAAAGCAGAAAGGCAATCTAAAATTGAGCCTGAATATCGCGCATTATTTGCTGCAAATGCAGCATCAAAAACATTGATGGCTGGATTTACATCAGTGAGAAATGTTGGTGATGGTGGCATGGAGACTATTTCACTGAGAGAAGCAATTAATCAAGGATTGGTGATTGGCCCAAGAATTTTTACATCAGGCAAAACTATTGCAACGACTGGGGGGCATGGAGATCCTACAAATGGAATGCCAAAAGATAATTATGCTCCACCTACTCCCGAAGAAGGTGTGATTGATAGTCCTGAAGAGGCAATAAAAGCGGTAAGACAAAGATACAAAGATGGAACTGACGGGATAAAAATTACCGCAACAGGAGGAGTTTTAAGTGTTGCTAAATCTGGTGAGAATCCTCAATTTACAGATGCAGAACTTATTGCCATTGTTTCCACGGCTAATGATTATGGACTGTGGACGGCAGCACATGCTCATGGAAAAGAAGGAATGAAACGAGCTGTATTAGCTGGAATTAATTCAATAGAACATGGCACATACATGGATCAAGAAATAATGGATTTAATGAAAGCAAGAGGGACTTATTATGTGCCTACTATAATGGCTGGAGATTGGGTGGCTGAAAAAGCCAAAATTCCTAACTTTTTTCCAGCTCTTGTTAAACCAAAGGCAGAAAAAATTGGGCCTCAAATAACATCAACCTTTGCTCAGGCATATAAAGCAGGTGTGAAAATAGCATTTGGAACTGATTCAGGAGTTTCAGCTCATGGAGATAATTGGCAAGAGTTTATTCTGATGACAAATGCTGGAATGTCTAATGAAGATGCATTAAAAAGCGCAACAATTGAAACAGCAAAACTTCTCAGAGTAGAAGATCAGCTCGGTCAAATAAAACCGGGAATGTTTGCTGACATCATAGCTTTTCAAAAGAATCCCATTGAAGATATTTCAATAGTTAAAAATGTAAGCTTTGTAATGAAGGATGGGGTCATATATAAGCAAAGCCTTTAACAATGCAGAGAAAGCCTAAGATCATTATCTTGGGGGCTGGCATGAGCGGTATTGCCTGTGCCCTTAGTCTTCATGATAATTTTGATGTTCACATTTATGAAAAATCACGAGGGGTTGGTGGAAGGCTTTGCGCAAAATCATTGCCGAATGGATTGTTTCACTTTGGAGCTCAATTCTGTTCAGCGCAAACAAGCTCTTTTCAAGAATTTTTAACTCAAAATAATGCTATTAACTTTTTAGGTTCCTCTTTTGATATAAAGATTAACTCTAGCATTGAAACTAAAGACTATTTTGTTGCAGAAAATGGAATGCATACTCTGCTTAAAAATTATGAACAACATTTAAATCTAAACTGTAATAAAAAGGCAATAAAAATAGATGAAAGAAAAAAGTTAGTTTATTTTAATTCAGGCTATAAGGAATCATACGATATGATAATTTCCAGCCTTCCCCTTCCCCAAGCTAAGGAAGTTTTCCAGTCTGAAATAGATCATCAGGCAACATTTAACCCCTGTATATCAGTTGGAATAACTTTAGTTGGAAATCCTATTTACGAGCATTTTGGTTATAAAAATATCAATGAGGATATTTCATGGCTTGGAACAAGTAAATTTTATAATAAAAAAAATGCTGAAACTTGGGTATTACAATTTTCACCAAAGGCCAGTATAGCGATGATGAATGATACTGACTCCTTAATTCAAACTCGAGCTGAGGATGGTTTTAAAAGTATAATTAAAGGGAAATATACACTCATCCATTCAGGAATCTTTAGATGGAAATATGCTTTGTGCAGCCGATCAGATCTTAACAATGAATACACATGCGTTTCTGAAGATGCGTTTGCGATTGGTGATTGGAATCTTTCTCCGCGCGTTGAATCAGCATATGTGTCTGGAACGGCATTAGGAAAATATTTAACTGAGACAAGATTATGAAACAGATAGGATTGATCTTTCCAGATGATTTATCAACAAACAATAAAGTTCTCTCCTCAATCAAGAGCTCTGATCCATTATTGTTATACGAGCCTTGCGATAATTATTACCAACTTAAACATCATAAACATAAATTGGTATTGCAAATATCCGCCTTAAGGCATTGGAAAGAAAAATTAGAGAATGATTTTACGAAAATTATCCATATAAAAATTACCAAGGACAGAAATATTGACCTAATGCATGAATTAGAGGCATTGCATAAAAAACTTAAATTTAATTTACTTCATGTTACCCAGCCAAGTGATCATGGAATTCTAACTCAACTAATGTTCTTTGGATCTAAGCATGATGTAGAGCTAAAGATACACCCAGATACAAAATTTATTGACTCAATTGAAGGTTTTTCAGAATGGTCTGCAGATAAAAAATCTCTTGTTCAAGAATACTATTACCGATGGCTAAGGAAAAAATATAGCCTTCTTATGGAAGATAATAAACCGCTAGGCGGTAAATGGAATTTTGATAAAGACAACCAAAAAAGTATTTCTAAATTAAAAGAGCCCCCCAAGCCTAGGCGTAAGATTAAATCTGATGAGCTAACAATATCAACAATGGTTGATATTGAAAATTGCTTTCCTGATTCAGCTGGAAATTTAGAAAGTTTTAACTGGGCAGTTACTCACTCTGATGCTAGAAAACAATTGAAGAGTTTTTTACGAAATTATTTTAAATCCTTCGGAGATTTTCAAGATGCCATAGATAAAGAAAATACGACTTTATTTCACTCCCTATTATCCCCATACATTAATTCGGGTTTATTAGATCCGATGGAATGTATAGTTGATGCCATAAGTTATTTCAAGAAAGCTGAACATGAGATTCCAATCAATGCATTAGAGGGTTTTGTGAGACAGATTTTAGGATGGAGAGAATTTATTAGAGGAGTGTATTGGGAAAACATGCCTCAATATAAAGAAATGAATTTTTGGTCGCATGATAAGAGCCTAAATCAAAATTGGTATTTAGGTGAAACAGGCATTCCTTTGCTTGATGATGCAATTAAAGAGTCTGCTGCTACAGGTTATACACACCATATCAATAGACTAATGATTATCTCTAATTTAATGAATCTATCAAACATTAGACCAAGTGAAATTTATCGATGGTTTATGGAAATGTATGTCGATTCAGCAGACTGGGTAATGGTACCAAATGTATTTGGAATGGGGACTTATGCTGACGGAGGTATATTTTCTACCAAACCATACATATGTGGATCAAGCTACATGCTAAGAATGTCAAATTACAAAAAGGGAGAATGGTGTGATGCTGTGGATGGTCTTTACTGGCGATTTATAGAGAATAATAGAGAGTTCTTCGCCACAAATCCAAGGCTGGCATTAATGCCAAAGTCTCTAGATAAAATGAATGAAGATAGAAAAATTAAAATCTTTAAAGCTGCAGAGGAATTTATTGAAAAAAATACCTCTTAAAGATCCTCTAACAAAAACTCAGATGCAGCTAAACTCATGCCAGCATTGTCATGTGCAATTCCTGGAACTGTCTGATACCTCCATCTAAAAGGTAAATTCTTTTCAACCCCCAGCTTGATTAAATCATTAAAAAAATTTGTGCCTCTTTCAAATCTATGTCTGCCTTGTTTTTTTGCTTTTCGCATAGCAGGCAAGGAATGATGTTTTGGATCGTTATCTGCATCACCTAAAAAGACCCCTCCTTTCATTCTTAGAAGCCACTCAAGTCTTTCATCTGAGACATTCATGTTTTTGATACCAAAGGGATAAGAGATGCCATCATCTGCAAATGTATAAAAGCCTGCATTTGCCATCGCAGCTTTTTCAATTCTAGTTTCATTGCTTAATAAAAGATACCTATGCACAAATTGCGATCCTCCAGAATGCCCATAAAGTCTGAAGGTTGATGTAGAGATTTTTAATTTAGCTTTGAAATAATCAAAAAGAAGTCCAAGAGAATCTGTTAAAAAAAGTGATTGGTCTTTTAATAATTTTCCCTTTTCTGTGCCCATCATTAAATAGACATATTCAGGATACGATTCTTTAGAAAATTCTGGAGCTATCAAAACAACATTTCTGTTCTTAACCAAAGGCAGCCAATCATTTAAATATTTTTTTGCTGTTCTAGAGGCCCCATGCATAATAAAAATAATTTTTGTATTAGTATTTATTGAATCTGGAGTTGAATAGTAAATTTTTGAGTCAGGTTTTTTCCAGTAAGAGAAAGTTGTCTCTTCAATCTGCCTAGCAAATAATTCAATGGAAGAAAAAATAATAAAAAATAAAATAAACTGCTTCATTAGTGGTGATGATTATTAGGTTTTTCTGGAGCCTTGCACTTTCCTCGCTCCCAATCACCAGGCTTGCAATCATAGATAATTCTTCCATGATCTTTAATTAAATAATCCAGTATCTGGTGTGCATGAGCACCGAAACCCAAAGATGCATCATCTTGAAGTTCCTCAATAGGTATAGTGTAACTTGTCCAATCTCTAGGAGCTCTCCAACCCGGCGGAGGAACTAATTGAGCTCTAATGCCTGATATTGGATGAAGAGCACGCCATTCTCTAATCTTATTTGCCATTATTTCAACTAACTTAGGATATTGATCTGCTAAGTTATTATATTCATTTGGATCAGCGCTGATATCAAATAATTTATTTTCTACATTAATTTCTAATAAAGAGCTTGTTATAACTTGAACCAGCTTCCATTTATCATTAAAGACTGTTGTGTGAAATTCTCCATAATTAGGTGTTTCAGATGCAAAATACACTTCTTTATTAAGCTTTACATCTTTTCCATCTTTTATCGCAGACCACATGTCTCTCCCCCAAATTTCTTTTGTATTTAACATCGTAACTCCTGAGGCGCTTGCAAGAGTTGGAAAAACATCCATTACAGTCATTATTGATTCAAAGTTATTTCCTGCCTTTAACGTACCTTTCCACTTCATGGCAGCAATAACTCTAATCCCTCCCTCATAAGTGTCACCCTTCCCCCCGCGAAGTGGGAAATTGTCTGCGCCACCTCCAGCATATGCAGCACCGCCATTGTCGCTACTAAATAATATTATGGTCTCTTCTTCAATACCTTCGCTCCTTAAAGTATCTAAAACCTGCCCTATTGCTTGATCTAGCCCGTCTACCACAGCCGCATACATAGGTCGTGCGCTTGGTGAAAATCCATTCAATGTTCTAGTGCGATCAATTGCAGTACTTCTTGTTAACTCTCTTGTATCTTCTAAAGCCTCATATTTTTGAACAAGGTTATCTGGAGCTTCTAGAGGGCTATGAGGTGCAATAAATGGCATATACAGAAAAAAAGGTTTATCTTGATCTCTTGCTTTGATCCATCGTGAAGCTTCGTCTGCCAACAGAAATGTTTCATAACCTTCATCTGTGATAGTCACTCCATTTCTCTGAAAATCAATGCCGCCTTGATTTGCAAATGGAGGAAAGTATCCAACTTCTGTATGCATGTGACCATAAAAATTATCAAAGCCTCTAGCATTTGGATGGAAGATTTCCTGAGAATGCCCAAGATGCCACTTACCCACCATGGCAGTTTGATAGCCAGCGGCTTTAAATGATTCAGGCATAAAATGCTCATCTGGATGAACTCCATTATTCATCCATGGCATCACTACTGAATAGGAGATTCCTAGCCTTAATGGATCACGTCCTGTCATTAAAGCTGCTCTAGTTGGACTACATATTGGAGTTGCGTAAAACCTATCAAGCGTTAGACCCTCTGAAAATATTGAATCAATTGCAGGAGTATCTATGGGAGCGCCTCTCAATGAAATATCAGCCCATCCCAAGTCATCAACTAAAAATATAATGACATTAGGTCTTCTTTCTTCTGCATTAGTAATAGTGCAAAAAGTTATCAGTCCAATAAAAAATAATTTAAAAATCATACTCATCTGCATTAAAGTTATTTGTCCAATTCCAATATTCTACCAATCTCCATGGAGATGTGGTGACAACCTTGCCTTTGGAATTCTGATACCAGCTGGAGACACCTTCATGCTGCCAAACCATTTCCTTATGTCTGTCGTCAAATCTATCTTGATATTCTTTTTCAATTTTAGGTTTCACTCTGATAGATTTGTGATTATTGTTGAGCATGAACTCAATTGCTGAACAAATATAATTGATTTGGCATTCTGAGTTGAAGATAATGCTTCCTGCATGCGCCAAATTAGTGCCTGGACCATACATAGCAAAAAAATTTGGAATAGATGAGAAAGTAATCCCTAAATAGGACTGAGGGGAATCCTTATAAATATTGTTAAAGCTACCTACGCCGCCATCTATCTCAATGGGATAAAAAAAATCTTGGGCTTTAAAGCCAGTAGCAAAGACCACTGTATCAAACTCATAATCATTTTCTGAGCTAACGATTCCTCTTGAACTCATGCGGGTGACCTCTTCAGCAAGCAAAGTAACGTTTGGCAAATGAAGCGCCTCTAACCATGCGCCATTGTCTTGTAACATTCGCTTTCCAAATGGTGGGTAATTTGGAATGACTTTATCAATAAGAGATTTATCAGAAATTTGTGCCAACATAGCAGACGTAAATAGCTCTCTCATTTCATCATTTTGTTGATTGATGGAATCGCTTCTCTCTTTCCATGAAGGATCAACAAATAATGAGTCAAGCAGCTGGTCTGAACCAGGATAAAAAAGCAAAAACCTATACCATCGTGAATAATAAGGTAAGTTCTCTAATAGCCATTTTTTTTCTTCATCTACCTGCTCATGATATTTTGGATTTGGGAACATCCAAGGAGGAGATCGTTGAAAAATTGTTAACTGTTCACAGTATTTTGCAATGCTGGGAACTATCTGAAATGCACTAGCGCCGCTGCCAACTACAGCAACTTTCTTTCCAACAATCACATCATCATCATCTGGCCATTTTGAGGAATGAAACATATTGCCTTGAAACTCATCTATGCCTTTAATGTCAGGGATTTTCGGTTGATTTAGCTGCCCAACGCAAGAAAGAACAATGTTAATCACTTCCTTGTTACTGTTTTCATTATGTATAGAAGTTACTTCCCACATTTTGGTTAGATCATCAAACTTCATATCAGTGACTTGGGTTTCAAAGTATGTATTTTTTTGAATATCATATTTATCAAAACATCTTTTAAAATAATCTAATAGCTCTGGTTGTTGAGAGAAATGTTCTGACCATTGATGGTTTTCTTCAAATGAATATGAGTAAAAATGGTTTGCGATGTCAACTCGAGATCCTGGATATTGGTTTTCAAACCAAGTGCCGCCTAGATTAATATTTTTTTCGTAAATTTTAAACTTGATGCCTCTTTCAGCTAATTTAATTGCAGCAAGGATTCCAGACATCCCAGCCCCAATAATCAATACTTCCAGACTTGATTTTGCAGTTCCTAAAGATGGCTTTAAATCCTGAGATGTTATATTTAAATCACGAAGCATCATAGGAATGTAATCAGGAGAAACATTCTCTCCTACTATAAAACTCATCATCTCATTAAGCTCTTGATTGGAAGGAACATAGAGATCATTAACCTCATGGTTGGAAAAAAACTTACTTATTTCTTTCAGGGCTATTTTTTTAATTGTTTGTTTATCATCCTCGGATAGGAATCCCTGTATTTCGCCTAGCACTGCCTGATTAGGCCTAGGTAATTTCTCTAATATTGAGATATCTCCTGTAAAATGTACCAATAATGCTGCGACGACAGGAAAACTGGCTGAATCCAATGCACTTTCAAGAGTTTGCTTGCTAATATTCACATTGATTTAATTATGCACTTAAAAACATTCAGATTTATAGCGAAAATTTAAAATGTCTCAGTATTTAGAAATCATTCAAAAGATACACTCTTCACCATTTAGATTTGTCTTGGTATCAAGTGGTGGAGGTACTAATGCGATATCGGAAATCTTAAAAGTTCCTGG
The DNA here is from genome assembly GCA_045564015.1 of Gammaproteobacteria bacterium. Taxonomy (GTDB): domain Bacteria; phylum Pseudomonadota; class Gammaproteobacteria; order Magnimaribacterales; family D2472; genus D2472. Next base: position 26,191 of record JBJLIB010000008.1, read on the forward strand.
AGCAAGTAAATCAGTATTAGAGGCATATGTTCCGTATGCAAAAGAATCCCTGGATTATTATCTTCTTAAGCAGCCTGATCATTATTGCAGTTTGGGTACAACTCTAAGCATGGCTGCAAAGGCATACAGTGCAGCAAAAAAAATAGATCCCAATACAAATCCAAAAAATCTTTTAGGTGTTGCAGTTACTGCCTCACTAGCAACGAATTATTCAAAAAAAGGGGAGCATAAATTTTTTATTGCTATACAAACTTACAAATATTCCTCAAGCTTCTCTTATTCGTTTGTGAAGGGAGAGCTATCGCGAGAAGAAGAAGAGCAAGTTGTAACTGATCATATAATCAATGCAATTGCACAATCATGCGAGGTGCAAAATCACACGATCTCTGAAAACTCATCGCTTGAAATTAAGACTGTTGAAGCTGAAAAAAACTGGGTTAAATTGGTTGATAGCAAGATTGATTTTGTATCTTCATCAAATCGTATTCCAGAACTAATTTTTCCTGGATCATTTAATCCATTTCATTCAGGTCATAACTCAATGAGTGAATTAGCGGAGAAGAAAACTGGATTAGGTCTTGCCTATGAAATATGTATTCAAAATGCAGACAAGCCTCCTCTTTCATACCATGAAATTGAAAAAACGCTTAATCAGTTTAATCATGGGCACGAATGGGTATTAACTAAAGCTGGAAAATTTACAGATAAGGCTGCCCTATTCCCAAACTCTGTATTTATTATTGGAGCTGATACATTAACAAGGATTCTAGATGAAAAGTTTTATCTAAATCGTCAAGATATGCTTAATCAATTAGACTTATTTAATAGCCACAATATTAATTTCTTGGTGTTTGGACGCAAAATAAAAAGTAACTTTATTGACCTCGATTCCGTCACTATACCAGAGCACATAGCTAAAAGATTTTCTGGATTTGGTGAGGAGATCTTTAGAGATGATATTTCTTCAAGCTTGATCAGAAAAGAACAAGAGTAAATTTAATAAAAATCGGTATACTGATTTGGTCAACATTTTTTAAAACTGGGGGGTTTTATGAAAGGTTTCTTACCAAAAAATGCGCCGGCAAAATCATACTCAATAGACTCTAACTCATGCGCAAGAATTGAAGATATATGCAATAACCTTCCAAAATTATTATTAACAGGAAAGGTTCAATCAACCATTGATAAGCTTTCAAAGAAAGATTTATCTATCAAACAACTCCTAGTAAATCAGATGGGGCAGGATCTCAAACTTGCAATGTCACAATTAAGCTTTATTGCTCATGCATACATATGGGGAGATACAAAACCCCATGGCAAATTACCTGAGGCTCTTGCAAAACCATGGGTTGAGGTTGCAAATAATCAAGGCAGGCCTCCTATTTTAAGTTATGCCAGTTATTGTCTTGATAACTGGTTTTTAATCAATAAAGATGAAGCTATTTCATTGGAAAATGTTGGTTTAATAAATAATTTTTTAGGTGGAGTTGATGAGGACTGGTTCGTCACAATCCATGTTTGCATTGAGAATGCAGCTTCAGGAGCAATTGATGCTTGTCAAAAAATAGCGCAATGTGATGGAGCTTCATCAGAAAAAGAGATTTTAAATTTATTAAATGAAATCGTAGAGTCAATGAAAAAAGTAAATTCTATTTTTGCAAGAATGCCTGAGAAATGCGATCCATATATTTACTATCATCGAGTACGACCTTTTATTTTTGGTACAAAAGATAACCCTGATCTGAAGAAGGGTCTCATATATGAAGGTCAATTTGAAAATAAACCTCAATTTTTCAGAGGCGAAACAGGCGCACAAAGTAGCATCATCCCATCTCTTGATGGTGCATTACAGATCTCTCATACCAAAGACCACTTAAGACATTATTTGAATGAAATGCGCGATTACATGCCGCCTAAACATAGAAAATTTATTAGCACTCTTGAAGATAGTTCGATGATTAAAGGTCTTATTAAAGATTCAAGGAAACTCACAAGCAGATATAATGATTGTCTTGAAGAAATCAGGGCGTTTAGAGCCATGCATCTCGAATATGCCGGAACTTATATCCACAAACAATCCCAAATCAAAAATCCATTTGGCAGAGGTGGGTCAACAATAACAGGTACGGGCGGAACTCCTTTTATGACTTATTTAAAAAAGCATCGGGATGAAACCGAGCAACAAAAAAAATAAAGTATTATTTACTGTGAGGAGGTAATTTAGCTTCAACAAACCACTCATGGATCTGCTTGGCAGGATTAAACTTCTTCAATCTAAGCTTTTGATTTTCAATCACTAATTTCTTAGTCTTTACTGCTAAGTAGTGATATGTGTGGCTATCCCTTGATTCACTCTCGGGAATTAAATACACCTTAGTTTGTTTCTTTTTACTATCTGCCATAATGCTGATGATTATACCGAAATCAATTCAATTTCCCACGTAATTTATAAAATAATCTTATGAAATATCTATGTTCTTAAAGAGCTATATATCCTAAAATGACTAACTTTTTAAAAAACATATGTTAAAAAAACTCGTAATCTTAGTTACAGCCCCTGCAATCAAGACAAGGATATGGCTATTAGTTCTGGCTGTATTAATCGCTCCTGGAATCTTAGGTAGCAATATTGTTCTTGACGGCACTTTATCAAGCGATGAATGGGATGGATCACTCTCTTTTGATTTAGAGTATGAGTTAATGCCCTCTCGCAATACCCCAGCAGCCCTTAAAACAACTGCTTATGTTCAATACGATGAAAAATACTTATACATTGGAATTAAGGCATATGGAGATCCAACTAAAATTAGATCAACTTTAAAAAATAGAGATGAAACCTGGAACGAAGATTATGTTGCTTTAATGGCAGACCCATTTAGAGACGGCAGATATGGTGTTTTAATTGGCGTTAATTCACTAGGCGTTCAGCTGGATGAAAAGCATATAAGCAATGCTGAACCAGATAATTCATGGGATATACTTTTTCAATCAGCCACTGCATTTCAAGATGATGGTTACTCAGCTGAATTGATCATTCCTTTTTCAGAGCTTCAATTGCCAGATACAGAAATTCAAAAATGGAAGATGGGATTTATTAGAAAATCTTATGAAGCAGGCATACAAACGGTATTTGGATCTTTTAAAAATCTTCCAGCAGAAACATGTTACGCCTGTCAGGCAGATGAAGAAATACTCTTGGGATCTCCAGAAAAGATCTATAGAAGTTATTTATATCCATATATTTTTCTTAATCAAAATGGTGATAGGCCTGTAAAAGATTTTAAATTACAGAATCCTGATTATGAAATTGGTATAACTGGTCTTTATGATCTTACTAAATCATCATCTATAGAATACACAATTAACCCAGACTTCTCTCAGGTAGAATCAGATGTTCCAATGATTATGGCCAATCAAACTTTTGCTATGTCATACCCTGAGAAAAGAACTTTTTTTCTAGAAGGCTCTGAATTGCTTAAATCAGACACACAAACTGTTTATACCAGATCCATAACTAATCCTCTTGGAGCGCTAAAATATATTAATCAAGGAGATAAAAGCTCAACCTATCTATTGCAAGCTACAGATACTGACTCCCCATACTTGGCAGCAGGACAATATAGATCCTTCAAAGGCAATGCTGGCAAAAGCAAAGTTACGATAGGAAGGTATAAAAGGAATTTAGGCAATAAATCACATATAGGGTTAATTGCAACTAATCGAGATTTTCAAATTGGTGGTTCTGGATCTGTGGTTGAATTAGACAGTTTAATTAATTTTTTAGATGATTATATTTTAGATCTAAATGTATCAAGGAGTGATACTCAAGAAGGTAATGTAAACTTTTTGGAAACAGAGGATACCTTCGCTGGCAGAACTTATGCAATGGATGGTGAGTCTTTTTCAGGAACAGCTAAAAATATTAGACTTCGAAGAGCTGTAAATGGCTCATACGCAGGAATTCGATTTAAAGATGTTTCCCCTACTTATAGAGCTCATGTTGGCTTTGTTGGAAGAAATAATTTCAAAAGTCGTAATTATTGGTATGGGAGAACTTACAGATCTCAAGGAACTATAAGAAAAATAACTTTTCATTGGAACAATAGAAATAGATCAAATTATCAAAACCGAAAAACATTTGAATTTTATGAATTTAAAATTAACCTTGAAACAAATTTTAATTTTAATGGTGAAGTTAAATGGCAAATTAAACCTAGTGAAAAATTTAATGGTATTCAATATGGAGAGCAAAAAGATTATGAAATGAGTGGCCAATATCATCCTTCAGAAAGGTTCTTTACTAGTTTTGAGATAGAAAAAGGTGAATCAATAGCTTATAGAATTGAGAAGCCTGTAATCGGTGATTCAACAGAATATAATCTTTATAATGTTTTTAGATTTTCAGATAATTTTAAGATTTCTTTGGGCCATCGATATTCAGAATTAAAAAATAAAATCACCGGTGAAAAATTTTATGCTGGTGAAATTAATAGACTTGAGCTGGATTATCAAATTGATAGCGCTTTATCAACAAGAACCATCATTGAAAAAAATGATTTTAGTGATGACTATTTTCTTGAAGCCCTCATTCAATGGAAGCCTAATCCCTATACCATCTTTTATGCAGGTGGCACTCAGTTCTATGAAGAGCCAAATCCATTCAGTGATAATCTTAGACTAGAAACCTCTCAAATATATGCGAAGTTTCAATATTTTTATAATCCAAATAGCTAAAAACTAATCAACAACTAATAACCTTTCCTGTTGCTTTGCCATCTTTAATAACTATCGAGCTCAAATCAAAATTAATTGCTTCCTCGCTCAGAAATAATCCTCTTACTTGAATCTTTGTTTTATCTAAACCATCTTTTTCGAGGCATGAAAGCGGAATATTAATTGTTGACCAATCAGTCATTAATTCTGTCGGTAATTCAGCTGACCCTCTACAGTTATTTCCACATCCTACGCTAAAATACAAAGCTGGATTAGCTAAGCTATTTACTCTCATGATAATTTCATAAAAAGGAGCCTTCATACTTGAAAGGCTTACAGGTGACTCAGCCGAAATACCAAAAGCTTGCAAAGATTGATCATCCATAAATACAATATTTTTTGCATCATCTTGCCTTTGGTAATCAAACCTAGTAATTTTTACTTTAGAATTAGCACTAACGTAATCGTCCTCTAAAACAAATTCAGGGCCAGCCTGAGTGACAACGAATTCCTTTCCAGGAATTGATGCAGCGCCTAAGAAAACATTTAGCAAATCTAACTTAGAGTTACTTCGATTGGTTTGGATCCTTTCTACCTCAAGATCTGATGCATACGTAAGACCATACCCAAATGGAAATAATGGATCATAAATGCTGTCCGTAAAGTTTAGGACTGCTTGATCTTTAGTTTTTGGCCATGAGTAAGAAAGTTTGCCCACAAAATCATAATTAATTTTATTGTCATTTGTAAAAATTACATCTGCAATTCCTTCCACCGCTGAGCCTGGGAGCCAAGCAGCTATGAAAGCATCAGATGCATTTAATTGCCTATTAACAACCAAAGGCCTGCCAGATAGAAAGATACTGACTGTGGGAATATTTTGCGCATTCATTGCCTCAAGCAATGGTAAAAACTTTGGATCAGTTGCATTAAAGGAAACATCTTTTAAGTCTCCGAGCATTTCAGCATATGGTTCCTCGCCAAAAATACCTATCACTACATCAGGATCTTTATTAAATTTACCGTTATTTGAAAATTCTATTGTTCCGCCTGATGAAATAACTGCCTCCTCCAAAGCCTCATATATTGAATTTACATTTATAAAATCACTATTTAAATTTTCTCTGCCCTGCCAAGTAATAGTCCAGCCACCTGTTTGAGAGGAAATTTTCTTTGCTGCATCTCCAATAATTCCTATATGTTGAGATGGATTTAATGGAAGTAACTGTTTATTATTTTTTAATAAGACAAGTGACTCTCTCACTGCCTGCCGAGCCAATGCAATGTGCTTAGGGTCGCCCAAATAGTTTTCTTTAAATTCATGTGGAACTCGCCCATTAAATAATCCAAGCCTAGATTTAACTCTTAAGATATTTCTGACTGCCTCATCAAGTCTAGTTTCAGAAATCTCTCCTGATTTTACTTGCCTGATTGTGTTCCTCAATAGATCTTTCCAATTTTCAGGCACCATAAACATATCAACGCCAGCATTAAATGACTGAGCACATTTTGCATTAGAGCACCCTTCTACTTGACCATGACCATTCCAATCACCCACAACAAAACCATCAAATTGCATGTCCTTTTTTAATATATCTGTAAGCAATTCTTCGTAACCATGAAGTTTCTTGCCATTCCATGAATTAAAACTAGCCATAACTGTTTGAGCGCATGCATCAAGAGCATCAAAATATGGATAGCCATGAAGCTCTCTTAGGCCTATCTCTGAGATTCTAGTATTACCCTGATCAATTCCTTCAAAGGTTCCACCATCACCCATAAAATGCTTAGCAGTTGCAATCACATGATTATTATCCAGCAACATATCTCCTTCGCCTTGTAGACCAAGCACGAATGCCTTACCGAGTTTTGATACCAACAAAGGATCTTCAGAAAATCCTTCATAAGTCCTTCCCCAGCGATCATCTTGAGGAACTGCAACTGTTGGAGCAAAGGTCCAGGCCACCCCTGTAGACAAAACCTCAAGCGCTATTGCCTCACCAATACTCTTCATCAAATCAACGTTACCCGAAGCCCCCAAACCAATATTATGGGGAAACAAAGTTGCTCCAATGACATTATTATGACCGTGAACTGCATCAGTACCCCATAAAACTGGAACCTTAATGCCTTTATAAATTGGAGAAGCATCATAAAATTCTTTACTCAATCTTTTCCAGTCATCAACTGAGCTATATTTATCGCCGTTTGGAGCGGTATTGCCACCATTTAAAACCGATCCAATTTTAAATTTCTTAACATCTTGCGGTGAAATAAAATCTAAATCTCCCTGTATAACTTGCCCAACCTTCTCCTCTATTGTCATCCCACCTATCAACTGCTCGATAAGATCTTCATTATTAAAGTTTTTATATTCACAGGTGTTAGTTCTAGTCCAATCAACTTGCCCAAAAATTCCAGGTACTTGGAATAACAAAATAATTAAAAATAAATTTTTCATGTTTTCTCCATTCTTAAAAATCTAAATCTGAAAATTGGACCATTCAAATTAATACTTGAGATCAATGAGTCGACTATTGAGTGAGTAAAGCTGTCTAAAATAGAATCGTTCAATTTTAATTGAGATTTTGACTTATTTTATTAATAAAATTTAAGCTGCCATGCAAACAAGTCATTTCTTGGTTGATTGATGCTAGAGGCATCTGCTTTAGTACATCTGCATGCATTGATTTTCTGTTAAGCAAAAAATTCTTCATAAATATGTCTTCGTCAATGAATTCCTGCAAAGAGCGCATTAAGCCTCCAGCAAGATAAATGCCTTTGCCTGGCATATATGCTAATGCAAGTTCAGATAGGATTTGAGCGAGCGATTTTAAAAAAATATCAATGCTCTTTTGAGCAGATTTATCAGAATGATAACTTGCTACAATCTCTTCTGGTGATTTGTCTGTATCTTCAAAATGAGAGTAAATTTTAACAAGTCCGCCACCTGAAATTAGATCTTCGATAACATTAAAATCTTTTGTATTTTTAAGATTCAGCTCTGAGAATAGCTCTTGGATAGCAAATAAACTATTGCCAATTTCTGTTGGAAGCACAATATTATCTTGAATTACTTGAGCGGCGCCTAATCCAGTTCCTGGACCTAAAATTAAAGCTGTTTCATTGAATGAGTTACCTTCGTTTATAAAATTCATTTCTTCTTTCTTGAAAAGTGACAAACCATGACCTATTGATTCCCAGTCATTAAGAATATGGCAAGAATCAACTTTGAACTTCTGAAGAATCTCAGCTTCATCTATTTCAAATTCTCTATTCGTCATTGAAATAGAGTGATGAAGTTTAGGGCCTGCAATAGAAAACACCAAATGTTTAATTGACAAATCATCATCTAAAAAACCCTGTAACAATTCATCAAATGAGCCTAAGCAATCTAGATTCTTTTTGTTAGCATTGATCAGCGTGCTTGAACCTATATCAGCTGAAGCTGTTCTGATATTTGTACCGCCGATATCTATTAACAAGACTCTGCTATTTATAAAAGCTATCTTAGGATCAATTACCATAGTAAAAAATAAGTGATAATCAGAATAATGCAGATAATAACAGCGCTAATGTTGAAAGATTTCTCAGTTTTAAAATTAATTCCTGATATATCAATTGCTTTTACTTGGTCATCATATCCTTGTAACAAAGAAGTTAAATAGCATGCAAAGCCTGAAATTAAAAAAACAACACCCATCCTATGGATGAAAGGATATTCTGGAAAAATAAGAAAAATAAACAAAGATAAAATCAGGGACATAATTGCCGCAACAAGAACACTTAACGTTGTGGCTTTTTTCCAAAATAAAGCAACCAAAAAGATTACTAAAATTCCTGGAGTAAAAAAGCCTGTAAAGTTTTGAATATATTGAAATGCGGATTCCATATTACCAAGTAATGGTTGCGCACACAGGACGGCAATAACCAATGAAATCCAAGCCATATTCCTGCCAACATTTACTAGCTTTTGTTCTGTAGGTTTTGATTTAACAAAACTACGATAAATATCCATAGTAAAAATAGTACTTACGCTATTAGTCATTGACGCCAATGAAGATACTATCGCAGCAACTAAAGCTGCAAAAGTTAGGCCTAGAAGACCATTAGGCAATAAAGACATCATCATTGGGTATGCTTGATCTGACTTTTCTAGCGTTGGATAAATTACAGCTGCGCAGATTCCAGGAAGCACAACTACAAATGGCATTAAAAGTTTCAAGTATGCTGCAAACATGACACCTTTTTGCGCTTCAGGTAATGATTTAGCCCCTAAAGCTCTTTGAGTGATGTATTGATTAAATCCCCAATATGCAAAATGAGCTATCCATAAGCCACCGATTAACACCCAGACTCCAGGCAGGTCCTTGTAAGCTGGATGATCAACAGACAAAATCATATCAAACTTTTGAGGAAGCAATTGATAAACCTGGCTTAAGCCATTCACCACCCCAGCTCCATCAGATATTTGATTTAATGCAATATATGAGACAGATAATCCGCCAAAGATCAACAATACAACTTGAATAATATCTGTCATAGCAACAGCTCTAAGCCCTCCCCAAAGTGAGTAGGCTAATGAAAGAAAAGCTAAAAGGACTAAACCATAAAATAAATCTAAGCCTGTCAATGAATTAATTGCTAGAGAACCAAGCCATAATACGCTGGTTAAATTAATAAATACGTAGACTGCTAACCAAAAGAACGAAAGCACAAGACTAACTCTTTTATCGAATCTTTGCTCGAGAAACTGAGGCATAGTATAGATTTGCTTCTCTAAAAAGAGCGGTAAAAAATATTTTGCCATCACTATCAATGCTATAGCTGCCGTTAATTCATATGTTGCTATTGCCATACCAACAACAAAGCCTTGGCCGGACATTCCGATAATTTGCTCTGCTGAAATATTTGCAGCAATTAAAGAGGCACCAATAGCCCACCACGGCAAAGATCTGCCTGCTAAAAAATAATCTTCTGCTGTTTTTTCAACCCCTTGTTGAGATCGAGAAACATATTGAGCTAGAATGATTATTCCGACACAGTAAAAACCGACAATAAAAATGTCTAAATTACTAAATAACATTGATTTACTACCCCATTGATATCGTTGTCAAAATACATTATCGTTAAAATAGTTAAAGAAGGCAATATAATTTAAAAAGCAATGGCGGTTACAATTAAAGATGTTTCGAAAGATGCTAAAGTATCCATTAAAACTGTTTCAAGAGTTATAAATAATGAAGCAAATGTTGCTGAAGAAACAAAAAAGAGAGTTCAATTATCTGTCAATAAACTTGGGTTTAGGCCGAATAAAAGCGCTCAAAGTCTAAGATCAAAAAGATCCTTCATAATTGCATTGCTTTATGATAATCCAAATAAATCATATTTAGCAGACATTCAAAGTGGGATATTTAAAGCTTGTAAATTAACAGGATATAACCTAGTTGTTCAAGAATGTGACTATAAATCACCTGATTTAAACAATACTATTCTTGAATTTGTTGAAGATTTAAAGATTGATGGTTTAATTCTTACCCCTCCCCTAAGCGACATGGATGACTTTCTTAAAGATTTAGAAAAAAATCAAATCGAGCATGCTGTCATAGCACCAAGCACAAAGAAAACTGAGTCCTTATATGTCTCTTCTAATGACTATGAAGCTGCTTATAAATTAACTTCAGAAATTATAAAGCATGGGCATAAAGATATTGGCTTTATAAAAGGTCATCCAAAACATTCAGCTTCAAATCTAAGATTTAATGGCTTTATTGATGCAATTCAAAGTCATGGTTTTAAGATAAATGATACATGGATTAAACAGGGCAATTTTAGCTTCAAGTCAGGATTTGATGCAGGAGTAGAAATCTTTCACTCTGATCGAATACCAACAGCAATCTTTGCCAGCAATGACTCAATGGCAGCAGGCGTTATGAAGTCTGCACATATGAAAGGTTTAAAAATTCCTGATGATATATCTCTTGCTGGATTCGATGATTCACCTATTGCTGATGAGATATGGCCAGCACTAACTACAGTCAAACAGCCTGTTGAGAAAATGGCTAATCATGCTGCTAAAATTTTGATGGCAAAATTTAATGGAATAGAAGAAGAAAATCAATCCAAAGAATTTAGATCTGAGCTGATCGTTCGCGAATCTTTGAGAACCTTATAATTTAAAAGATTCAATTACACCTGCAACAACAAACTCTATTGCAAGAGCGCCGAGCAATATTCCAAATATTTTCTGTATCACGATAATAATTGTTGGGCTTACTGTTTTTGAAAGGCTTGCTGAAAGCCACATTGCAAACGCGACTAAAACAATAATTATTAAAATTGGAATAAAATTAATTAGCGTTTCTGTTGTGTTAATTGCATTTGTTTCAGCTATCAACAAGGCAGTGGTCATTGCTCCCGGGCCTGCAATCAAAGGAATTGCTAAAGGAAAAATTGCAAGAGACTGAATAGATTCGTCATCCAGCGCTACTTCTGCTGTGTTCTGTCGTCTTGATTGCCTTTGTTCCAAAACCATCTGGAATGCAATTGCAATTAGGAATAAGCCACCAATTATTTTAAATGAGCTCATTGAGATACCCATGATGTCTAGTATCGCAGTTCCAAATACATAAAATAAAGATAATACAAAAAAAGAAACTATAGTTGCCTGAATATAGATTTTCTTTATATCATTTTTATTTAAGCCCTGAGTAAGACTAGCAAAAATAGGAACAAGCGCAATTGGATCAACCGCAACAAACAGTAAAATTGTATTTTCAAGCAATTGATCAAACATTCTAGGTGGTTATTATCTGGATAGAGTCAGTATGAGATGCTGAATATACTCCCGCTATTAATACAAATTTTTGTGATTTTTTTGACTTCTTAGCAGAGGTTAAAATCGATTTAATCTTTGAGATTGTATTAGTTTGATTAGTGATTGACTTTATAAAGTGCGGCTTTATTCCACCAATCAAGCTTAGATGATAATAAGTATCATGATTGTTAGTAAATGCATAAACTGGCATTCGAAAAGGTTTGGTATTTGAAACTACATTTGCTGTTTGGCCTGATCTGGTAATAATTACAATTCCGTCTGCCTTAATCCTTGCAGCAAGATCACGAGCGCCCTGTGCAATATTTTGCCAGTCTGAATTATCTTGCAGAAATTTTTCATAGCCAAGGGTTCTAAAATGCTCAGTTTTAATAGCTATTTTCTTCAACATTTTGATGCATTGGATGGGATACTTACCAACGCTGGTCTCACCCGAAAGCATTACAGCATCAGCTCCTTCATATATTGCATTTGCAACATCAGTAACTTCAGCTCTTGTAGGAGTTGGGTTATGTATCATAGACTCAAGTAAGTGCGTTGCAACAATCGATCTTCTACCCCATTTTGCAGTTGCATACATTATTCTTCTTTGTATATTGGGTAAATCAGCAAGATCAGTCTCTATGCCTAAATCGCCTCTTGCAACCATCACCGTATCTGCAGCCTGTGTAATTTCATGAATATTGTCTAGGCCTTCTTGATTTTCAATCTTTGCAATAATTTTTATGGATGATTTTTTTCTTTTTAATATAGATCTAAGATTCAATATATCTTGAGCAGACCTAACAAATGATAAAGCAATGAAGCTTACATTATTCTTTATAGCAAAATTAATATCCTTTCGATCTTTTTTAGTAATTGAAGGTAAGTCAACCCTAACTCCTGGCAAGTTAACATGGCGCTTGCTTCCAAGAGTCCCACCATCAAGAACTTTGCACTTAAGGCTTTCATTATCTTTTGCCAAAACCTGAAAATTAAGCAATCCATTATCTATACTTATTTTAGAGCCCCTATCTACACTTCTAATAAGACCTTTATAATTTATTTTTATAGATGAGGTTTCTACATCAATATCATCTCTGATAGTGAGGTTTACTATGTCACCAGTCTTAAGATCAATATCAGATTGATTGATCCCTGTTCTAATTTCTGGCCCCTGAGTATCAAGTAACACTCCTATTGGACCAAATAATTTTGATTGATTTTTATTAACCTTATTTATTAATTCGATTATTTTTAATGCGTCAGTTTGTGATGCATGCGACATATTTAATCTTGCTACATTCATGCCAGCAGCATGCAAGTCTTTTAATAATGAATATTCATTTGTGCTGGGGCCAATTGTTGCAATAATTTTTGTTTTAGTAACTCGCATGTGCAGGATGATACTCCTTTAAAGTTTAAAGTGAAGCAATGAAATGTATTGATGGATATTAAAAAACTATAGGCAAAAAAAAACAGAGCTAAGCTCTGTCTTTTCAGTTCGAGATTGGAAGGGGTCTAAAGTGAGAATCTCTTTAGCTCCTTGGAGGCTTTCTCTTTCCTCCTTGGTGGGTTACTAAGCTCTTTTTTATCGTCGACTCTTAGTATCGCTTTCGCCCTTCGTCTCTTCCTTCTCTTTCTCTCTTACTCCCGTCTGCAGTTGATTGTAAGTCGGTCCGAGTTGGTCTATTAAATATAC
>JBJLIB010000009.1:0-36617 GCA_045564015.1 Gammaproteobacteria bacterium
GGGATCTCCATCAGGACCTTGAGGATTCACATAGATGAGTCCCATTTGGACTGCTCCAAGAGGGTTTGCTAGATCTCGAACTCCACTGTATCGTTCGTTGGTAAGCCATTCTGTTTCAGCGCCCCAATTAATATCTTCTTCTGGAGCCCAAATATCTGGACGACCGCCACCAAAACCAAAAGTTTTACCACCCATAGACTCAATAGCAACATTACCAGCTAAAATTAAAAGATCCGCCCAGCTGATTTTTTTCCCGTACTTTTGCTTAATTGGCCAAAGCAGTCTTCTAGCCTTATCTAAATTTCCGTTATCAGGCCAACTATTGAGAGGAGCAAATCTTTGAGCTCCAGTCCCGCCGCCACCTCTTCCATCACCTATACGGTATGTTCCCGCTGCATGCCATGTCATTCGAATAAAAAAAGGTCCGTAATGGCCATAATCTGCAGGCCACCAGTCTTGTGAATCTGTCATTAGATCATTTAGATCCTTTTTTAAAGCATCATAATCGAGCTTTTTAAACTCTTCGGCATAATCAAAATCACTGTCCATTGGATCGCCTTTTTGATCATGTTGGTGAAGGATGCTTAAGTTTAATTGATTGGGCCACCAATCTTTATTAGATGTTCCAGTTGAGCTATTAGAAGCAAGGCTTCCGTGCATAACTGGGCATTTATTTTCTGTTTCTTTACTCATTGTTAAATTCCAAATTAATATTAAATTTTCACTGCAAAAGCTGTGGTACATATAGCTTACAGATTTTATATATATTGGTAAATATATAAAAAAAGAATGTTATATTCGATTTTATCAATGAATAAAAACTAACCTATGCTTACTCTTAAACAAATCGACTATGCTTTGTCAGTTGCTAAGAATTTACATTTTAAAAAAGCTGCTGATGAATGCTTCATTTCCCCCTCCACTCTTAGTAATGCAATTACAGAGCTAGAAACCCAACTTGGGGTAAAGATATTTGAAAGGAATAATAAAAAAGTCATTGTCACCAGTCTTGGTAAAGAAATTTTAGTAAAAGCGAAGAAGATCAAATTGGAAGTTAAGAATATTCACGAACTTGCTCAACACAATATTACAGGTTTATGCTCTTCTCTATCCATTGGAATAATTCCTACAATTAGCCCGTATTTTCTTCCATTGGTTTTACCTAAACTACAAAAGAAATTTTCTGATCTAAGGCTAAAAATAGAAGAAGGTCAGTCTCAAATACTTATTAACAGAGTAAAAGAAGGCGACCTTGATATGGCCATTTTAGCCTTGCCATACGATGTGCAAGATCTTTTGAGTTTTAAATTTTGGGAAGAGGATTTCTTCTGGGTATCACATAGTCAAAATAAGAATGCAGGCAAGCCCGAAATTAAAGCATCAGAGTTAGAGCACTCAGAACTTATGCTCCTTGAAGATGGTCATTGCCTAAAAGATCATATTTTAGATGCTTGTAATATTTCAGATTCGTCTCAATACTCTTTTAAAGCCTCTAGTTTGAATACACTCATTCAATTGGTAAAAGGGAAGATGGGAACAACGCTGGTCCCAAAAATGGCTTTAAAAGAATTGATTGGAAGCAGGAAAGATTTATCTATTTCTCACTTAGATGAGCCTGGGCCCCATCGTGAAATCGCATTGATAACTAGGCCGAATTATGCAGGAATGGAAAGCACCAAGATGCTGGTAGAGTTTTTTAGAAAAACTTTAAAAAATTAGATCTAGATTAATTCTTCTCAAGAAGATCTAGACTATCAGTTTTTTGCCATTTCAGTGAAAAATCTCGAGAAAGAAATTTAGCAGTTCCATCTTTTACCTCAATAACATCAGCATAGATAATCCCCATATCCAATTTATAGGGCTTATCATCTTTTTCAAACATATGGCTTGCAACGCAATACGTTTGTCCTTTATATATCTTCTCCTGCCATGCTCCGTGAATATTACTTATCTGATGCATAGTGCTTTTGTAATTCTCCAATTGCTGCATCGCGGCTATAAAATTATCCAGTCCATCAATCTCATAATGCCCTCTCATTGAAAATTCATCCCACATGATTGTATTCAA
The DNA here is from genome assembly GCA_045564015.1 of Gammaproteobacteria bacterium. Lineage (GTDB taxonomy): Bacteria > Pseudomonadota > Gammaproteobacteria > Magnimaribacterales > D2472 > D2472. The sequence continues at coordinate 2,069 of JBJLIB010000009.1, forward strand.
TGAAGAAAATTTCCTTTGATCAATAATAGATGCATACAAATGAGATAATTTTGAAGGAACGGCCAATGATGATACTTTTGAAGAGATTATATTTTTTTTCATTATTTTTTTACCTGTGAAATTAGTTGAAGAATTTTGAAAAGATCTTCAGGGGCTTTAACAAAGTTAATTGGAAAAATTTCTACTTCATCCAAACCCGCTGCCATGGATTTTTCTAATTGTTTAAGTGTTAAATCTATATTCGGCACTCCATGGTCATCAAGGCATGTAGGAAGTTGGCCACGAATCCTAGGCTGCTCTTGTCTGCCTTCTTTGATAAATGCCTCAGATAGAATTTCTCTTCCTGCTGAGATAAATTCTCGACTGGTCTTAATGGGAATCCAACCATGCCCCACTTTTGCAATTCTTTGAGCATTTTCTTTTGTCATTTTTAAACCAAATAATAAGGGTAAGTTCTGGCCTTGAATTGGACGAGGCTGACACCAAATATCATCAAAATTAAAATGCTTCCCATGAAAAGAAATTGGACTATCTTGCCAAAGAGATTTACATATATCTAAAGTCTCCCAAAATATTTCAGAGCGATCTTCAAAGCTCACTCCCGCTGTATCAAATTCTTCTTTTTGCCATCCCAAGCCTACCCCAAGCTCCAACCTACCATTTGATATAGTGTCTAAAGTGGCAACTGTCTTGGCAAGCAAGGCTGGATTTCTTAGTGGCGCAATTAGGATTGCAGTTGCCAAATTAATTTTGGATGTATTAGAAGCAATCATCGTAAGCAAAGAAAGTGGCTCAAACCAAGGAGCCTCAGATGGAAGTGGGAATTTTCCAAATGGATATTTATGAAGGTTCTTTCCCATTACTACATGATCTGTAACGCTCACTGAATCAAAACCTAACTCCTCACCCATCTGAGAAATTTCAATATATGATGAAATATCTCCGCCATAGAAGTTTTCCAACCCAAAAAGACCTAAAACTAGCTTCATAGAAACAACCCTTTTTATTCGATTGTACGAATATTTTTAATCTAATGCACTTTAATGATCATAATTAAAATTTATAAAACTAGAATCAAAGCAAGAAATGATAGAAGTATCTTCAATGCAATATTAAAACTCTCATAAGGAATTAAAGAGATTATAGCTTTGGCTAAAACTGCGCCTGCAAATCCAGCAATAGCTAAAATTAATATAAAGAAAAGGTATTCTCCTATTGAAAATCCAAAAAAATATATAAATAAAATGATTTTTATCAAGTGTTGATAAATCATGACAGCACCATGATTTGCAACTAGTGATTCAGGATTTAAGTTCTTTGTACGCATGTAGGCTGTAACCAGGGGTCCATTTGCACCAATAAAAATACCAGCAAAACCCGAAATCAGTCCGCAGAACCAATCATTCTTCATAATTGAGAGAATAAAATTATCTAATGGCGCCCAAGTAAAAAATAAGATTGTTCCTGCAATCAACCATATGAGTGCTTCCTCGGGTATAGCTCCGAATAATAGTATTCCTCCAACGGATCCAATGGTGGTAGCAACTAGAATATTTTGAATTAAATACCATTTAAAAAATTTTCTATATACGAATGTTCTTGATAAATTATTTGATAGTTGTATTGCTCCATGCAAGGGAATAAGAGTTCCAGGAGAAAAAGATTGTGCTAACGCAACAAGCATAATTATTCCGCCTCCAACACTAAATATAGAAGTTAATAAAGAGGTTACAAAAGATAGAGCGGCAAAAAAACTTATGAACTCTAAAGACATATAAGAGTGTGTTTTAACTATAAAGGAATTAAGATTAACACATGAAAAATATAGATCAGATCATAAAAACACTAACTTTAGATGAAAAAGTTTCCTTATTGAGCGGATTTAATTCTTGGTACACCAACAAGATTGAAAAAAAGAATATTCCAAGCATAAAAATGTCAGATGGGCCTAACGGAGTTCGAGGCGATTCTAATTCGGGCAAATCTTCAGCTTGTTTTCCTTGCGCAATATCAATAGGTTCTACGTGGGACCTATCTTTAATCAAGGATATTGGCATTGCGTTGGGTGAAGAAGCGCAGGCAAAAGATGTGGATGTTCTATTGGGGCCTACTATCAATATTCATAGGCATCCTTTGGGAGGAAGACATTTTGAGAGTTTTTCTGAGGACCCATTTTTGACTGGAAAAATTGCAACCAATTACGTTCAGGGTGTCCAATCTAAAAACGTAGCAGCCTGTTTGAAACATTTTGTTGGAAATGACACTGAGTATGAACGTCACTCCATAAGCTCAAATATAGATGCGCAGACTTTAAGAGAAATTTATTTATTGCCATTTGAAATGGGTATCAAAGAAGGCAATGCAAAAGTTGTAATGAGTGCATATAACAAATTAAATAATATTTTTTGTAGCTCGCATCAAGATCTGTTAATCAAGATCTTAAAAGAAGAATGGGGTTTTGATGGGTATGTAGTTAGCGATTGGGGAGCAGCGCTTGAAACTATCGAAAATGCTAATGGTGGTTTAGACCTTGAAATGCCTGGACCCAGTAATGTCTGGGGCAAAGCATTAATTGATGCAGTGAAAGTCAGTGAGGTATCTGAGAAATTGATAGATAACAAAGTTAAAAGGATTTTAACTGTGGCTGAGTTCTCAAATAGATTTCAAAAACCAGAAATTAAATCCGAGCAAGCTATAGATCAACCTAAACATAGATTGCTGTTAAGAAAAGCGGCAGCTGATGGGATGGTTTTATTAAAAAACGAAGGTTCGCTGCCTTTGAAAAAAAATATTAAAAAATTAGCTGTGATTGGACCCAATGCCTTGGAGGCTCAAATCATTGGTGGAGGTAGTGCAAGTTTAAGGCCGCATTATCAAATTCACCCACTTGAAGCAGTGCAAGAAAGACTTGGGCATGAGGCAGAAATTCTATATTCAAAGGGCTGCCATACTCACAAGTATCTTCCAAAAATAAATGAAGAGCTCATGGAAGAAAAAGACGGTTTCTTGGTTGAATACTTTGATGGAAGTCAGTTTGATAAGAACTTAATTTTAGAGGAACACTTAACAGGTAGTAAGTTTTGGGTTTTTGAAGGTTTTGCCAAGGATGTAATTTCAAATGAAAAAAGACCAAATATATCAGTAAAGTTTTCATGTAAATATAAACCTGATATTTCTGGCTTGCATGAATTTGAAATTTTTGGCATTGGAAAATGTCGTTTATTGATTGATGGGAATGAGCTAATTGATAATTGGACTAGCATGGATCCTGGCGAGGCATTTTTTACCTTTGGCTCTGCTTCAAAAAAAGGAGTCATAAATTTACAAAAAGGAGAAACTTATAAAATTGAGGTTCAGTATAATTTTGAAGGAAATTTTCCAGCAGTTTATATAGGATGCCAAACTCCTGATGAGGTAGATATTTTTCAAGAGGCTCTAGAAACAGCTTCTAATGCAGATGAGGTTATCTTGATTGTTGGAACTAATTCGGACTGGGAAACAGAGGGAAATGACAGAGCTGATTTCAATTTACCTGCAAATCAAAATAAATTAATTGAAGCAATATTAGAAGCCAACCAAAACACAGTCGTTGTGATCAATACCGGTTCTCCGATTCATATGCCATGGGAAAAGAAAGCAAAAGCTATCATTCAAACATGGTTTGCCGGACAAGAGTTTGGAAATGCTTTGGTTGATATTTTATCGGGAGAAGTCAACCCATCGGGTAAATTACCAACATCCTTTCCAGTTAAAATAGAAGATACTCCTGCATATAAAAACTATCCTGGAAAAGATTTACAGATGAACTATGAAGAAAAACTTTTAGTTGGTCATCGATGGTATGAAGCAAATTCAATCAAGCCATTATTTTGTTTTGGTCACGGATTATCATATACAAGTTTCAATTATAAAAATCTAGAAGTTGCTACCGGTAGTGATTTTGTCGTCACATGTAAGTTTGAAATTCAGAATACTGGGGATATTTCTGGGTTAGAAATAGCGCAATGTTATGTGGGCCCTGCAAGCCCTGTTCCCGGTGAACCTTGCAAGACTTTGCAAGGTTTTGTTAAAGAAGAAATTGGTGCCCGTGAGCTTAAAAAAGTAGAAATTAAACTAGGGCCAAGAAATTTTTCTTTTTGGTCGGTGGAGACTAATACTTGGCAAATAAGAGAGGGCTCATATCAAATCCTAATTGGATCCTCCTCAGAAAATATACTTTTACAAGCCAATATTAACCTTGAGCAAGCTCTTGAAGTTCGCTAGCAGTTAATTCAAGTTGAGTGGCTTGAATAGAGCTGTTAGATTCAGAGATTGTTCTAGGTCCAATTAAAGGGAAAATTAGCTCAGATGTTTTTAATACATAAGCTAGAGCAATTTGAATAGGCTGCACATTTCTTTCTTTTGCCATTTCAAAACACACCTGCCTTCTTTGTAAATTTTTTGCATGGTGCCAAACTCTCATTTCTTCATCTAGGGTAGGATTTGAGAAATGCTCATTCGACATAATCTCTTTTTTCTTAATGAAAAAACCTCTAGCTTGAGATGACCATGGAAATAACATGATCTGCTCATCAAGAAGATATTTTAAATATTGATCATTAACACCAACACAACCGGGCCATACCGGTTCAATCATCTCAGCTAAACTAAAATTATTGCTGAGGACTGTAAAAGGTTCTTTTGCTGTTTTAACAGCATAATTTCTTGCTTCTGAAAATCTATCCATCTCCCAATTCGAAGCTCCTATTAGATTCACCAAACCTTCATTTTTTACTTCAGCTAACGCATCGATAAATTCATCCACTGGAATATCTGGGTTGTCTCTGTGCAAACAAAAAATATCAAGCTTTGAAATCTGCAGACGGTCCAAAGACTCGAGAACTTGAGGGCGAATATACTTGGGCTCACACTCAGGTGTATGAGCTCCCTTACCAAGAACTATTACATCTTTTTCAACGTTCCTAGCATTGATCCAATCACCAAGATACTTATCACCCATTCCGTGGTTGTAGATGAAAGCGGTGTCAAAAATTCTGCCTCCAGATCCATAAAAATGATCAAACATAGTAAATGCATGCAGATCAGAGATCTGATTATCGCAACCTAATGCTAGTCTTGAACCGAGTTTGCTTAGTCCCGGGAGAGCATGTTTTTCAAGATTGGATTCTTGAAGTAAATATGCTGTTGATAGCAAAATCGGTGAGTTTTTAATTTGAGCCTTGGGGCAATCAATCTTCATTTCTTGTCGCCAGTGATCTAACCAGAACATATTACTTTGAGTTTCAGCATGACATATAAGTTTCGATTCTATTTTGGATTCTAAAATACACTTAGCAGCATGCTCTATCTCTCTTGAAAACAAACCAGTCTCATCAATGCATTTAATTTCTTTGCTACTCCTGCCTTCGTGAGATAGATGGATGGATGAAATGCCCTCATGAAACTGACCACAATGCCATGGATCAGAAATAGAAATAGAATATTTACCATTTGATATTACAAGATTGTTTGAAAAGTCCTCATTAATGGCGCAACTAATTTTTGCCTCAATCAAATCAGAAAAAATCAAATGCGCATGTGACTGAAGATCGACTCCCGTCTCATCTATTTGACCGGTTGCAGAAAGACTTTTTGGATCTGCAAAAGCAAGTCCCTGCAATTGACCAGCTATTAATTTGACCATTGTTAATGGATAGCATCCAACATCTAATATTGCTCCACCACCTAACTCAGGATTTCTGAGTCTGTGTGTTGAAGGAACATCCGCTTTAAACCCAAAAGAAGCCTCTATCATAATTTTTGCTTTTGCATCTGATAAAAAATTTAAATTATCTAAAATATTTTTTGTCTGCGGGTGTGTTCTATACATAAAAGCCTCCATCAAGAAAACATTTTTTGAATTAGCAAGATCTAATAAAACCATGCTTTCAAAGGCATTCATCGTAAACGGCTTCTCACAAAGGACATGTTTTTTATTTTTGATCCCTTCTAATGCATAAAAAAAATGTTCGCTATGAGGGGTTGCGATATAGATAGCGTCTAAGTCTTTGTGAGACAAAAAATCATCCAGCTGATGATAAGCGTCTATATTGAACTTATCAGCAAAATTATCAGTCTTGCATGGATCTCTTCCATAAACGCTGATTAGTTTTGAGTTTTTCGCATTATTAATTGAATAAGAAAATGCATTGGCAATTGAGCCTGGCCCAATTATCCCCCAATTAATTTTAGGCATTGTCTAGTTTTCTTAAGTTTATCTCTTGGATTAATTTTTGATGAAAGCTTCTGTCTATTGGATAAAAAGAAACCAAAATAAAGCTAATAAAAATTCCTGTTACAGGTATCCAAGTCATAATAAATTTTAATCCAGATAAGGTTTCCTCAGTTTGAATTTGATTTGGCTCAAACCCAATTTGGGTCAATGCCATACCCAGAAGAAGCGCTGCGAATGCTATAGCTCCCTTTTGAGCAAAAGTCATAAAGCCATACAAAGATGACTCTGTTCTAACTCCTGTTTTCCATTCCCCATACTCTATAGTATCTGGAAGCATCGACCAAAATAAAACTCCGGTCGCTCCATTTCCAATTCCAATAAATCCCAACAAAATAAGCAACTCATTTAGTGAGCTAATTGGATAAAAGTAAAAAACTAAAAAGCCCACTAACAACAATGCCATTGCCGCCATCCAAGAATTTCTCTTGCCAATCTTTAGTGCAGCATATGCCCAAAAAGGTATAGCTAGAAGCGCTGCTCCACTGCTAACTCCTAGGATTAAGCCTTGATATTCATGAAGATCTAAAGAGTACTTAACAAAATAAATTAAGTTGTTATTGAACATAATGGAGGTAGATCCAAGTATTAAAATTGATCCAAACACAATCCAAAATGGGTAATTTTTTGCAACTGATTTGGATACTTTTGAAAAACTTGGTATCTGAGATGGACCAAAATTAAATTCCCTTTCTTGAACAAAACGAACGGTGATGCTTAAGACTAAAATTGCTGCAAGCCCGCAAACCATTCCGAAAAAAATAAAGCCTATTGCTTCATCGCCTCCCCCAAACCATAAAACAATTGGAAATCCTAAAGCTGAAACTGAAAGAGTACCAAATGATGCTCCAATCATACGAGCTGTAGTAAGTTTTGTTCGCTCATCACTGTCATCGGTAATTCTTGCTGTAAGAGAGGAATATGGAACGCTAACAATGGTAAAGCATGTTCTGTGAACCAAATTTACTGTTAACAAAAAAATAAATAGCGCCGCCCCTTCAAATGGAGGAACCCAGAAAAGCAAAACAAATGATAAGGCCAATGGAATTGACCCGTAAAAAATATATGGTCGATAGCTACCCATTTTGGTTCGCGTTCTTTCTGCAAGATACCCCATAAATGGATCTGTAACTGCATCCCAAGCAATGCCAAGAGCATATATCCATCCTGCTAATAATGGGGTTATGCCAACCACATCTGTATAGAAATAAAGTAGATACAAACCTACTCCACTCCAATACAAGCATATGGCATAGTCTCCTATACCATATGCCGCTCTAACTCTATTTGAAACTGCGTTTGAGATCATAAATATTTATTGACTATAACAGCCTTATCTCTGGTTGGTAAAATTTGATGAGTGCATTAGTATAAAAACAAACTTATTGTAAAAATTTAAAGATATATGAGGGAAAATACAGAATATTCTGAGGGCTTTGCTGAGAATAATGGGGTAAAAATTTTTTATCGTGACTATGGTCCTGTTGAGGGAGATCCTGTTCTCATGGTTCATGGTCTAGGGGCTCAACTAGTTCATTGGCCGCCACACCTAATTCAGTTTTTACAAGCCCACAATTTTAGGCCTATAACCTATGACAACAGAGATGTTGGTTTATCCTCAAGGTTTTCAGACACTCCGTCTTTTATTTTGGATTACATAAAGTACTTTCTTAGACTACCCATTAATTCAGAATATACGATTGATGACATGGCCGAAGATGGAATTAAGCTTCTTGAGAAATTAAACATTAATCAAGCGCATGTCATAGGCACCTCAATGGGTGGAATGATTGCACAAATTATCAGCGCTCAATACCCAAAAAAAGTTAAATCTTTCACCTTGATTGCTTCAACCGCTTCTACCCCAAGTCCAATCAATGCTCCTACGAAACCAGTGAGAGATCTTATGTTAGAAAGATCCAAGCATCCTAATGCGCAAGTAGAAGACATCATTAAAAGAGAAATTAAAATAGTTTCATTAATTGGTATGGAGGGAAGAGTTGTGGATACTCCAGAATTTAGAGAGGAAACTATCCGAAACTTAAATCGTGCCCAGGATGGCTCTGGTTATGCAAGGCAATTACTATCAATACTAGCCTCAAAAGACAGGCTAAAAAAAATTCAGAAGATTAAAGCTCCTACTTTAATCATTCATGGAAAAGATGATCCAATGATTCAGCTAAAAAATGCATACAAAATGCACAAATTAATTCCACACAGCAAACTAAAAATTATCGACAACATGCGGCATTTAATTGAGCCCGAAATTCTGACCCAGTTTGAGAGTGACCTTTTAGATCACTTGCGACTTTCTTCTTAGTTAGGATTGAATCTTTAAGAGCTCTTCTTTGCTGACTAGTAACATGTCACCAATCTGCATAAAGAGAGAATTCTCGTATTGATCAACATTGTCATCAGATAGAATAACGTCCCAGATATTAGATAGAATTTCTATTTTCATTTTCTTGGTGCAATTACTATTAATAATATTAATGAAGGGATTGAAGGACTCTTTATGGCTTGTCCAATCTTTTAGCTCTTCAAATGCCTCAGTAAAATTACCATTTGGATACAAGTCTAGATAAAAGTTTTTAATCTCATCTATCTCATTGTCGTCTATTTTTCCATCCATTCTTGCTATTTCAATCATTAAGCAAAGAACAGCAGAAACATGAGGCGGCATATCTTCAGCGGTACCTGAAATATCAGCAAACAATTTTTTCTTGAAAATCGATAACATATTTGAAAACAAGTATTTTAAAAAATAACTATACCAAGCTTTTTATAGACTTAGCTAGATCCCTGGCTAACAAAAAATTCTTGAATGCCATTTAACAAAAGCTTAATTTAGCGGAATTGCGTCTCCTTTTAAAACTGTGCCAAGGATTTCAATATCCTTGATTTGATTATCTTTAATCATAAGAGGATTTTGATTTAAAGCAGTAAAGTTTGCATATTTGCCTACTTCAATTGATCCATACATTTTCTCTAGTCTTAGAACATATGCTGCATTTATTGTTACTGCCTTTAATGCTTCAATTTTACTAATTCTTTGATTAGGCCCAGCAATTTTTCCAGCAAAATTATCCCTATTAACCGCTGCATGCATAAGCATTAATGGAGAAGCTGGAGCCATTGGCATATCAGAATGGAGCGCCACTTTGATACCAGATTTTATAGCATCACCCAATCTAACCATTTCCTGGGAGCGCTCATAGCCAACTCCTTTTCTACTATATAAATCTGAAAGTGCTGTTACATAGTATGGGTTTGCACTTACAACTACGCCTAATTTTTTCATTCTCTTTAATTGATCTTTTGCTGAATACCCAAAGTGAACCACTGTTGTTCGATGATCCATCCTGGGATTGCGATCTAAATTCTTTTTTAAAGTTTCAAGCAATCGATCTAATCCTGCATCGCCATTCTGATGAATATGAATTTGAAATCCATCGTCCCAAAAAATTTTAAAAAGATTTTCAAAAGTACCCAGACTCATCAACCAAGAACCCTCATGATTATCAAGATAGCCATCTCGCATAACCATGTTTTGAGAATACATAGCTCCGTCAGCAAATAACTTAATATGCTTAGATAAGTAATTTAATTTGCCTTCGCCCCAGCTTGTTTGATCTTTTGCAGCACCCAGGACCTCATCAAGTTTAAACTGCTCAGATAAATTTAATGCACTTGGAAAAAAATATGATTCAAAGGGCGAATCTTCATTTCCAAATATAAGATTCTTTGCTGTTTGCAGATCCTTGTTATACATTGATCCAGGATTGCCAATGAGGGTAATTCCATTGCTATGCAAGTAATCCCTAGTTTTTTGAAGACCTTGTATTAGTGCCATCGGAGAGGCCAATACTTGCATCAATTTAGGTAACACGATTATGGCTCCCCTCTCTGAGAAATGGCCGTCATCAAAATTAGCTAAATGATTAAGCTCTGGGGTTTCATTAAAGGCCTTTTTGTTAATTCCTAGTAGTTCCATTGCTGGGGTATTTAAAATAAATTCATGGAAGGATCTGTGAATAATAATAATTGGTCTAATTGAAGAAATTTCATCCAAATCATATTTGGTTAACTTGCCATGAAAATAATGATGAAATCCCCAAGAAACTAAAGGCTGATTTGCTGGATGGTTTTGTTCAATTTCACTTAAATTAAAAAGATAACTTGCTCTGTCTCTAACACCCTTAGAAGTTTTAGCGGGCAAGTGCCAGTCCTCGATAGCTAAAATTTCAGAATTCATTGTTACTGCAGCTAAAAATGGGTGTATGTGATGCTCAATAAATCCAGGCACTAAAGTTGCCTCTTTATAATCAGATATTAAATCTGCATTGGGATATTTTGAAATCAATGCTTCTCTTGAGCCAACATCTATAATTCTTGATCCCTGAGTTGCAACAGCCTCAACATTGTCGTTGTTTGAATTGAGAGTAAGAATATTGTTTGCAACAAATATTTTGATTTCATCTGCACTTGCGATTGACGAAATAAGAAAAAAAGCTGCTATAAAAAAAAACTTCAAAAAAGATTTTGCAAAAAACAGCATAAAAGCTAATTAATCCCAAATACGCATCAATCCTTCTTGCGCAGTTGATGCAACTAATTTTCCAGATTTAGTATAAATTGATCCTCGAGAGAACCCTCGCGCATTTTGCGATATTGGACTATGCATGTGATGCAAAATCCAATTATTGAAATTAACTTTTCCATGAAACCACATAACGTGATCTAAACTGGCACTTTGAAATTTCTTTGACATAAAATTTACCTCATGAGGATTAACCGCTGCACCAAGCAAGCCCATATCAGAAACATAAAGCAGCAATGCTTGATGAATTCTTTCATCAGAAGGCAGTTTCCCAGTTGGCTTCATCCAAGTGCTCCTATATGGAGGAAGTTTTTCTGCCTTCAATAAATCAACAGGCTCAACCTGCCTGGTTTCAATCTCCCTCTCTCTAAGCCACATTGGCAAGTAGTCCTTGGGTATTTTTGATTTCAAGTCTTTCCTGAGCTGTAAGTCACTCTTTAATTTTTCTGGGCCCTGAATTTTTGGCATTTTGATTTGATGTTCCAAACCCTTCTCTCTTTTCTGAAATGAGATTGAGCAACTAAAAATTGCTTCTCCGTTTTGTATTGCATTCACTCTTCTCGTAGTAAAGCTTTTTCCATCTCTAATTCGATCGACTTCAAATATTATATTTTGTTTGAAGTCACCTGGCCTGAGAAAATATGAATGAAAAGAATGCACCATTCTGCCCTTTTCAACCGTTTGATAACCTGCAATCAAACACTGGGCCATTATTTGGCCACCGAAAATTCTTTGGAAGCCAACACTTTGTCCAGTCCAAGAATACAAATCTCTATCAATTCTAGTTAAATTAAATAGCTCAAGGGTGTTTTTTAGCGCTTTGCTCATAAAAGTGTAGGAGATTAAAATAAAAATTTATCTTACATTGATTCAATTAAAACTAGAACTTTATCCTCTCAAAAGTTAGCATAGTCCTTCCTAGAAATAAAAAATATATTAAATGATAGATTCTGAAAGAATAAGTCTCCCAGAGAGGCCTGATCAAAAATTCAATGTGAAAAAAACCTTTGGGATTGATTCCGATCTCGAGGTACATGGTTTTAAGGATAAAACACAATGGGTGCCAGAAATCGACGAGACTTATATCTTTGATAAAGATACCACCCTCGCAATCTTGGCAGGCTTTGAACATGATCGAAGAGTAATGATTCAGGGATATCATGGAACTGGAAAATCCACACATATTGAGCAAGTTGCTGCAAGGCTTAATTGGCCATGCGTAAGAGTAAATCTTGATAGTCACATCAGTAGAATTGATTTGCTAGGCAAAGATGCGATTGTTCTAAAAGATGAAAAACAGATCACTGAATTTAAAGAAGGCATTCTACCTTGGTCAATCCAAAATCCTGTTGCGATAGTTTTTGATGAATATGATGCTGGCAGACCTGATGTAATGTTTGTAATTCAAAGGATACTTGAGGTAGATGGCAAATTAACCCTATTAGATCAAAATCAAGTCATAACCCCGCATAGTAGCTTCAGACTTTTTGCGACAACTAATACAGTTGGCATGGGAGATGTAACTGGCTTATATCATGGAACTCAACAAATCAATCAAGGCCAGATGGATCGATGGCACATCCTTTCAACACTTAACTATTTAGATCGATCTCATGAGTTGAATGTTATCACTGGAAAAGTTCCGCAATTAAAATCTACCAAAGATAAGGCGCTAATTAAAAGTATGATTCAGCTTGCAGATTTAACCAGACAAGGCTTTATTAACGAGGATATTTCAACGCTCATGTCGCCTAGGACAGTAATTACATGGGCGCAAAACTATATTATCTTCAATGATATTAAGCACTCGTTCAGGCTTACATTCCTTAATAAGTGTGATGAAGCAGAGAGGCCAATTGTGGCTGAGTATTTTCAAAGATGTTTTGGAGAAGATCTTTCAGAAAGCCATAATCCTGAATCCTAGTTAATGAGTTGGGTTAAGAATCGAGAAGAATTTAAGCAAGCTGCTCTATCGACGGCCAGAGCAGTATCTAAAAATCAAAATTTAGAGAGCACCTCGCAGGCCTCCAGTCGCCCGCCATCTTCTTCACAACTTTCTTTGCACTATCCTCCGCGATCTTCCTCTCAAATTGATGCATGGAGGGGAGAAGCAGATTTTCAAACATTTTGGCATGCCTTTCATAAAGAATATGCATCTATAAAAATGCCAAAGATTGCCAGAGATTTTTTTACAGAACTTGAGTTATCTAGGGTAGAGATGGTTGGAGGTGAAAAATTTCCTGGCGCCAAAATTAATATAAATGCTTATTTAAATACTCAGGCAAAAAAAGGAATTGATAATAAGGTGCCGCCATTAAACCCATTGGCTGTAAATCTTTGGTTAAAGCAACTGAATGGAGAGACTTTAGCCGAAGATAGTAAAAATACTGTCAATGCTTTTCTCTCCTCCATCCCAATTAAAATTGACGACGTTGGTCAAAAATTAATTGAAGCTCAAAATTCCCAAGAAAAGTTTCAGTCTATTGCCATCAGTCTGATGAAAGATTTGGATTTAATGCATGAGCCAGAAACAGAGGGAGGTCAAGAATCATTAGAAGATGAACCAACACCAGAAGAACCTCAAGATTCTGGAGAGCAGGAACAAGAAGCGGAGGATGACACTCAAGAACAAACAATTGAATCTCAAGCAGAGGGTGTCGCTGATGAAGATGCTGAAATGCTTGAAGAAACACAGGCCTCAATTGATTCGATGTCTATTGATGAAGAGATAGACTTAACAAGAAATTTTAATGAAGACTTAGATCAAACAGCCTATGAAGATTATAAGATTTTTACAACTCAATTTGATGAAGTTATAAATGCTGTTGAGCTAGCAACCCCTGAAGAATCACAAAGATTAAGGATTCAACTAGATCAACTCATTGCGCCTCATCAAACAACGATTGGAAAATTAGCAAATAGATTGCAAAGGCTACTTCAAGCTCAACAAAATCGAAGTTGGAACTATAACCTTGAGGAAGGTTTATTAGATACTGCTCAATTACACAGAGTCATAACCAGGCCAGGGGACCCATTAAGCTTTAAACAAGAAAGTGAAAGTAAGTTTAAAGATACCGTTGTTTCTTTATTAATTGATAGTTCGGGTTCTATGAGAGGTCGTTCTATGACCTTAGCAGCAATTTGTGGAGATATTATTGGAAGTACATTAGAAAGGTGCTATGTGAAGACAGAATTATTAGGATTTACAACAAAACATTGGAAAGGAGGCGATGCAAGAAAGGCTTGGGTTAATCAAGGCAGTCCTTCAAATCCAGGCCGCTTAAATGATTTACGACATATTGTTTTTAAAGCAGCTGATGAAAATTTTCGGAAATCTAGAAAGAGCTTTGGAATAATGCTACGAGAAGGCTTATTAAAAGAAAATGTAGATGGAGAAGCTTTGGCTTGGGCGCATCAAAGATTAACAAAGCGTAATGAAGAAAGAAAAATATTGATAGTTATTTCAGATGGAGCGCCTGTAGATGATAGTACCCTATCAACAAATCATAGTAATTTCTTGGATAATCACTTACGTCAAATTATTGCTTCGATTGAAACTCAAAGCAATGTTGAACTTCTGGCAATTGGTATTGGGCACGACGTAACTAAATATTATGAAAGATCAATTACCATTAATAGAGCAGAAGATTTAGCAGAAGCATTGCTTGATAAATTAACGGAACTTTTCAATGACTAAAAAAAGGAATATAATCAATAATGTTTACACTGTAAACATATAAACTTTGTTGAGAAAAATATGAAAATTACTAAAACAGACGGCCCGCCTAAGAAAATTCTTACATTTGATACATTAGCTGTAGACAATGAACTTAACCTTACTCCATCTCATGTAGAGGATGTTGTAGAGATATTTAATACGCCTTTAACAGGAGCGTATAACTGGGACTACACAGTTGCGGACAACAGAATTAAAAAGCTTTATGAGCTTGGAAAGGAATTAAACTGGAATGGTTCTATAGACTTAAATTGGGATTACACTCACCCTGCTAATGAAAGGCTTGTTCAAGCTGATGAAGAGCTTCCTCATGAAACTCTGGAAGCATATGAAAATTTAAGCGAAGAAGAAAAAATTGAATTTGATCGCCATGATACGGCTGAATTGTTAAGTCAATTTTTACACGGTGAGCAAGGAGCTCTGCTTGTTGCATCTCAATTAACATCGTGTGCACCAACTTATAACGCTAAATTATATGCAGCTTCGCAAACTTTTGATGAAGCAAGGCATGTTGAAGTATTTAATAGATATCTTCAAGAAAAAATTGGTATGCACTATCCAATTAATAAGAACCTAAAATTATTATTAGATAAGATTCTGACAGATGAAAGATGGGATCTTAAATTTATTGGTATGCAAATCATTATTGAAGGTCTGGCTCTTGCTGCATTCCAGATGCTTAAAGGCCTGTCTAAAGATCCACTTTTAACTCAGCTTCTTCATTATGTCATTCGTGATGAAGCAAGACATGTTACTTTTGGAATTAATTATTTAGAAGATTTTATTAAAACTTTAAGTCCTGAGGAAATTGAAGATAGAGCAGAGTTTGCATACGAGGCATGCGTAATTTCAAGAGAGAGACTGATCAATACAATAGCAATGCAAAAATACTTAAAAATGTCTGAAGATGAAGCAAGAGAGTTTGCGCTATCAACCTCAGCAAACACAACTTTTAGAAATTTCTTGTTCTCAAGAATCATGCCAAATCTTTCAAGGATAGGTTTATTAACAGATAAGGTTAGGCCAAAATTTGAAGCCTTAGGATTGCTCGAGTATGAGAATGCTCCAGACGATTTTGAATGTGACTGGAATGAACTTGAAAAGCCTTTAGAAAAATTCGGTGAAATTCCACAAGCTAGTTAATCAAACCGCTGTTGGGTTACTTTTTTTTAGTAGCTCCCTATTTTCTGCTATACAGATTATTCAGCCATCTGATAATGCCTATGAAGAAATTCAAGAAGCCCTCATATTAGCTGAGCCTGGTGATGTCATTAGGCTTACAGCGGGGACATTTTTTCTTCAAGATTCTTTATCGCTTGATGTTATGGGGGTGCAAATTGAGGGAGAGGGAATGGATCAAACGATTCTTAATTTCTCTGATCAACAAAGTGGAGCCCAAGGATTAAGTGTTACCTCAGACAATGTAACCCTTCAAGATTTCTCTGTCCAAAATGCTAAAGGAGATGCGATAAAGGTCAAAGGCGTTACTAACATAAAGTTTTTAAGAGTTAAAACAGAATGGACAAATGGACCAAGCTCAACAAATGGAGCTTATGGTTTATATCCTGTGGAATCAAAAAATGTGTTGATCGATGGTTGTGTTGCCATTGGAGCATCAGATGCAGGCATCTACGTCGGGCAATCACAAAATATTATCGTTAGAAATAGCAGGGCAGAGTTTAATGTTGCTGGCATAGAGATTGAAAACTCATACTATGCAGATGTTTACAACAATATTGCTACAAATAATACTGGAGGGATCCTAGTTTTTGATCTCCCAGGCCTCCCACAACAGGGCGGGCATCACGTAAGAGTATTTAATAATCGCTCCATTGGAAATAATACTGATAATTTTGCTCCAGAAGGCAATATCGTGGGCGAAGTTCCCAGAGGGACTGGGATTATTATTCAAGCCAATTCAGATGTAGAAATTTTTAATAATGAAATTGGTGAAAATGATACAGTTAATATTGCGGTAGTGACCTATGGAAATGAGACTGATGATAAGGCTTACTACCCTCATCCAAAATCAATCCAAATTCATGGAAATAAATTTGGTCCAACTGGTTATAACCCAGATACAAGTAAGGGAGAGTTAGCTCAAATTCTTTTTGATCTTTCTGGTGGTAACATGCCAGATATTTTTTGGGACGGCTTACTGCCAATATCTCAACTTATTTTTGGGCAGCCTGAAAGTGAAAAAATGATTATCAGCAACAATGGAGATGCTTCTTTGCTTGCCATTAAACCGATTGGTTACATGATTCCTTTCTTGGATCCTGCAATATTGGATATAAATGAATTTCATGGAGAAATCTCACCACTTGCAAAAGTAGAGTTTGATGAAAATTTTTAAACGATCTTTTTTATCATTTTTTTTTATAATCTGTTTCTCATCTCAAACAGAAAGTGCTATTGAAATAGATCTAAAAGACTTTTCTAAGGCACCAAAATTTTTATCTGAATTTGGTTTCTTTACAGATATGAGAAATCAAACCCCGGCTGATAGCGTACACCCCTACTCTCTTGCTAGCCCTTTATTTTCCGACCATACAGATAAACTTCGTTTTGTATATGTTCCCGATGGAGAAAAGCTAGGTTATGTAAAAAATAAAGTTTTCATCTTTCCAGTTGGGTCTACCTTAATTAAGACATTTGCTTACCTAAATAAGAGTGGTTCCTTAGAACAACAATTGCTTGAAACTCGATTATTAATTAATACAAATGAAGGCTGGAAAGCAATTAGCTATGTTTGGAATGATGAACAAACAGATGCTAAAAGAGCAATAGCAGGAGCCACTATCCCAACTTCTTTTTTAAACTCTCAAGGAGAGCTTATAGATATTCGATATCGAGCTCCCAATCAGAACCAGTGCAAGGAGTGCCATCAAGTTAATAAAGTCATGACTCCTATAGGCCCTAAGGCAAGAAATATGAATAAAGTTTTAAGCTATCAATCAGGCGAAATGAATCAATTGCTTTATTGGGCGGCGCTAGGATGGATTGATCAAAAACTCGACTCAACAACTATCTTAAGTTACGAGGATATCAATGCATCTTTGAATGAAAGAGCTCGAGCCTACCTTGATATTAATTGTGGGCATTGTCATATTCCGGGAGGCTCTGCAGACACTACAGGTTTGTATTTAAATTTCACTGAAATAAACCAAGAGAAGCTTGGAATATATAAAAAACCAGTAGCAGCAGGCCGAGCAAGTGGAAATTTAAAATACTCAATAGTTCCTGGTCATTCTGATAAATCAATTATGCTTTTTAGAATGAAGTCATTGGATCCAGGAATAATGATGCCGGAATCAGGCAGAGCATTAGCAGACGATGCTGGAATTAAACTAATAAGTGAATGGATTGATAAGCTCTAGTCTTTAAATTTGTCCATAAGACCATAAATAATTCATAATAGTCCTTAAAATTGGAGATTTTACATGTCTAAGCACTCTGCATTGAATACTTTTGGAAGATCTGGAAATCCAGCCTTTACAAGAAATTTTGAAAATAATGAAGCCTTTTCTCGGTCTGAGCGAATGACTCTTGATGGAGCTGTAAACAAAACAGCTATTTTGCTGGCATTATGTTTTGCAGGCGCCTTCGCAGGTTGGAATGTTCCAGCCTTAGCTATGCCTGGTTTAATAATAGGAACCATTCTTGCTTTTGTAACAATATTTAGAAGTCCAGCTAAGGCTGGGACTACTGCTCCATTTTATGCAGCTTTTGAAGGCATGGCTCTTGGAGGCATAACGGTCTTTGCAGAAATGCAATATCCTGGAATTGGAATTCAGGCCATTGGGCTTACATTTGGAATTCTTGCTTCTTTGTTATTTTGCTATAAAAGCGGAATTATTAAGCCAACAGAAAATTTTAGATTAATGCTTTTTTCAGCAACGATGGGCATTATGCTTTTGTATCTAGTTAGCTTCATCATGTCTTTTTTTGGTGCTGGAATCGGCTTTATCCACTCTAATGGATTATTTGGAATTGGTTTCTCCATATTCGTTGTTGGAATAGCTGCTCTAAATCTTGTCTTAGATTTCGATTTTATAGAGGATGGTGCTGAAAAGGGTCTTCCAAAATATATGGAGTGGTATGGAGCCTTCTCACTTATGGTTACATTAGTTTGGTTGTATATAGAAATATTGCGATTACTTATGAAGCTTAGAAGCAGATAAAGTGAATACAATTCTTTTTGGAATCCTTACTATAGTTTCGCTGTTCATTTTTATGAACCTGGGTAAAATTAAAGCCTCAAAAAAACAAATGGATCGTGAGGATCGCATTAATTGGGGTGGTAGACGCAGATCAAACTCACAAAAGAAGAGAGGCAAGTCAACAATAATTGAAGGCAAAGCTGAGGAAGTTGACGATGAAACAAAAAAGTAAATTCTTTTTTATAATTGCTTTTTTTGCTTTCAGTAATTTTAGTTTTTCACAAATTGATCAATCCAAAGGGTCTTTTGAAGATAAGTTCAGACAATTAGATGAGGTCTTTCCTTCTCCAAATTTGAGCAGGCCCGCCACAGGTGAACCGGGTCCTGACTATTGGCAACAAAGAGCTGATTACAAAATTAAAATCAAACTTGACGAGAAAACACGGAGTGTTCGAGGCTCAGAAGTTATAACGTATACAAATAATTCTCCCTTGAAGTTGAATTATGTTTGGTTACAGCTAGATCAAAATATCTTTGATAAAGACTCTATTAATAATCTTACTCGTCCATGGTGGGGAGGAAATAAAAGCGTAGACTTCTCTACTTTAAGAAGACAAAACTTTATGGATAATTTTAATGGAGGCATGCAAGAGCTCTCTATTAAAGTAAACGGAGAAGATGCCGCAATTAATATGGTTGGAACACATGTTCGAATAAATCTTAATAAGCCATTGATGACGGGTGAATCAACTGAGCTTGAGATTAAATGGGGATATGCATTAGTGGAGGAAAATGCAGTTAGAGCAAGGAATGGGTATGAATCATTTGAAGATGGCAATGATATCTTTTTATTAGCTCAATGGTACCCAAGAATAACGGTATTTAGCGATTATGAGGGCTGGCATAATAAAGAGTTTATAGGCAATGGCGAGTTCACTCTAGAGTTTGGAGATTTTGAAGTCGATATTACTGTGCCATCCGATCATATAGTGGCAGCAACTGGGACTTTACAAAATGAAGATGAAGTCCTGAGTAGCACTCAAAAAAGAAGGATGAAAAAAGCTAAAAAATCATCTAAGCCTATTTTCATAGTAACTCCTGATGAGGCTTATGATAACGAGCTAGAAAAAAGCTCGAACTATAAAACTTGGTCTTTTAAAGCAGAGAATGTAAGAGACTTTGCTTGGGCAAGCTCTAGAAAATTTATCTGGGATGCAGCAGGTTTTAAACAGGACTCAACAGATAATCCTTTGGTCATGGCTATGTCTTTTTATCCAAATGAAGGTGAGCCTTTATGGTCAAAATATTCCACTGAAGCTGTAATGCATACAATGGAAGTCTATTCAAAATATTCATTTGATTATCCTTATCCAACTGCTCAGAGTGTTAACGGACCAGTTGGAGGTATGGAATATCCAATGATAACTTTCAATGGCCCCAGAACTGAGTTAGAAGATGATGGATCAAGAACATATTCCAGAAGCGAAAAAGAGTTTTTGATTGGTGTTGTGATTCATGAGATTGGTCACATCTATTTTCCAATGATTGTTAATTCAGATGAGAGGCAATGGACTTGGATGGATGAAGGCTTGAATACATTCTTACAGTATCTGGCTGAGCAGGAATGGGATATTAACTATCGTTCTGATAGAGGTGAGCCACGATGGTTAACAGACTATATGTCTAGCAGCTATCAGGTGCCAATAATGACTAATTCAGAATCATTATTACAATTCGGTAATAATGCATACGCAAAACCCGCAACGGCATTAGTTGTTCTGCGCGAAACAATACTTGGAAGGGAATTATTTGACCAAGCTTTTAAGGAATACTCTCAACGTTGGAAATTCAAAAGACCTACACCCTATGACTTTTTTAGAACAATGGAAGAAGCCTCCGGAGTAGATCTAGATTGGTTCTGGAGAGGCTGGTTTTACAGCACAGATCATGTTGATATTGCTCTAGAAAATATCCATATTGCTTCGTTAGATACACTCAACCCTCAGATTGATTTAGCGAAAGATAGAGTAGATTTTGAAAAAGAACCAGAAATTCTTCATGACAATAGAAATGAGCAATCCGGAATTAAGACAAGGGTTGAAGCAAGGCCTGAACTACTTGATATTTATGATGAATATGATGAATTTACTCCTTCGGACAGAGAGATGAGAGATTATGAAGAAATTCTTGATGATCTATATGATAAAAATGACAGCGATCCTGAGTGGAAAAAGAAAGCATTAGTTGAGGCACTTGCAAAAGAAGAGGATTACTATATTTTTGAATTCACAAATAAGGGTGGATTGATTATGCCAATCCCGCTTGAACTTACCTATGAGAATGGAATGAAGGAACTCATAAGAATACCAGTTGAAATTTGGAGAAAAAATCCTAATAGAACAAGATGGTTAAAACGTTCTAAGTTAAAAATTATTCAGGCAGTTATTGATCCCTACTGGGAAATTGGTGACACGGAAATTGAGAATAACTATTATCCTACCCGACTCATTCCTGCAAGATTGAAACCGCGTGCATCAAGAAGCAACCCAAAGAATTTGATGCAAGACCTACTAAATAGAAATAAAAAAATTACATCTCATAACTAGATAAAATGTATGTTGCAATAGACTTCGGCATATCTAATACTGATTTAGCAATTTCTGACCAAGATAAAATTGTATTTCATACTACCCCCTCTCAATCCTCAGAAATTAATGCTGATACTTTAAAAAATATATTAAAAAAGTGTGAAATTGATATCTCAAATGTAAAGAAAATTGGGGTTACTGGGGGCAAATCATCAGACCTGGATGATGAATTGGATAGGGTAAAAATTGCAAAAATTAATGAAATTGATGCAATTGGCTTAGGAGCAAAAAAACTATATGGCATTGGGGAAGAGTCTGCCCTTGTTGTTAGTGCTGGTACAGGAACTGCTTGTGTTCATGTTCAAGGCAATAATTTTAATCATTTAGGTGGTATTGCGGTTGGAGGAGGTATGCTTGAAGGCCTTGGTTCCCTTCTATTTAAAAATTCAAATGGTCTTGAAATTAACGAGTTTGCTAATAGCGGATCTAGAGCTGAACTAGATTTATTAATTGGAGATGTGGTTAATAAAATAGGAAATCTCTCACCAGATATAACTGCAGTTAATTTTGGTCAAGCAAAGAGCTCATCAGCAGATACCATGGAAAATACTGCGGCAGCATTATGTAATATGGTAGGTGAGGTTATTGGAACTGTGGCCTATTTAAACGCATTGCTAGTAGGATCGGATAAAGCTTGTTTTATAGGCAGAACATCCTACCTTTCAGAAATTACTGATGGGATCAATCAAAGGTTAGAGCTTGCTGGCATCAAGGGACAATACAATGATGACCGCCAATATGGTAACGTAATCGGAGTCCTTGAAAGTATCGAGGCTAACTCCTAGAGATATAAAACCTAAAGTAACTCTATAATTTTAGAAACACAAGAATCCAAATCTTTAGAATTGCTGACTATGTGATGAGAGTATTTATTATACAATTCTTGCCTTTCTTCAAATGCATCCTCAATGGATTGGCTTGGAGCTTTTGCAAAACCTCTATCGTGAAAACTTGGAACCCTCTCTAGAATTTCGCTAAAGGAGACATCTAAAAATATTACTTTTGAATTCTGCTGGATATGTTTCATTGCTTCATCACTATAAACAGCACTTCCGCCAGTTGAGAGAATGATTTCTTTGAAGTGAAGATTTTTAAGCACTGAATTCTCAATTTCTCTAAGTCTAATATAACCCTCATCATCGAGGATCTTTTGCAAACTTTTCCCTTGCTGTTCTTCAATGAGAACGTCGCTATCAATTAATCTAAAATTCAGGATATTTGCCAGCTCTCTCCCTACGGTGGACTTGCCTGCCCCAGCCATTCCTATTAGTGATATTGAATTTTTCATTTTTCGTGCTGTACTATAAACCTTTCTGAGTTAAATTTTATAAAAATATAATACAAAGTTACATTTCAATGAAAAATAAATTCTTGCTCCTCTTACTAATGACGCCCTCGTTGTATGGGGCGACAAAACTAATTGTTCTTGGCTCAGGGACACCCAATCCTGATCCTAATAGAGCTGGATCGGGTTACGCGGTAGTTGTAAATGAAACTCCCTATTTAATTGATTTTGGACCTGGCATTATTCGCAGAGCCGCTTCTATGTCTCCGCCTTGGGGTGGAAAAATTGAAGCCATGACAGTTAAAAATTTTGAACATGCATTCTTAACACATATCCATTCCGATCATTCTGCTGGCTTGGCTGATTTATTGCTGACTCCATGGATCATGGGAAGGGATAAAAAATTAAACCTATTCGGCCCCAAAGGACTAGAGCAAATGGCATCCTCTACTCTTGAAGCCTTTGAAGATGACATTAATTATAGAGTCTATGGGACTCAACCATCTAATAAGATAGGCTATAAATATAATTTTCATCTAATTGCTGAGGGACTAATCTATGAGGATGAAAATGTTTCTGTCGAGGCATTTACAGTGCCGCATGGCAGCTTTGATGATGCTTATGGATTTCGATTTACTACTAAGGATAAGGTTATAGTATTCTCAGGTGACACAGGCCCATCTAAAACATTAGAAAAATTCGCTGCTGGAGCAGATATATTAGTTCATGAGGTTTACTCAAATGCAGGATTTCTAAAAAAAACAAAAGACTGGCAGATATATCATCAAGGGCATCACACCTCCACGTTTGAAGTTGGCGAGATAGCCTCTAGAGCAAAACCAAAACTATTGCTTTTATCCCATATACTATTTTGGGGTTCTACAGCAGATGAGATTCTGAGAGAAACACAATCAACATATAAAGGTGAAATAAAGATCGCGGAAGATTTGATGATTATCGAATAATGGTGGAGCTACGCGGGATCGAACCGCGGACCCCCTGCTTGCAAAGCAGGTGCTCTCCCAGCTGAGCTATAGCCCCACACGAGGGAACAATTGTACAAGATATCTTTTTCAGTGCAACAAGCTATTTCTAATAAAGATTGTGGGCTCGCAAGGGATTGATGATGCCCAAAACTTGAAATATATTAAAACTTAGGAGTAGAAATATCTTCAAACTTGGGAGCTTGGGGAAAGAAAATTACCATGTTTTCTCATCATCAACCCCTCTTGAGTTAGGTTCCTCAAGGGAGGCTACCTCAAACCCTGTGTTCGTCTTAGGGAACATGCTTTGAAGGGTTCAGGGAGTAAAGCTACCACAACTTTTTTACGATAGCCTCCAATGAGAAATTTATTAAAACTTGTAACTAAATCCTACTTTAAATGTTTGAGGTTTTTGTGATCTGGCACCATTTTTTGGGGCTCTAGCTGCAATATCTTCATTATCAGTAACATTTTCTAAGACGCCATAAACATCTAAGTTTTCGTTAACTCTCTTCCTGAGAGATAAATCGATATAACTGTAAGCCTCAATGTTTTCATAAGCTCCGCAAGCTGCTGTCGAACATGAACTGCCATGATCTGCCATTCTCATGTACCCACTCCAACCACTTTCAGTTATAAATCCTGCACTGATAGCCAAAACAGAACTCGGGATGTATGGAACATCATCTCCAGATGCTACAACTCCAAAGTAATCACTATCAAAGCTATTATCAAAAGTTGCATCTGTTGAGGTGTATGTAATTGCTATTGGGTAATTTACAGTATTACTTTGCACAACCCATGATGCATCAATCTCCAAACCTGAAACATCAACTTCACCGCCACTAAAAGTATCACCTGCATCACAATCACCGCCAGATGAATTTTTACACTCTGCAACTAAATTTGCATAATCACTTGCGAAGTAAATTACTTCAACAGCAGTGGTTCCTTTGTTATACCTAAATCCCAGCTCCATGTTATCTGCTTCTTCAGCATCTCCATTGAAAACAGGGGACATCCCTTGATGGAAACCTGCTACAAGCTTAAGATTTTCACTCACATCATATGTTGCACCAAAACCTGTAGTTGAATAATCGCCGCTTGATTTTTTGTTATTATATTTAGCGTCTTTTATAGTTCTTGTTGGTTTCGCATCACTCCATCTATTTTCAACTTTGTCGTAATCCTCAGATCTATAACCAAGCGTTAATGAGAGCTTATCCATGGTGATGGTATCTTGTACAAAATATGAAGTAGCGTCTGTTTCTCTCAATCTATTGTTACTGCCTGTCCATCCAGTGCTGCATGGAGAAAGGGCAGAGTTCTTTCCATCAGCACTTTGATCAAAACACTCATAGTTTTGCAATCTGCTTTCATAGTCTTCCATGTCCCTGTAACCAAATGTCACAGAATGATTACCAATATCTGTTGATAATTGAAATTGGATGCCTTCATTGCCATAAAATCTGTTGTTATGCTTTAGTTTTACTTCAACTGCTCTTGTGCCATCAAGGATACCTTGAGCATCAGCATTTCCATTATTAGCTGCATCAATTACATTGTTAATTCCATTGCTGATACCAAAAGCTTTACCATTGTTAGCTTTATCAACTTTAAACCAATCTCTGTGATAATCGTTGCTCCAGGAAGTTGCAATAACATCAACATTACCAAATGAACCTTTATAAGTTATTGATTGCTGTTCACCATCATTATTCATTTGATCATACTGAGTCATGCCATAGCGCCTCCTTGGATTTTGTTGAAAACTATACTGTGATAATCCAACATATGTTTGATCAGAGCTTTCATCTAAATCAAGCATCTTCAAGGTGACCTCATGATTGCCTGATGTATACCTAAATTTTGCGAGTAAGTCTGATTTATCAAAGCCTGTATCTCCGCCAACATTAGCTATAGAATCAAATCCATCTGTTGAATGCTCATGAACTTCTACCATGGCTCCAAATGTTCCATTATCACCGCCCAGCACTGCATGAGTTCTCATCATTCCATTATCACCGAGCTCTTGAACGAATTGACCTTTGCCTTCTGTTGGTATTGGTGTGCTAATTAGGTTTAATGCGCCGCCAATAGTACTAGGACCCTGAGTAATGGCGGAGGGTCCCTTCAGAACTTCTACACCATGAATTCTTCCAGTGGTTGGAAAGTAATATGCTGAAGCAGAGGTGTAAGGAGCTGGAGCTACTAGGACACCGTCTTCCATAATAGTAATTTTTGACGACCTATCTAGGCTTGTTCCTCTAATGGAGATATTTGGTCTGAGCCCATAACCATCCTCTGTTCTAAAAAATACGCCAGGTACTGCTGACAAAATTTTATGAATATCGGTATCAATTGTCTTTTGTAAATCTTCATTAGAAATCACTGTTCCTGAGCCTGCAATTTTTCTTGCATCCGCTTTTGTTCCGATAATGCTAACTGATTCGATTGTTTCAATGTCATACTCAACTGCAAATGCAGGAGCAAAGAAGAGGATTGTTAACAATCCCATAATCACAAAATTTATTTTTGTATGCGTATTAGGCCAATTTTGCATTTTATCTCCTTGATAAATGCTCAAGAAGACAATGGGTCTAATTGAGAATGGTAATGATAATCATTCTCATTTAGATTTACAAGCTTTTTTTATTTTTTTTAATTATTGCCTTTTATAGCGAAATAAAGCCCCAGAGCAAATAAAAAGATCTGCTCACTCATAAATAATTTTTGGGTGATAAACCAATCAGCATGAGCTAAATAAAATGCTCCTGTCATGATGACCAGTACTGCCCCACCGCCGAGTCGGGTTACTAGATGACCCGCACCACCAAGAAAGCCGCCTAAGATTACTGCAGCCCCAGCACCAACCTCTCCAATAGCAACAAGACTTGCGACAATCTCAGGAGCCGCTATTCCCATGCTTTCAAACCAAGTAACCATCTTTTCTGGAGGCAAAGGAAATTTTCCTAAACCGTGCAGAATAAATGACACGCCCAAGACTAATCTTAAAATCCATGGTGCAAATACCTCAAAGGGCCTGGCAACGCTATCTAAATAATTTGAAATGCTCATACAACCTCCGTTTTTATATATTGTAGCTGATGTCTTATTAAGAATTGCAA
The DNA here is from genome assembly GCA_045564015.1 of Gammaproteobacteria bacterium. Lineage (GTDB taxonomy): Bacteria > Pseudomonadota > Gammaproteobacteria > Magnimaribacterales > D2472 > D2472. The sequence goes on from JBJLIB010000009.1 coordinate 28,883, forward strand.
TATTCTAATCTATCCCTATATTTATACTGATAGGAGAATAATATGTTTAATCCATTAAAAATGGCAGGTGATATGAAGGGCATGGAAAAAATGCTTAAGCCTGCATTAGAAAAATTTATGCAAGAATCTGGCTTTGTAAAAGAGTCTGAATTGAGAAAACTCGAAAAGAGGGTTGAAGAGTTAGAGGCAAAATTAAAAAATTAATTAATTATTCTCATAATAGAATAATCGCTCTATGTCCTCTTCACTGGTGGACTCCCCATATTGAATCTCAATAATATGGCAGGCATCCTGCTCGGGATTAATTAACTGATGCCACTCACCCTGTTTTACATGAAAAACCTCTTCAGTTAATAACTTGGTCTCTTGAATATCTTCTGGATCATCTTGGCTATGTTTGACTAAACATGAGCCTTTGCTGACAAACCATATCTCATTTCGCTTTTGATGCCTTTGAAATGACATTCCCTTCTGAGGCTCCAAAATAAGTTCTTTTAGCTTTATTCGATGATCCTGAAAGAGATTATAGAACTTGCCCCAAACTCTTTCTTCGCTATCAAACTGCCACTCTTTAAGAATGCTACTTGAAGAATTAATTTTATGATCTCCACCGACTCCAAATTTGAACGTTATGCCTGCAACACTCATTTCAGGGATATTTTCTGCTTTTCGATCTCCCCCGTTACAAAAGATAATTTCATCTTCTGGGTATCTTGATTTAATTTTTTCCAATGCAAAACAACAACTGCCTTGCTTATCATCATCAAAACCAAGAACTTCATCTACTATCTCTAAATTCGAAATTATTATTTCTCTTTCATGAAACGGCATAAAAAACTTACCTTTCTTTTTAATCAGCCATTCGTCGCTGTTCAGGGCAACAATTAGATGATCTCCAAACCGCTTAGCAGATTTAAAATATTCAATGTGTCCAGAATGTATTGGATCAAAACCGCCGCTGACAACTATTCTTTTAATTTTTCATATCCTCCAATCATTGGATTATACAAGCAACTAGTTAAAATTTCTTGAGGCTGAAATGAGTTTAAAACTTAGATTTTGATTAAAGGGTTTAGAGTAACCCTGTCAGGAATTTTATTTGCGCCAGGTACTTTTCTTGCAATTAGAAAAGGTTTTAGAGCTTCAATAGCCTTCGGCTCATCATAGTGCCCAATGCTTGGATGAAGATGATGTATAAAATGAAGCTGCATGGAATGATTTAAATATCTTGGCATCCAATGAGTCCAGAATCGAGTATTTTGATATCTTCCAGTTGAAGTCCCAAGGTGTGGAAAGTAAGAGAAAAAGACTGTTGTATAAACCGAACCTATCTTGGCGGGCAGCCACCATAGTAATAAGGTTTCCAATGGAAAGATAATAACCAGCACTAAGAGGATAAATCTATATAAAAGCGCGATTGGAATTGCTTTTTCAAAAGAATGCACAAAAGCCTTGTCAGCTGAAAAAACTTCAAGATACTTTCCAAAGTCTAATGTTGAACCATCTAAAACATTTTTAATAACTTTGAGCACGGAACTAGTATGCGCATTAAGATAGTCAGGATCTTTTTCTGGATCATTGGTATAAGCATGATGTTTCATGTGGGTCACTCTCAAAAGATGATAAGGATAGATAAGAGTAATAAGAGTTATATGACCAACGAACCCATCAAGCCATCTTAGCTTGGAATTACCTCTAGAATAATTACCATGTTGAGCTTCATGAGATGGCAAATAAGCAAAACATGCGCATAGGCTTGCGATTAAAAATCCTACCCATAAATCTATAATGCCATTCAGGACCAGCGGCCATAATGAAAGCCAAATAACTGCCTGTCCCAAACCTATTAGAATCATTTCCCACTGAAATCTTTGTGAAAAGCTTTTAGCAATTGCTTTTTCTTTTTCAAATGAAAACTCTGCAGCAATTTCTGGTGATTCTCTCATAACCAAGCTCCCCTAATTTTTGCAACAAGTCCAATCAAGGCTCCTGCTCCAAAAGCAAATACTGAAACATAAGGTGAATCTCCAACTAAACTAGATTTTTGCAGGACTGCATTGATGATACTTCCCAAAAAAATTAGGCCAAACCAAGCCATTTTCCAGTTCGAAATATGATCAAAAAATTTTTCAATTAACATTGGAATCCATTATGAACTTAAAAATGATATTTTGTCATAATTTTATAATGTTTCTTGTTCAATCGCATGAAGCTTTATATCAAATGTTAGAACAGAGTTAGGAGGTATAGTGGGTCTGCCCTCTTTGCCATATGCTAGATCAGGATGAATAAAGGCTCTCCAAAAATCACCTTCTTGCATAAGGGAGATCACCTTTTGACATCCAGGAATTAATTGTGAAAGTTGAATGGTTAAAGGCTCGCCAATCTCAATAGAGCTCCAAAATACAGAACCATCCATTAATGTTCCATGAAAATCTGCAGTAATGGTATCTTCAAGTTTTGGTTTAGATGTATTACTTTGAGATGATTCTAAAATCATGTATTGAAGGCCTGGCTCAATTTCAACGACCTTAGAATTTAATAAATTCTTTGCCAGAAATAATTCACTTTGTTCTAAATTTATTTCTAGATTTGAAGATTTACTACACGCGGAGATAAAAATTACTATCGTTAAAAAGATAAATATATTTTTCATCTTTTGATTATGTCAGAAATTTAGCATCTGGTATCTCTGAGATTTTAGCTCTATGAAACCTTTGCAACAGAAATCTTCCAAATTTCTTCTAGATACTCAATGAAATCAATCCATTGATTGAGTGTATCTATTTGAAAAAGATTGCTTCTAGATTTATAACCATTTGACAGTTCTTTGATTTGGCTTTTATTTAATTTCAAACTCTTAACTAGGGAAGCTATGTCAAAACATGGATGATTGACTCCAGAATATTCCCAATCTAGAAAGTAGCATTTTTTATTCCAAAGCAGATTTCCTGGGTGTAAATCATTATGCGAAAGTACTTTATTTGTGGCATCTTGCAATAACTCATTGTAGAGGTTTAAAGCTTTTTTAAATAAAATTTTCTCAGATGAATCAACGAGCAAACTTTGATATAAAGACATTGAATTAGAGAATATATCAATAGAATTCTTAGGAATGGGATGACTGTGAAGAGAATAAAGACAGCTACCTAATTGATATAAATCGTTTGCCTTAAATTTCTTACCAGTAAAAAGAGATTGTGTTCCGGAAATATACTCCCATATCAAGATGCCTGCTGCAATATCACTGTAAAGCACTTTAGGAGCTAGATCTAAATGACTGATATCCATGAGTAGATTCACTTCATGCTGCCGATCAATTGCTAGTCTTGAAGCAACCAAAAGATCGACTCTGATAACAGCCTTAACATCATTAAGAATACCCAGATAAACGTTTGAAATTGAGCCTGAAGATAATTCGCGCTCTAAAATACACTTTCCAGGTATAGATTTAATTTTCTCAAGAGCTGACTGCATTATTCTCTTTAAGCGCTTTACTCCACAAACGGAAACCAAATACTATTATTACTATATAGACTCCAAATAAACATGCCGTTAGCCAAAGATCTCTTGAAATAAATAATAGTATTGAAATTGAATCAATGACTAACCAATATAGCCAATTTTCAAGCAATTTTTTTGCAACCATATAGGTTGCAACTACTGCCCCCCAGGTCACGAACGCATCTAAGAATGGAAGCGCTGAATCAGTAAATGAGCGAAGCAAAGTACCCGAAAGAAATGACAGCATTAATATAATAGAAAGTGCAAAAAAATGATTTAATTTACTCCAGGTGTGTACGACAAAATTTTCTTTATTTATTGCTTCCTTTTTCCATTGTGACCAACCATAAAAACCCATAAATACATAAAAAATTTGTAAATATGCCTCCATATACAAGCCCGCTGAACGCATAATAAAAAAATATAGGATGGAACTAATAATTCCTGAAATCCAGCATAAAATATTTTGTTTGACTGCTAAGATAAGATACAAAATAGCAAAAATAACCGCTGCTATCTCAAGCCAATTCTGAATAATATAATTAAAAATCATATCTCACTGAAAGGCCGACGTGTCTTGGATCACCGTGTCGTTCATATAATGTATCTTTGAAGTCAGGCGCCTCATTTCCAAAATAAAATCCTCTTACCGAATAATATTCATCAAAAATATTTCTAGCCCAAATGGAATATGTCCATCCTCCAATCAAATAATCAAAATTTATATTTGTTAGCGAATATGATTTAGATTGATTGTTATGCGAATCAGAATAATAAAAGCCACTTTTACCAACTACATCTACGGATAATGATGCTCTATTTGTAATGGACCAATTCATTCCAAACGCATAACTCTTTTTAGGCGCGTGCGCTTGCGCCCTGCCCTCAAGATCAGGCCTAGATTTCCAATTATTAATCTCAGTTCTTAATAAGCCCAGTCTTGCAAAAAAATTAAGAGATTCCGTAAGCTGCACATCAATATTGAGTTCTAATCCCTTGTTTGTTCCTTCAGCTGCATTTTGCGTTAAGAATGAAAAAGTATTTGGGTCTGTTGGATCAACTTGAGTGGAAATTAGAACTTGCTGATCTTCTCTATCAGAATAAAAAATTACTGCAGCGATATTCGTCTTTGCATCAAAAAGCTGAGCATTAAAACCAACTTCATAATTTGTTAAAAATTCTGGATCATAATATAGATTAGTATTTTTTGAGTCTGGAGCTAGCCCAAGATTTAGATTAAAGCCGCCTTGATTAAATCCCCTTGCAACACTAATAAATATATTTGCAACATCACTTAAGTTTTTGTTCAATGATATTTTTCCACCAGACATCTGGTCATTTGGATTAAATGACTCTCCAAATGAATCATAATAATTTGATTGATAATCCTCCCACCTAGCTCCAATAGACAGCTTGGTAAATTCGTCTAAAAAGTAATCTATGTTGCCAAATATTGACAAATTATCTGAAGAAAAATTACTTGAAGATGAGGATTGGCTTCCATAGGGACCAAAAGGATCCGATGGATCGCCATAAACTCCATCATCATTCTTAAAATTAACTTCTTTTACATCAAAATAGCTGATACCAAGAACCCACTCAGTATTTCTATTTGAATTGAAATCTAGTTCATCTGAAACCAATCTCAATTCTTGACTAAAGGTCTCTCTATCTCTCAATGTTTCTGAAAAATAATCATAGGTATAAGGTGCATGTGACTTAGCATTACCCCAATCCGCATCATAGCTAAGAACCACATCCGTATCTGTGATGCTGGTGATGCTTTGAAACTCATATCCGGCGAAGCCATGAAAAATCTTCATGCTATAAGCATTCGTTTTTTGAGAATCCATACCTGGTCTATCCGAAAGAGTATTTAAACTTCCATCGATGGTCCAAATATCTGCTGGATCATCTAAATCTATTTGAGTTATAAGAAATTTAAGTGTTGTTTTATCTCTTAATTTCCAATTAAGTTTTAACCTATATGTGTCTTCATCTTTTTTTGAAGTGTTAGATTTACCTAAAAATAAATTCTTTCTAAATCCATCTGAGTAATCGCTCCTTAATGCCACCCGGTAGGTAATATCTTGATTAAATTGTGTGGGGCCTCCAAATGCAATTCCTGCATTGCGGGTTCCATAAGTTCCCAAAGTAATTTCACTCGAACCCTCAAATACTTCAGTTGGTTCTTTTGTCTTTATATAAATTAGCCCAGCTAGAGCATTGGAGCCTATTCTAGATCCCTGAGGTCCTCTATGGACTTCGATTTGATCTACATCAAAAGTTGTTGCAATGCCTCCTTGGCCAGAGTAATCAATATCATCAATCAGAAATCCTACTGCTGAATTGGGGGTTCTCTCATATCCAGACCTTTCTCCAATGCCCCTAATTTGAAAATGTCTTGCCCTGGAATCACTTGCAGCAAAATTAAGGTTTGGTACCAAATAAGAAAGATTTTCAAAATGCTTGATTGGTTGTGATTCTATAATTTGATTATTAAGAATGACAATGCTTGAGTCTTCTTCAAGAACATTTATTTCGCGCCAGTCTCCTTTTACAATTATCTCTTCAATGTCCTGAGAAAAGCCGGTAATGCTAAGAAAAATGAAAAAAAATAAAAAAAAAGTATTGTTGATGATGTGCATGCAATTCCTCCGCCATTATTGTATGGATCAGGTTCAAAGGGTTTCAATACAGATCTCAGGTTAGAAAAACCACCCCTTTGCAATTAGATTTTATAATATTTGAATTTAGCTTAAAAAGATACAGCTTCTATTCATCACTGAGGTTGTTTTGATAGGTCTCAGTAAGCGCCATAACCGAAAATAATGTCATCAATGAGGCAAAAGCTATATACACAGATACCCAAAAAATACCATAGTTGTTCCACAGGAAGGCGGCAATTGTTGGAGCGAATGCTCCTCCCAATATTGCACCAAACTGATAACCAAGGGTTGCGCCTGAATATCTTACCTCTGTTGAAAATAACTCAGTGAAGAATGCTGCTTGTGGCCCATACATCATGCCTACGAATATTAAGCCCATAGTAATAGCTAAAACTATCAGCCAGAAATTACCAGTATCTACAAGTGGGAATATAGCAAAAGCCCACAAGCCAGTGAATATTGCTCCAGCCATAAATATGCCTTTTCTTCCGTGTCTGTCAGAATATGAAGAGAATATAAACTGACATGGAACCATAATTGCTGATGCAATTAATACTGCGGCTAACATGTCATCTCTGGATATTTCTGCGCTTGATACGCCATATGCAAGAAGGAAAGCTATTAAAATATAAAACGTTACTTGAATTGAAAGAAAGGCCCCTGCAGCTAATGCTATTCGCTTTGGATACTTTTTAATTGCCTCCAATATAGGAGATCGTTGGACCGCTTGATTATTATCTTCATGAACTTCTCTCATTGCCTGCAACTCCTTAAAGGCTTTTGTATCCTCCAGATTTAACTGAATATACATACTAATGCCAATTAAAATAGCACTTGCAAGAAACGGGATCCGCCACCCCCAAGAATAAAAAGATTCTTCAGAAACAAGCGAGCTTGTAATGATGAATGCAAGATTAGCTAGAATAACGCCAACTGGCGCACCAGCTTGGGCAAAAGCTCCATAATATCCTCTTTTATCTGATGGAGCGCTTTCAGTAACCAGTAACATGGCTCCGCCCCACTGGCCGCCAATCGCTAGCCCTTGAGCGAATCTCAACGAAGTCAATAAAATTGGGGCAGTAACTCCAATCATTGCATAGGTTGGTAAAAGCCCAATCAATGTGGAAGAGACACCCATTAAAATTAACGCTATGACTAAAGTTTTTTTTCTGCCCACTCTATCGCCATAATGACCAAAAATAATTCCTCCAATAGGTCTTGCTATAAAGCCTGCGGCAAAAGTTAGTAGAGATAAAATCAGTGCGGTTGAGGGAGTTGCTTCACCAAAGAAGGCTGTAGGGAATATTAATGCTGCTGCTGCCCCATAAAGGAAAAAGTCATACCATTCTATGCTTGTTCCAGCTAAAGCGGTCAATGCCACTTTTTGCATGTTTGATTTTGAATGATCTTTATTTTCCATCACAACAAAGTATTACAAATGCTGACGAAAGTAAAAGTTTTGAATATAAATGGTGGGTCTGGGTGGACTCGAACCACCGACCTCACCCTTATCAGGGGTGCGCTCTAACCAAGCTGAGCTACAGACCCAATAAATTGGGAAA
>JBJLIB010000010.1:0-140181 GCA_045564015.1 Gammaproteobacteria bacterium
ACCCCTTCTCCAAACACCAATAGGTGTAAGCCATAATTTCTCCATAACTAATTCCGGTAAAGCCAAAAACTGCAAGAGCTAAAGCTGCATGTTCAAATGGGAATGAAAATGCAAGCCCCCCTAGTATTTGTGAACCTGAAATTGCATAAGGTGTTGATTGCATTGAGATAGCAATAATTAGAGTAGTCACTGAAAAAAAGAACACCATTCCAAGTAGAATTTTCTCTAATGTTTTGTATGTACCAAGAAATAGAATAAGCCAAGTAATGAAACACGCTATAACTACCCATAATTCTGTACTAAGCATTGGAACCATCAAATGGCCTGCTTCTGCAACTGCTCCTGCAAGACCACCCATGCCTGCAATAGATGGAATCACGCCAATGAACATAAACCAAACTAGCCATGAGGCTTGCTTGCCTTTAAGGTTTGTTTTTGGCCCAGGTATATCTGAAAAAGATTCTAAGAAAGTCTGATTTGTTGCTATTACATAACGGCTAATTTCAGCCTGTATCAGAGGTTTGCTCCAAAGACTCAATAAAAGCCACCATAACAAAGCAAACCCAGTTGCTGCTCCCAACAACGGTGACAGTGCGATTGAGCCACTTCCAACAACACTGCCAGTTACAATAATGCTTGGCCCAATAAATTTTAGACGTTGGATAAATGAGATGGGTGCTTTAATCATGATTTTTTTTGCAGAAGTACTACATCTTTTGATTTGATTTCGCATTTCCAGTTCCTTTGAGAGGCTATCACTTGAAAAGTTTTTTCACAATAAAAAGATACATGGGTTGGATCTCTTCGATAGTACCAACTCTCAAACATTTCGTCAGAGGTTAAGAAAGAGGTCATGACACCAAGCCAACCACCAGGCTTAAGGAGATCATTAAGAATGTTGAACTCTTTGAATGGATCATAAAAATGCTCTACAGTTTCTGTGCAAGTTATAAAATCATATTGCTTAGATAAAACACCCTTATCAGGGAAAAAAAATGGGTCATAGAGCTCAACCTTAAAACCATCTTGGGTTAGCATGTCTGCTAGCGCTGGCCCTGTGCCACAGCCAAAGTCTAATCCGTTAGATCCAAGAGAGATTTTTTCTTTGAGCGGATCAGAAAGTCTTGATAAAAACGCTCGATATTCATTATCTTTAATACTGTTATTGTGCTCTAAGTATCGTTGCTCTTCTTCCACCGGATCAATAAAATACAATTTATCTAAATACTTGCATCCGCAAACATTACAGCTCCAATAAGTCTTACTATCTAGAGTATTAAAGCTTGAAGCAGCATTAGACCTGCAGATATTACAGATCATTTTCAAATAACTGTTCTGATGCCTTCAATCGATACAAGCATTCCCTGGTGAATGCCATCTGCAAAAATATCTGGAGAAATTTCAGTTGTCCAGCTGAGCTTACACTCTTGATCATTGAGGGATGCTACTTCCATGGTTGCTAAATGATGTTCAATGGGTGCAGGGGTTTGTATTGCAGAGTACTGAAGAATCATTCTTGAATGGTCTTGATTTAAAATTTTTTCAGTGATCTGCCCCATCCCAGTCATTTTGAAATGTCTGAGATCACCCTCTAATTCAATCTTGTCAATGCTAGGAACCCAGTCGCATCTTCCAATATCAGACAAAATAGCCCAAAGTTTATCAGCTGAACAATTAAACTTAACCTCTTCTTTTAGTGTTTTCATTTATTCTTATTGAGAAACTAATGTTCTTTAAAATTTTTTTCTCTGACATAACCAACTCGGGTTGTCTTGAAATGCTTCAATGGAATTCCAAGACGATTAATTGTTTCAATAACATTTTGAGAAACATTGCCATAGATCTCAATAGTAAAGCCATCCGCTAACTCTGCATGTTTTTCAACATACTCTTGAACTGGTGGATTTGCGTCATGCTTGATAAATGCTTCGCTGTTTGAATAAACTTCTGTCCATGTAAAAGCAAGAGGGTCATCTGGATCAGAATCAAAATTATGGAATAGCATGCCAGGCTCAGTTAGCTCAACCGCATTATCAACTTCGTTGGCAATATCAAGATACTCCTCAACCATTCCTTCTTTAACATGGATCCTAGCAATAAGAATAAATGGATTATTTCCATCAGCAGATTTATTCTCATGATGAGCTGCTTCTGTCATAGGGATGGTGAATAGAGCAAATGCTAATGCAAAAAATAGTTTCATATTGTATCTCCGATAAAAAATTTAATTCTACAGCAATGGATCAGAAATTAGCGCCTTCTTCGGCTTGAAGCATCACCTCAATTGGTATTTCAAAAGCACCGCGATTTAAATGCCATATCTCAGAAACAAAATTAGTGTTTAATTCGCCATAATAATGAGGGAATGAGCTGGTTCTAATTCCAGAAGAGATGGCAGCTTCAAATTTTATTTTGTTATGTGTCTGCGCATGATCTATTTGGAGTAGCACTACTGACTCTTCTTTAGAAAAATATAAAGATAGGGTTGCATTAAGTTGAGTTGCTGTAGAAAGGTGAACAAAACCGTCTTTTTTATCTAATTCTGTAATTATTACGCCAGAAGTCTGAGCAAGCTCCCACTCATCTAGAGTAAGGATTTTGTATATTTGATTATTCAAATTGAACTCCTTGGTTAAACTCATCAGATTCTCAGAAATTGCAAAAATAGAAAATAATAATAAGCTGGATAATATTCTTTTTATCTCATGGGTCTTGATCAAGCTCACCCCATATTAAAAAGAGTTTTGAGAAACTTAATGATTTCATAAATATTTACTGCAAAACTAGATCCACCTTCGGGTTGCTTGCTTATATTTATGAAAGTCTTGAGGGAACAAACTGGTCATAGCTCTTTCCTCAGGAATAATTTGAAATTTTGTTATATAAAAACAAAATAAAACGATAAGAATAACTCCACCGATCAAATTAAAAAATACAGCCATTGAGCTCAATACAAGTACCATCCCAAGATACATTGGATTTCGAGAATATTTAAAAATACCGTTCGTCACTAACTTTGTTGCTTGCTCAGGACTTAAGGGGTTTACAGTGGTCTTATCATTTCTAAATAATCGAACAGCAGATATTAAGATAACAAAGCCCAACAAGAGCAAAAGGGTTCCAATATAAAACGAATGCTTAATATCAACTGCCTGAAATATCTCTCTAGAAAAATAAATAGATAAGCCAAATATCAAGGTAACTATTGGTGGTGGAATTTTTGTTTCCATATTACTTGGCCCTCCTTACTCTTAGACTCACTTTCTTTCCTTCAACCTTCATGATGTAACCACTTATATAGGCTTCGGAAATAGTAACTATTTGCCCTTTTCTTACTGGGACTCGATCATAGATACTCTCCACACTTCGCCAAACTTGATCATTGTCTAGGGTGATGTAGATTTTATAATTTCCACGCTTATTTACATCCATTATTTTTGCAGTAATAGCACTATATTCCTTTGGTTTTTCCATACCAAAATCTTTTTTCTTTTGTTCTTCTGTTTTTATAGCTTCTATTTTTTTAGGAATGATTGTTACTGGTTTTTCCATGCCAAAATCTTTTATCTTTTGTTCTTCTGTTTTTATAACTTCTATTTTTTTAGGGGTGATTGTTACCTCTTCAATAGATTTATTTTTTTTAAAAATTGCGTCATAGCAGGCAAGTCTTGCAGGTGGGTCTGATATATCTATGCAATTTTGTATGTCAGAATCATAAGAAAAAGCTTGCATGCTTAAAAAAAATAATCCAACCAAAAATACTGAGGTTAATTTATTAAAATTATTCATAGTTATAAAAATATAACCCTCTGACATGAGAAGTCAAAAGTTTTTATAACCAGATGTTTTAGGCCTTGCTTTTATGAGGGCGCTAGGCATCATCTCCATAATCTTGCATGTGCTTTGCGATCCTCTCGTTGGTGCCATACATAAAATGATTTTCCATTTTTTCTCTATATTTGCTTGCTGGAACTGTTAGGCCTGCAGCTTCTGCAACTTCCCTTATATGCATGGGTGTTGCCCCACAGCAAACACCGAGGTAATTAATGCCTAAAGCTACTGCTTCATTACCAAACTCTCTCATTTCATATCTATTACAATATAAAGGGTCAAGAGCGGTTGGGAATGTTCTGCCATGAGGTGCTGGGCAAGTGCATCCATTTTCATCAGGCAGATTAAAGAAAGTTGGATGTTCCTCTGTGGTTCTAAATGGGAGAGGTAATGCAGCCATGTGACACTTCAGAGCTTCTCTCGCTTCTCTGAGATAAGGCATCATGGTATCTGGGCCTCTGAAACAATTCATCCCAACAACATCTGCCCCCCTTTGCTCTAATTCTTTCATAGTATCGAGAATGGAGACCCCATCTCTCATAATGTTTTCTGCCATAGGGGCTATTGTAATGACGGATGGAAGTCCAGCTTTTTGAATAATCTCTAGGGCTGTATATGCTTCTTCGGCATAATAAAAAGTCTCACCAACAAGCATGTCGGCGCCTTCATCAACCGCCCACTCAACCATTTCGCTAAACATCCTATAGACCTCTTTTTGAGCATCTTTGTCATTTTCAGCCCAAATATTTGAGTTAGAAATATTGCCAGCCATTAAGTTGGGTTCACCGCCATCAATCGGATTATCAGCAACTTTTTTTGCTATTTTTAGTGCAGCTCTGTTTAAAGGCTCCAATAACTCTTCTTTTCCAATGACTCTCATTTTTTCTCTGTGACCATTGTATGTAAAGGCTTCAACAATATCAGAACCTGCATGCTGGAAATCTTTATGCAGATTTTCGAGCGCTTCTGGATGCTCTAATGCAACCATGGGTACAAATTCACCCGAAGCCAAATAACCTCTTTTTTCTACCTCAAATAAGAAGCCTTCTGCACAAATTACAGGGCCTTCATTTAATCTCTCAATTAATTGTCTTTTCATACTCATCTACCTCATACATAGACTTAATCATTGTTGCTTAATCGCAAACGGTAAGTCTTAATTAAATCCTGGGAATGTGTTCCGTTTTAGCTCTTTGGTTAACATCGCAGCAATAGGATCAAATCACGATGAAATCATTTTATTCTTAAAAAATTATTTTGCAATTACTTTTTAATTAATGCTGGCTTAGCTTAAGTCCTCTCTAGGTTTAAATTCGAGCACAGTGGCATTAATACAGTATCTTGGCATCCCATTTGGCCCATCCGGAAAAACATGACCCAAATGAATGTCTGATGTAACTGATCTTATTTCTGTTCGTCTCATCCCATAACTATTATCAGGTTTTGTATAAACAGAACCCTTAATTGGTGCGGTGAATGAAAGCCATCCAGTAGAAGAATTAAACCTATCTTTGGTATCAAACAACGGAGCTCCGCTTAATTTATCTACAAAAACACCATCTGGTGTGTTTTTAAAAATTTCATATTCTTTGCAAAACCTTGCATCGGTACCTTGCTGAAAAGCAACTTTATAGGCCTCTGAATCTCCAAGCTTGAAGTAACCAAGAGCTTGATAAAATTCTTTTGGGCTTAGATAGCCTTGATAACCAAAAACCTCTTCTCCATCCTCTATAAACAAAATAGTTGGGGTTGCCCATGTTGGTGATTTAATCTCTAAGTCCTGCAGTTGAGATGCAAATCTAAATATAAGCGGAATATTCCCAAGATAATTTTTAACAACCTCAGCTTTAAATTTTTCACAATAAGGACAGTAGCCCTCTGCTTCAATAACAATAATATGCTTTCCAGAAAGCAACTTAGAATTATCCAATATTTCTAATGTATTCCTTTTATCAAATCTAACTCCAGTCGAGTGATCTGGACAATATCCATTAGGGTTTTTTGCTATGTAGTCTTGATGATATTTTTCAGCCTTGTAAAAATTCTCAACGGGTTTGACTGAAGTAACTATAGGCCCATAACCTGCAGCTGATAAAAGCGTTTGATAGGTTTGCATAAGGCTATCAACTACCTGTTTTTGCTCTTGGGTTGAGTAAAGAATAATAGATCTATATTGGGTGCCTATGTCGTTTCCTTGTCTGTTTAATTGAGTTGGATCATGGGATTCAAAGTAATGCATTAGCAGCTCTTCAGTAGAAATAAGATTCTTGTTATAAGTGACCTCTACCACCTCAGCATGATTATTAACATTAAACTTATTTTTAAGCTTGGTTATCTCTCTATAAGAAGCTCGGACACCTTTGCCATCAGCATAACCAGAAACTGCGTCTATGACCCCTGGCAGCAATTCATAGCCTTTTTCAGCTCCCCAAAAACAACCTGAACCTAGAATAATTTTTTCAGAGTGAATAGTGGCCTCACTAATATTAGAGGCTGCAAGTAAGCCCATAAAAAATGAAGATGTGCATATGAAGAGTGAAAGAATTATTTTTTTCATAGAGAGCATAAAAATTATAGTCCAACTAATCTAGATGCTCTATTAAAAGTGTTGGGACATTGTGAGTATGAGATTTAACCGTAGCAACCAATGTTTTTTCTTTGATGCCTTTTTGAATGGGTGTGACTTCAACGCCTGCGTCTACAAGCCTTTGATGAGCCTTTTCTATATTTTTTACATCCCAAGCCAAGCCCCACATCTTATCATTGGGTGGCAAGTCATCTTCTTGTTCAATCACCTCAATGGTGGTTTGGTTTAGTCTAAAAAAAAGCATTCTTTTTTGCCAATGCTCAATGGTTTTATCCAAGGCAAGGCGGAGATTAAATACATCTTTATATATCTCTATAAATCCATCCGCATCATTGGTGTTAATAACTACATGATCTAATTTATATGGCTCTGATTCTTTCTGCTCTTTTGGTTGAGGCAAATATCCATGGGTATGCTCAATGACAAATGAAAAGATGCCCCTTGTTAAATCCGGTGGTAAAAATAGATTTTTCCATTTTCTTATTTTTTGATCAGCCGAGTTTATCCCCTCCCCATCTGTTGGCTCTCCGATAAGAAAGCCTTGATTTTGAAGAGATTGATGAACGTCTTTAATGTCATTTGTTGCAAATACAATTCCTATCAAGCCTTCTCCAGTATCCTTTAAATAATAATTTATAAGATCAGCGCCTAAACCTTCGCCGGTTGCAGATAAGAGCTCAAGATAAGTATTTTGAAAATTAAATAATGTGTTGCTGGTTCCCAGACTTTTGTGCTCACCACTCCAAACTGGTGGTACGCCCATGATGAGTTGATAGTTTTGTGTGGCCTTGTCTAAATCTTCAACGGCAATAATTAGGTGATCAAGGCTATTAAACATTTTAAAAAATTATAAGTCTTATTCACTTAGGCTAGTGAACACACGATTGATAAAACCAAGCGAGCCAGTTTCAGGACCATAGATCTTATCAAAGTCCTCGGTTGGTTTGGCGTCTTTGATTTCTTGTAACGTTTTTCCATCCGCAATTAATGCGGCAACTCTTGAGCGAACCGTTTTTAACATAGAAATATATTCCTTTAGAGTTGCTGTATTTGTAACTGGTCCATGTCCAGGAATCACTATAGTATTATCATTGGCAAGTTTAAGAGTATCTTCACAAAACTTAATCATTCCATCGATGCTGCCTCCGCTTCCAACATCAATAAATGGATAGCCGGCATTATTAAAAACGTCTCCCAAATGAACGGCATTTTGTTTTTTAAAAAAAACTGCTGTATCTCCATTGGTATGGGCGGATGCAAAGTTTTTTAAATCAATCTCACCGCCATTAAAGTGAATCTGCATTCCGTGATCATATGTCAATACAGGCAAAGCTTTATCTGGATAAGGTTGCTGTTTATATTTGGCAATTACCATATTGATCACTCCTCCCTTTGCCATATCTGCTCGCGCATTAGCATGAGCTACGATCTTAGTCCCTTGCGGGCCTAATGCGTTGTTGCCCTCAGCATGGTCAAAATGCCAGTGAGTATTAACAGCATAGTCAACTTCTCCGCCTCCAACTTTTAAAATTGCCGCTTGAACTTTATCCATGACCTGAGGAAATTGATCGTCAACAATCAAAACTCCATCTTCACCAATAGAAGCCGCAATGTTGCCGCCTACTCCAAAGAGCACATAAAGGCCTTCTGCAACCTTTTGTGTTTGAATTTCAGCCTCTTCAAAATTCCAACCAAAAGCATGCGCTACTTGATCTAAATTCATGGCATCATCATGATCAGCAGACTCAAGGTCGTTGGATATAAAGATCAAAAAAGTTATTACAAAAACTGGTAGAGATATTTTCATTAGCGTCTCCTAAAAACTAAAGGTTAATTATTGCATTTGTTGAAAGTTGTTGAAAAAGTTTTTTTAAAATTTTTAATTCTTTTTCCCTGTTAATACTAAGGTCCCAGCCCAACCTTGGATCTGATTTGCGCGCCAGGCCTCCACATCGGAAAAACCTGCTCTCTTGAACATATCTATCCATTCAGCTTGTTTTAACATCAGCATTTTGGTTCCCACTTTTCCTTCCCAGGTATGAGAGTCTTTATTTTCATAATATAGATCTATTCCTACTATCAGCCGTCCTTCTTCAGCAAGCCATGAACTAAATATTTTATTTAATATGGATTCAGGGTCCTCTAAATAATACAAAACCTCCATGGAATGAATAAGATCATATTTTTCTTTAGGCTCATAGTCATGAATGTTTGCAAGAATGTAATCCTCGTTATTTCCTCGTGCTTTTGCGTTGGCAATCATTTGATTAGCACCATCGATTCCTTGGGCTTTGCTACATAATGGATCATCAACAATCCTCCTAACAACCCAGCCATTACCACAGCCTAAATCTAAAAAAGTGAACTCATTGTTGATTCTATGCCTTTCTTTCAAAGCAAAATCTAGCATTTCAGTCACAGCATCGGCATGGCCCTTTTCCATCCCTAGATCTTTATCAAGTTCAGCCCATTCGTTAAAAACTGCTACTGCATCTTTCATAGTGCTATCAATTAAGTTTCTTTTCTAATATCAATTTTAAAAAATAACAAGATGCCAGACAGGGAGCTTATTAAAGCTAATATAGAAAATATTTTTAATAGCATATTATCTATGTTGTCTCTTTCTTGCCAATCCATGATATGAAAACCCCACATTAAATCCCATATCCGCCATTGTGCTGATCTTATGGCTACGATATCCCCGCTAAAAATATTTAAATATGCATTAATTTCTTTGGCATTGGTATTATGGGCGATCACTTTATAAATGGGTAATTGCCTGCCTCTGTATTCAGAGCCTTTTTTTGATTCATTAATTTCCTCAACTGCAATTGGCTTAAGCAGTGTATTTTTTGTAACAATCTTTTTTGCTTCATCAAATGAAATTTTCTTTAAAGGGTCTCCCGCTTCATCAAAATATCTCATTCCAGCTTTTGTTGAAGCAGCAATGATGGTCTTGTCTAATCGCTTTTTTACAACTGCTGAGGTGGCTTCAGGAATCTCAAACTCTATGTTCTTAAAACTATAGTTAGATGGTGGTTGAAGCCGATATTGCTCTCCCCTAACATTCTCAATTTTATTGAATGCAAAGTAAATACCTGAAATTGTCCACAAGAGCAGCTGTATAGAAATGAAAAAGCTTAAGTATTTGTGAGTATTTCTTACAATTAGCTTCATCTTTTTAAGAGCTTAACAATTTCTTCAATTTTATTATCGCTGTCTCCATTTCCGTTGAAAGACTCTTTGATGCATTCTTGCAAATGCGTTTTTAAAATTTTTCCCTCAACAGTGGAAATTGCATTTTTGGTTGCCTTAATTTGATTAAGAATATCTACGCAATATTTACCTTCTGCAATCATGCGCTCAACGCCCTCAATTTGCCCCTTGATACGACGAAGACTAGCAATTTGATTCTTGTGACAGGGATGCTTCATGGCTATAAAAAACTTGGGACTAAGTAGGTAAACATTGTAGCAAAAATAAAAATCACCAAGGAGATATAGTAAAGAATTCTTGAACGCCTTCTAGTTTGCATGCATAACCTTCCAAGCTCTGGGTCAGCAGGACACGGCATGTGATAAGTCCTGTAATTAACATATCCAGCCATCACGATCATCACCAATGCAAAAAGTGTAATTTGTATTTTGTATTGAGATAAAGTAATTAAAAAAGGGATGTGAGTAATTAAACTGGCAAAAGACGCTCCAGCTCCAAGGGCAACAAACAATGAAGGTAAAGCACAACAAATCAATGTTGACGAAGAAGCAAAAAGTGAAAAAATATTTGCAGTATTATCCTTCACCGTAACCTCTTATATTGAAATAATCTGAAGATCAGTTGCGTTTTGACCGTTAGAAAGAATTTTTTGCTTAATATCCTCAAAATTAACTTTTGCAGATTGAGTGTACATAACCAAAACTTTTCCTCTGGTTAAATCAACGTCAATCTTCTGAACTGCCTTATCTTTTTTAAAAGTTCTTTCGATACCTCTTGCACAAAAATCACACACCATGCCATTCACACTAATAACTGCAACCTGCGAGTTTTTTTGTCCCTCAACGAATTTATCAAATCTGTCTGGGTCCACCTCAAGTTTTTTGCCATCAACTAAAACATCGTGCATGTGGCCCTCATGAGAATGGGCCTCCATTTCCATCGCATGGTTATCGCCATGATCGTGATCATGATCTGCCCAAGCAAAGCTTGATATAACCAACATGGACATAAAATATAGTTTATTCATTTCATTTTCTCCTTAAAATCTATACATCATATGAATATCCCAATCAAGATCGCTGTGATAGCCAATCTCAACTAAGAAATCCCCCTTAAAAAACTTTAAAACTGGATATGTTATCCAATCGCCAGTGAGCGAGTTTTTTTTACTCTTTAGCATCATCCAGGTATGAAAATCTCCATATTCACCAATATAAGGGGCTATCCCTACCTGATAGTACTGCTCAGTAAAATCTCGAATATTGTTAATGACTCTCTTATATCCAAAGCCTGTAAAAAATCTTCTTGTTTCCCAGTCTCCGTGGATGCCATAAAAATTTTCATTTAAATCATCTGGTGAAATAGCTGACTGAAAGTACAAGTTTCTTTGAGAGTTTTTAGTATTTTTTCTATTCAACAAATAAGTAAGTCTCAGGTGGAGATAATCCTTGTCAAAAAATTTATCTTTCACAGACTCTATCCCAACTGAGTATTTATACGTCGGTGAATAATGGTAATAAATAGATTCTTTCATATTGTCTGACATGGCCATCATAGTTGAGCCACCTGAATATGAAATTGGTCTTGCCTCAACATTAACAATTAAAAATATTGAAAAAAGTATTTTTTTTAATATACCCATGGGGGGTATATTAGCACGATAAGAATTTAACTGGTAAGCGAATAGTTAATCGTGACAAACACAGTCAAGCTTTCTGCAAACTTGATAATTTTTGAAGTGTGAAAAAGCAACAATGGTTGAGCCCATTAAAGTTAGTGCTTTTTCATTAAAGTCTCCTAAAATGTTAGGGCCAAGAAGCACAGCAAGAAACAGAAGAGCCAAGCCACATGCGCCAAATAAAAGAACCCAAGATATTTTATGGTTTCTATATCCGGCAATTAGCGCATACAAGCTTACCGGAACTACAAATATTAATAACAGCTGATGCACGAGCACACTGTCTAATGAAATAGCCATAAACCCTGTACTGAGAATAAAGAAAGAGGGAACAAAAAGACAATGCAGAGCACATACAAAAGATAGTGCCATTGCCAATTTATCTGAGTTTAATTGAGTATTCATCGTGTTAAAGAGACTTGATTCTATTGGAGATGCTCGCTAACTGCAAGCGATACATGAGATGCATTGAGGCATGTTAATAAAATATTTATCTTATTTTCTACCAACTATCGCGTAGTTTACGCAAACCTATAAAAGTTTTTTCATTATCTAAATTTTCAAGCTCTGTATTTAAGCTAGCGGCTATGCCAGCCCGAACCTGAGGCGCATTCAATCTAAAGAAGACATTGATTTTTCTTTCCAACCCTATATCACTTACAAAACTTTCTGCATTGAGCCCATTTTTAAATTTGTCACGCAAAGATAGAGCTTGCTCATTTTCAGGCTCTCTATCAAGGGTAAACTCTAAATTATTTTCAATGTAATCATGGCCAGGAAAAATTCGGACGCTGTCTGCAAGGGGAAAAATTTGATCTTCAAAGGTTTTATGAAGAATTTTTGGTTCGCCGCCAAAATCACACCTACCAACACCAGCATTGAATAAAGTATCACCGCAAAATAATGCAGGTTGCTCTTCAACATTTCCTGAAAAATATAAACAAATATGGCTCATGGTGTGTCCAGGGGTATCCATTACTTTTAAATTAAATTCTCCACAACTTACCTCATCACCTGCTTTTAGGCCTATATTAACGCCGGGTATAGCATCCATTGCATCCTCATGTGCAACCAACTTAGCGCCTGTTGCAGCTATAACTTGATCATTCCCTCCAATATGATCATGATGATGATGGGTGTTAGCAACGGTTTCTATTTTCCAGCCCATTTCGTTAGCCGTCTCAAGACACAAAGCGTAATCTAGCGGGTCTATTGCTATGGCTGCAGATGTCTTTTCACATGCCAACAAATACATGAAATTCCGCAAGTCATTCCTAATGGGTATTTGTTTTATATGCATATTCTAACTTTTTAAAATACTCTCAATTATTCCTGGTTCTTATTTTGGCACAGGCCACAACATCACAGTGTGTTTTTTCCCACCTTTCAAAACTTTTATAATCTTCAAAGTCAATTGTTAAATTAAATGAATTTTTATCGCCCATAAAATTTGGTTTAAACGTAACGTTTTCACCTACAAGTGATTCAGTGCTACTCATCAAAATAGTTTCTGTTAGTTTTCCATTCTTAAGGATATATTTGCCCATATTAAAATGCATTTTATTTTCTAGGTAAAAAATAATTACAAATTCTCCATTCTTGTACATTTTGATTGGAGTTGGATTTGGCACATCCTGGTACTGATCGTCAACTGCAAACTCAACCAGCCTCCAAGTCCCTGAAAAATCACCCTTATTGGCGCCATGTCCAAAAGAAAGCGAAGAAAAGGAAATAAATATAATTAATATGATCTTCATAATCTGCTCCTCAATCTAATATACAAGAAATTTTATATATTTGTAGATGTTTACAAATGGTCTATTTTCAAGTCTGGTTGATTTGCAAACTAAGTCGTTTTGCCTTTTGCCGGATATAATTTATTAATAGTGATGTAATAAATCGGGATAAAAAAGCGGCCCTAAAACTATGAGATTTTTAAATTCTTTGAGTTATTAAGTAATGTAAGACCAAACAAACTAACTCTTATTTTTATATGCCTCGATTGTTTCTTGGTAAATCATTAAGGTATCTTGCGTAATAAGACCAACAATAAACTCACCTGCAAATGTTATTGTTGTAATAAGCAGGCCTATAAACATAAAAATTTTTGAATTGGGAACAATTCCACCAACTTGGTCCCATCCAATTAATATATATATCAGTCCGATTAGATAGAAAATTAAAGTCGCGTAATAATTATCGAAATATGTCAGGGTGATACCAACCAACAATAGGATTAAAGCAACTGTATGTAAAAAATTATTCATGTTTATGCCTTGATGTTAATAGTTAATCAATCTGCCTTAGTTGATTTTTTGATAAATAATCTGTCAAACATATTTAAGGGATCGCTATAAATATTTTCTCCATTAACAAGGACCGAGATTTTGACTGAAAAAAGCCCTGCAACATAAACGTCTACTGATGAAATATCGTCTGAAAAATTATTAGTTTTAAGGAGGGGCTTATTCGTCTCTGCGACAATGCTGGTATCTTGATCTAGATGTTGATCATCGATAAATAGATCTGCAGACCCCTTAAAATCCCAACCCCACCAATTAGAAATCATTATATTATGATTCTTATAAGGGATATTCCATTGTTTGAGGTTGGGTTTTTTTTGCATCAGGTTACTTTAATGTATAGGCCTTAATAACAAATGTATCTTTCAACATATCAATATCAATGACATCAAAATTCTGAGTACCGTCATTAATTTGAACAATTTGGCGTATTTTTATGATTGAGCCTTCACGTGTCCAAATGCCACGAAAAGCTCCTGCAGCTACATTGTCAGCATCTATGGCGCCCCGGCCATTGCCGGAAACAAATCCACTCGTGCTAGTTGCATAAGTTAAGTTATAGGTAACATACACTGTGCCATATTCACCCATCTTTCCCGTTGCGCTTATTGTTGATAAGTCATCGCCAATATCAACATTAGTAATCGTCATGACGGCATCAGCCTGACGTTTTGTTAGGTTTAAGTCATCGGCAGCACTGAAAGCTGAAACTGAAAACATAAACAGAGCCATTCCAAATAAAGCATTTTTCATTTTAATTTCCTTTTTATTAAGATAAATAGAGTTTTAATTAAAACATATTTTAAAGAAGAAATAATGCTGATATTTTTGACATTTAATTTAAACAATTTCCCTTCAAAGGATTAGATGCATTTTAGTATTGCCTCTTTCATATCTTTCGTCATCGTACTTATTTTTTATGACAAAACCACAAGACAAATATAGATTAAGGGCTGGTTTTAGAATGTCATTTGTTAATAGAAAAATTTCGTTTGCATTTCTTTCTTGTGCAAATTGAATACATCTTTTTAATAATAATTTGCCCACTCCTTTTCCTTGAAAGCCTTTTTTAACTGACATTTTAGCAAGCTCGAATACATCTTCTGAAAAAGGAATCATGGCAGCGGTTCCTATTACTATTTGATCATTTATAGCAAAAAAGATTTCGCCATTCTTTTGTATTACATAAGACTCAGGATTTTGCAGAGTATGAAAATCTTCATCCTCCATTTGAAAAAATTCTTCAATCCACTCACGATTAAGTTTCTCAAAATCTGCTTTATATTTTTTGTTAAAAGAAGTAATACGAAGATTGTTCATCTATAAGTTTGTAAAAAGGATAAATATCTATTGAATGCCTAACCAAGCAAGCAGTGCGGTGCTTCCCATTAAGTAAGCTCCCGGCATTTTTAGCAAGGCCTTATGACGACCCAGCCCAAGGAGAATAAATAATAGAGATCCTAAAAGATTAACGCCAATAATCGGATAAGCTGCTATATCAAATTTTGGGTTATAGGCTATGTAAAATAAAGTTATGGCACTAATCAAAAGCAAGATGGAGAAAACATGCCAAGAAACTAAGCTTAAAGATTTGGTCAATCCCTCCATTTCACTTTTATAAATATTGCCCATGTATATTTTGTGCCCTGCTACTCCGTGAAATAACATTCCAATAAAAGCAATTGATGCTGCACCAATTAAAAACAAGTTTTCGTTAATAAACATTAATTATCCTAAACAAAAAAGTTTCATCAGTTGGCGACCATTGTTCTGAAATTTTGTGAAATTTTTTTTTAAATTAATTTTTTTCATAATCGATGAAGCAATATCAGTTATCAATCCTAACATTTTAGATTATTATCTCTAAAAGTGTTTCAGTTATAAAAATGGGTAAAAAAAGATTCTTTGATGATCGATTGAAATATTTATCATTTATACAAAACACTGGAGAGAAAAAAGCAATTTCCGAAAAGGTCTATCCGCATATTGCAGGCCTATCTGAAAACAAGTCTTATTTAAGAATTTTAGATGCTGGTACCGGCGATGGGACAATCTTTTCAAACATCATTAAAAGCTTTCACAAGCATCACCCCTACACCTCCCTTTTGCTGACTGGAAAAGAGATTAGTTATGAGGATTTAAAAAATACATTAGAAAAAATGCCTGATAGATTCGTTGAGCATCCAAACTTACTCATCACCATGACAAATGTAAAATTTTCAGAACTGGGTTTAATTGAAAGCTCACACAGGATTAAGGATAAGAAAATCAAGGAATTTAATTTGATCCTTAAGAGCAATAATTCATTTGATTTCAATGCTCAAATATCAGGAAATCTTTTAGGAAATTTTATTAAAAAGAATTGGGGCATTGAAATAGATAAAAAAGATCGAACATCCTATTCTAGCCCATGCATTATTAGAGTTTTTAGAGAAGATAATCAAAAACACCTAAAAAAGTTTCTTCAAAATGACTATAAGAATAATAACTATGATCTCATTATTGCATCCCAAGCCTATAGAGCTGCTTCATCTGTAAAAGTCAAAGTTAACAATGTAATTGGCCCGCTAATGCGGCTCTTAAATAAATCTGGAAAACTGTTGGTCACTCATTCAATTGGCGGAGAGTCTGTTCAAAAAGTATTGAAGCTAGCATTTAAAGATAAAGAAGCTTTCCCAAACAACGCAAAAGACATCATTGAGTATTTAAAAGATAATCCATTTGGGGAAAACAATATTTATAGTTTTTCAAAACCACAAAATTATCATTTCAAATTTAAGAGGGCTCCCGATAAAACAGTTACAGAATTATTTGGTCATAACACAGATGGTAAGTGGGCAAACATATTATACGTGGGACAAATAGCAGAAAAAGATATTCAAGCCTTTGAAAATAATACAAGGCTTAGAAATAAAGTTAGCAGAACAATAGATGGTTCAAATCAAATACAGTTTCAAAATGAAATATTTTGTATCAATAAAGTAAGGTAATTTTCAAATTTTTTTTCATTCAACAAATGGGTCGTCTTTATCCAGCAGTCTTCCTGTTCCTTTGAGGAAAAAATAATAAGAGCAGCCTGATAGCATTAAAGCAATAAACAGATCTCCATCTTTCAAAAAGAAATCATACAAAGACGGGATGGTAACAAATAATGATACTATCCAAAAATGTTTGCCGTATTTTGCTAGAAAATTTTTCATTAGTTAATATTGGCTACCTCATAATTATCAACTAATTTTTTTATTTCTTTAATATGTTCAGTTGTGGTTCTACAACATCCACCAATAACCGACGCTCCATTATTAATCCACTCTAATACAAAGTCTCTGTATTCAACATGATTGATGGGCTGATGGTTGTGATAATGCCATTCGTCGGAGTCACTAACGAAGCCCTCAAGTTTATTTTTTTTATATATTGAAGAATTAGCGTATATTCCAAAAGTTTTTTCTTGCTTAAGCTTCTCGATGGCCAGACTTGCTGTATCCGCATGAACGCAATTAACCAATTGACACTCAACATCTAGTTTCAAGCCTTCGCTAATTGCAAGATCTAGCAACTCAGTGCTAGGCAGTCTGTTAAGCTTATTGCCTCTTGTGGTCCAGCTTAACCAAACTGTATCAGAAAAATTTTTAGCGGTTGATGCAGCAATAATACCCTCATAAATTGATGCCATAGTCTCGCAAATAATTACATCAACTTCACCTTGATAAACTTCTCCTAATGTCTCATAAAACTTTCTTAATTTTTTTTCTTTTGCGCTTAAATCAGGCCTGAAAGTAACATGAATTGGAGGGTAGCATCCTGCTATCTTAGTTTGTGTTCCAGTTTGAATGACTGCTTCTTTGCACAATTCTAATGATCGCTTTGCCAAATCTTCATATGAGGGAGCACTGGGTTCTCGTTTTAACAATTCTGGTGTAGCTTGATAATTTGATGTGGTAATTACATCTGCGCCTGCTTCTATATTATCGATATGTATTTGTTTAATAACTTCTGGGTTATGTATTAAGCAATATGCGGACCATATAGAGGTTTTAAAGCTTGGGAGATACTCGCCACGATTTTCAAGCTCTGTGCCAAGAGCTGAATCTAATATTAAAGGTTTGTTAAGTTTTTTGCTTACTGACATTCTTTCCTCCTATTTTTGCTGAACGCCGTATCTTTTTTCCACCTTGCCGGAAGTTGGCAGGTTGGAGAGGAGCTTAATCCTTCTCGTGATACTTTTTATTATTTTATCAAAAAATAATTAAAAAAAACTACTCTGCCTTATTTTATCGCCTTGATAGTAAAACGATCCAACGACCAAGGTTTAAAATGTCGGCCAGCGCAGCCGACACATAAGTTAGAGCTGCTGCCCTCAGAATACTACTAACGGCTTTTTCGTTTGACTGCGATACGTAATTCCCTTCCCTTAATAAGGGAAGCGCTTTGGAAAAACTTGCATCAAACTCAATCGGCAGAGTCACCGCATGAAACATCATGCGAGCGACAAAACCGGATAGTCCCAGAAAAAGCAATACAGAAAATGGCATTGGATGCCGCGTAATAATCCCGATCACCGGCGATAAAGAAATAATGGCAGCACTCCAACGGGCCACCTTATCAACAACGGGGGCCATCTTTGTTCTTGTAGCCAGGCGTTTATCACCTTGCTGATCCTGAATCGCATGTCCAACCTCATGAGCCGCAATAGCGATTGCGGTTAAGGATTTAGATTCATAATGCTCTCGCAAAAGTCTAACTTTTTTTTCAATTGGATCATAATGATCTCCTAGCTCAGTTACTTCGACCTCCACATCTTTTAAAGAAAACCGCTGAATTAAATGCTTTGCAAGCTCTCCCCCAGTACCAGGCATTTCAGGCTTTACCGATGAGTGTCTCTTCATTACCAACTTTACCCACAAGGATGGTCCAAATATCACTGCTAGAACTATGACTGTGCCCACCGCTATTAACATATTTTATCCTGCTAAAAAATTTATTCTGAAAACAAAAGTGCTCTTCAGTTACTGGTTAGATTTGAACAGTAATTTGATTTCGTTCTTTATTTTGAATATCTTTTTATATTAAGTTATCAACTTAGGTATTATTCCTAGTTGAGCAAGAATACCAAAGATAATTAATAATATAATACTAGAGATTATTTTAAGATTCTTCTTTTGAATCCATTCAAATGAGTTATCTATAAAAATTCTTATCCAATCATCGACTTTACCGATCCATTTAATAGCTTTTCTTGTCCATGTGTCAGTCATATCAATTAATAACACAGAAAATGCTGCAATGATAAGCCACACAAAACCATTAAGAATCATGTCGATTAGCCAACCTAAAATCACCCAATTTATTTCCATCATTAAGTCCTAAAAAACTGATCTTTTTTTACTCCACCGGCATTGAGTAGATTAAACTGTCTACTTTTATTAAACCCATTACCCATTATACTTCCAGTGCTTTTTTTTAGACTTTTTCCAACCGATTTTTTTAAAAGAAAAGTCTTTATCTAGTATCATATCGATATGAAAGTAAATTCATTCATACCACCAAATAGGATTTTAATGGGCCCAGGTCCATCTGATGTTTGCGCTAGAGTTTTGGAAGCGATGGCAAGACCAACTATTGGTCATCTCGATCCTATTTTTATAAAAATGATGGACGAAACGAAACAGCTACTTCAATATGCGTTTCAAACACAGAATGAGTTAACTTTTGCTGTATCGGCTCCTGGTATGGCAGGTATGGAATGTTGCTTTGCAAATCTTGTTGAACCTGACGACAAGGTAATTATTGCTAAAAACGGGTTCTTTGGCGAAAGAATGAAAGAGAATGTCGAACGATTTGGTGGAATACCAATAGTTATTGACGATGAATGGGGAACAAAAGTAGATTTAAATAAAATTGAATCGGCCCTAAATGAACACAAGGATGCAAAAATTGTTGCTTCAGTTCATGCTGAAACCTCTACTGGAGCTCTTACAGATCCAGAATCAATTACAAAATTAGCACATGATCACGGATGTTTATCAATTGTAGATACTGTCACTGGTTTGGTTGGAGTTCCCTTAAAAGTAGATGAATGGGGAATTGATGCAGTTTATTCTGGCACACAAAAGTGTTTGTCTGCTTCCCCCGGTTTATCGCCAATTAGTTTTAGTAATGCTGCAAAGGAAAAGATTAAGAATAGAAAATCAAAAGTGAAGAGTTGGTTTCTTGATTTAAACTTAATCATGTCATATTGGGAAGGAGAAGGAGGCCGATCTTATCATCATACTGCACCTATAAATTCATTATATGGATTGCATGAAGCCTTGGTAATGTTAAGTGAAGAAGGCCTAGAAAATTCGTGGAAAAGACATAAAGAAAATCATCTTCAACTCCGAGAAGGTCTAGAAAAATTAAATATAGAATTTTTAGTAAAAGAAGAGGACAGATTGCCTCAATTAAATGCTATTTATATTCCTGATGGTGTAAATGATCTAGAATCAAGACAAAGACTATTGAATGAATTTAGTCTCGAAATTGGAGCTGGCCTTGGGGTTTTTGCAGGAAAAGTATGGCGAATTGGACTGATGGGACAGTCTTCTAATCAAAAGAATATAGAATATTGTTTAAATTCTCTTGAGGAAGTAATTTAAAAATCATAAAAAAACACCCTCATTTAATCACTATTTAAAACTACTCCACCGTGATGGGTTTATTTTGTATGTAACAGTTTTTTTATCCATTATTTTTTTAGTCTTTGATATAAAGAAATTGAACCATTTAAAAACCAAATAATAACCAAACCCCACCAAAGAACAAAAAACCAGTCATTCTTATTTGTACCATTCCATTCCAACCACTCAAATACAAAACCTTCTACAAATAAATCAAATGACAGGAGAACAAAAAAACCAAAAACCCAAATTAAAAAGAAATTAAGATTGGTTAATTTATTCATAAATTGTTACATACAAAAAAAACCCATCACGGTGGAGTAATTTTAAACAGTGATTTGCACTCACGATTCAGTTATTTTTATTCATAAATTTTTTTATTGAAAGAGAAATAATTGCTATTAAGAAAAATACCGTTCCAATATCATGGAGTCCATCAATACCAAATATGTTTTCAGATAAATACATTGCTATGGCAAAAATTATTAAAATCCAAAATTCATATTTTTTTATTTTGCTAATCATTCTACAAAGGGGTCATCTTTGTCAGTGAGTCTTCCAGTGCACTTTAGAAAGAAATAATAAGTAAATGCAGAAAGAAAGAGTGGAGACGAAAAATCTCCCCAGTCTATGGGCAAAGAGAAGAATGTCCACCAAGACCATAAACTTATAATAAGTGGCAAATACCAAAAGTGTTTACCGTATTTTGATAATAAATTTTTCATCACATGATTCTAAAATTTTTGAAAACTTTTTTGTAGGTTTAATGTTAAAACGTTTTGAGTTTTTCCTGACCAACCAGGAAAAATTTTTTATTCAACAGTCACTGATTAAGTTTAAACAGTGATTTACATATCTAGTAGTGGATTTCTTCCCCATTTATTTTCATCTTCCTTTGATGGCAGCATTAGTAAAATGAAAATTACAAATATCCCGATTATAGTGAAATAAGATAATTGCCACCATCCTGAAATACCCCTGTCTTGGAGTCTTCTGGAGGTTACAGATATAGAAGGAAATAAAATAATTGCATTAAATATTAATGTTAATAGTCCATTAGGATTTCTTACACTCTGCCATTCTTTATCTCTAAACTCCATTCCATATGTAAGTATAGTTGGAAAACCTTCAATGGATGCATAAAGTATTGTTTCAATGAAAGTGATCACAAAACCTGCAATCAATAATGCTAAGCAAAAATACCAGAACTCACTTCTGCATGCCCTTCCACTGAAATTATTCCAATTAGTAAAAACTTCTAGGCATGCCTCTTTTATGCTCATAATCTTTTTTAATTATTTTTTATGAAATCTAATTATATACTTTAAAAAAACACATATAGGTTTTTTAAGGTTCTAATGTGTATAAGGTTTGTATATTTTTTAGAAGTAAGAAATCACTGTTCGAACTTACTCGACAGTGACTGACTTAGCTAAGTTCCTAGGCTGATCAAGGTCTGTGCCCCTTTGACATGCAACTTGATAGGCAAGGATTTGAAGTGGAATGGTATAAATGATTGGAGCAAGTAATTCGCTGCACTCTGGCATTTGGATAAAGGCTCCACTTTCAATGTTAATTTTTGAATTGCCGCCACCAAAGACATACAAGGTTCCGCCCCTGGCTTTCACTTCTTCTAAGTTAGAGACAAGCTTTTCGGTAAGAGTATTTTCAGGTGAAAGTGCAACCACTGGAATCTGATCATCAACCAATGCAAGGGGGCCATGTTTTAGTTCTCCTGCTGGATAGGCTTCAGCATGAATGTATGAGATTTCTTTTAGTTTTAATGCGCCTTCCTGAACAATTGGAAAAAACATGCCGCGGCCCAAAAATAGAGCATTATGCTTATCAGCAATATTGGGTACGATTTCAAGAATTTCATCAGAGAGTTTTAAGGTCTCTTTGATTACTTCAGGCAGTGCTCTTAGTTCTGCCGCTAGGTTTTTTCTTAACTCTTTATCTGTATCTAGACTTTTTGCAATCGACATAGCCAGTAGCATCAGCCCCGCAAGCTGAGTGGTAAAAGCTTTAGTAGAGGCAACGCCAATTTCTGGACCGGCGTTGGTAAATAACACGTGCTTTGATTCTCTTGCCAAAGAACTGGTTGGCACATTGCAAATTGAAAGGGTGCTTAAATAATCTTTTTCTTGAGCATATCTTAGAGCTGCGAGGGTATCGGCAGTTTCACCAGATTGTGAAATGGTTACAAACAAGGTGCCGTCTTCAACCAATGGATCTCTGTAACGATATTCACTGGCAAAATCTACGTAGCATGGAATTTTTGCTATTTTCTCAAACCAGAACCTGCCAACTTTGCCAGCATGCAGGCTTGTTCCGCATGCAACAAACTGAATTCGTTTAACTTTGCTAAAAATTTCTGAGGAGCCAAGACCAAAGATATTGTCTAAAACATCATCCTCACCCAATTTTCCATTAATGGTATTGGCAACCGCATCAGGTTGTTCATAGATCTCTTTTTCCATAAAGTGAGAATATTCACCTTTGGTAACAGCGTTTATTGCTATGTCAATTTCAGTCACGTCTCTTGTCACTTCTGAATCTATGCCGTCAAAAATTTTATAACTTTGTTTGGTTATTTCAGCCACATCTCCGTCTTCTAAAAAGACAAACTGATTGGTTAATTGAGAAAGAGCTAGGGGATCTGAGGCAGCAAAGTTTTCTTCCAATCCAACCCCGATTAAAAGTGGGCTTTTGTTTCTAGCAACAACTAACCTGTTTTTTTCATTGATGTGAATTGCTGCTATAGCATATGCGCCATCCAGTTCTTTGACAGCTTCATGCATAGCAGTCAAAAGATCGTCAGAATTTTTAAGATGTTTATGCAATAAATGGGCTATCACCTCTGAATCGGTCTCAGAGTTGAAAGTGTAGCCGTCGGCAATAAGTTGCTCAGTGAGCTCAAGGTAATTTTCTATGATTCCGTTGTGAACGATATGAACCTCTCCACTAGATGCATGCGGATGTGCATTTTGTTCTGAAGGCTTACCATGGGTTGCCCAGCGAGTGTGCGCGATGCCTAACTTGCTCTTTGGCTTTTCTGCAATCATGCCCTCTTCAAGCAAACTAACTTTGCCCAAAGTTCTTAAATTAAAGATGCTATCTTTTTGATGGAGCGCTATGCCAGCTGAATCGTAGCCACGGTATTCCATTTTGTGGAGGCCTTGAACCAAGAGCTTGCCAACGTTGCGAGATGATGCCGCTCCAATAATTCCACACATATTATTTTTTGTTTTTTGCCCAGTCTTCTTTAATGACTTGTTTACCTCTCGCCACTGCGAGGGCTTCGTCGGGAACATCCTTGGTAATGACAGAGCCAGCACCAACATAGGCGCCTTTACCAATGTTCAAAGGTGCCACCAATGAGGAGTTAGTTCCGATGAAACTTTCCTCGCCAATGGTTGTTTTATGTTTATTGGTTCCATCGTAGTTACAAGTAATGGTTCCAGCTCCAATGTTTGTTTTGCTGCCAATATCAGCATCGCCAAGGTAAGCGAGATGATTGGCCTTAGCTCCATCGCCTAGTCTGGTTTTTTTGGTTTCAACGAAATTACCGATCTTGGCATTGTCTCCGATTTCAGAGCCTTCTCTCAAGCGCGCATATGGGCCAATGTTGCAATTTGAACCAACTGTTGCTGATGAAAGGTGACTGAACGATTCAATAATAGAATTGTCACCAATGGCAACATCTTGCAGCACAACATTCGATTTAATGATTACATTTTCACCAAGGCTGACTTTGCCTTCAAAAATAACATTCACATCAACCGAACAGTCTTTTCCAGCCACCACTTCACCACGCACATCAACGCGCGATGCATCTAAAAGTGTAATGCCTTGATCTAGTAGTTTTTCAGCGCTCATATTTCTTAGTATTGCTTCCAGCTCATGCAATTCTTTTTTATTGTTTGCTCCCACTACTTCAGTAGGATTGGCTTGAATGCAGTTTATTTTAACCCCTTTTAATGAAAGTATCTCAACAAGGTCGGTTAAGTAGTATTCATTGGCAGCGTTTTGATTGTTAATTTCTTCCAATGATGCTTTTAATAGACTGCCGTTGATTAGCAAAATACCTGTAAATACTTCATGTATTAGGACTTCCTCTGCCGATGCATCTTTTTGTTCAATAATTTTTAAGGCGTTATTTTGATCATCTGTCATGATCCTTCCATAACCCGTCGGATCTGATAGATGCATTGATAAAAGGGTGCATTCTTGTTGAGCAGAAATAAGAGATTCAATAGTGGATGAACTAATTAAGGGAACATCACCATAAAGAATAAGTATTTTTTCATCGTCTTGAATCATGTGTGCCGCTGTTTTTACCGCGTGTGCTGTTCCCAGCTGCTCGTCTTGATCTGTTATTTTAATCTTTGGATCAATGGCAGCTATGTGCTCCCTCAAAAGATCTTTTTTGTGGCCAACCACCACAGTTATATTTTCGCTGCTTGCCTTGGCTGTATTGATAACATGAGAGATAAGAGTCTGCCCCCCAAGCGGCTGCATAACCTTTGGAAGATTTGTGTTCATTCGGGTGCCCTTGCCTGCTGCAAGGATAATTGTATGAATATTCAACGCAATAACGAATTAAGCTTGATACAAGTACCTTACTTGTTTTTTCTTAATTTTTGAATGGTTTTGATGCGAGCCGCAGCTTCTGCAAGCTGAGCAGCTGCTTTTGTATAATCTAATTCTGACTCTCTATCATGCATGTTTTTTTCAGCCAGTTCTTGGGCTTTGATAGCCTCAGCTTCGTC
The DNA here is from genome assembly GCA_045564015.1 of Gammaproteobacteria bacterium. Taxonomy (GTDB): domain Bacteria; phylum Pseudomonadota; class Gammaproteobacteria; order Magnimaribacterales; family D2472; genus D2472. The sequence continues at coordinate 25,047 of JBJLIB010000010.1, forward strand.
CATAGACTCCGCTCGCTCTGCAGTATCCGAAAGAAAAGTAACTATATCTGGCTGTATTTCAATGAAGCCACCTGAGCAAAAAAAGGTTTTTTCTTCAGCACCGTTCTGCACTCTTACTGGGCCTGGAGCTAGACCAGTTAATAAGGGAGTGTGGCCTGGCGCAATACCTATTTCGCCAAGTGAGCCAGTAGCAAAAACCATGGTTCCTTCGCCAGAATAAATTTCTTCACTCGATGAAACTATGCTGACTTTAATCGTAGACATCTTTATAAAGTTTTTGCTTTCTCAACCGCTTCTTCGATGGTACCAACCATATAAAAAGCTTGTTCTGGAAGATCGTCATAGTCTCCGGCAAGAATGCCTTTGAATGATTTAATGGTGTCCTCAAGTTTTACGTATTTACCAGGAGAACCTGTGAATACTTCAGCAACTGTAAATGGTTGAGATAAAAATCTCTCTACTTTTCTAGCTCTGGATACTGCCAATTTATCTTCTTCAGATAATTCATCCATGCCCAAAATAGCAATGATGTCTTTTAACTCTTTGTACTTCTGCAAAACACCTTGAACACCTTGAGCAACATTATAATGTTCTTCTCCAACCACCAATGGGTCTAGCTGTCTGCTGGTTGAATCCAAAGGATCCACTGCGGGATAAATTCCTAGTTCCGCAATTTGTCTAGACAAAACAACTGTGGCATCCAAATGAGCAAAAGTTGTAGCTGGTGAAGGGTCGGTTAAATCATCGGCTGGAACATAAACTGCTTGAATGGAAGTTATAGATCCATCTTTAGTTGAGGTAATCCTTTCTTGCAATGCTCCCATCTCCTCAGCAAGTGTGGGTTGATATCCAACAGCTGAAGGCATCCTTCCAAGCAAGGCTGACACCTCAACTCCTGCAAGAGTATATCTGTAAATGTTGTCAATAAATAACAGTACGTCTCTGCCCTCATCCCTAAATTTCTCGGCCATGGTGAGACCTGTTAAAGCAACTCTTAATCGGTTTCCAGGAGGCTCATTCATTTGTCCATATACCATCGCAACTTTTGACTCGCTTGGTTTTTCTACATTCACAACACCTGACTCCTGCATTTCAAAATAGAAGTCGTTGCCCTCTCGAGTTCTCTCTCCAACTCCAGCGAAAACTGATAAACCTGAATGCTCGGTTGCAATATTATTAATCAGCTCCATCATGTTCACTGTTTTGCCAACACCAGCTCCACCAAAGAGCCCCACTTTTCCACCTTTGGCAAATGGACAAATTAAATCAATCACCTTAATGCCTGTTTCAAGCAAATCATCAGACAAAGATTGGTCCATGTAGCTTGGTGGCTTTCTATGAATTGGCATGTTTTCTGCCGCACCGATAGGTCCACACTCATCAATTGGATTTCCAAGAACATCCATAATTCTGCCCAATGTTTTTTCTCCAACTGGGACTGAGATGGGTGCATTGGTTCGCTCAACTGTTAAGCCTCTTTTTAAGCCCTCGGTTGTACCCATTGCAATTGCTCTCACAATGCCATCTCCAAGCTGCTGTTGGACTTCCAGCACTGTGCCTGTCTCTGATATATTTATCGCCTCATAGACTTTTGGAATATTGTTTTTCTCAAATTCAACATCAATAACCGCTCCGATAATTTGTGTTATTAAACCATTGCTCATTTCTTTCTCCTTAAACCGCAGCCGCTCCACCAACTATCTCAGATAATTCCTGAGTAATGGCTGCTTGTCTTACGTTGTTGTATAACAGTTCCAATTCTTTAATCAAATCTCCAGCATTTTCAGTAGCATTTTTCATTGCCAGCATTTTTGCTGCTTGTTCACATGCGCTATTTTCAATAACAGCATGATAAATTAGCGACTCAATGTATCTGGTCATTAAGCCCTCTAATAACTCTTGAGCTTCTGGCTCATAAATATAATCCCAGTGTGTTGCTGTAAGCTCATCTGTCTCTTCGGCTGGTAAAGGAATCAGTTGCTCAACTTTAGGCTGTTGCGTCATGGTGTTCACAAAGCCATTTCCGCATAGGTAGACTTGGTCTACTTCGCCGTTTCTGTGCAGGTCTAAAACTGTTTTAGTTAGTCCAATTAATGCGTCTGGATCAGGCTTATCTCCAAGTTTTTGAACATTCGCAACCACATCACCACCGACAGATTTAAAAAAACTAGCAGCTTTCAACCCAATTAACGCAAAGTTTGATTCAATGCCTTGTGCATTTAGCTCTGCTGATTTACTTATGACTTGTTTGAACAGGTTGATATTAAGGCCACCACACAATCCCTTGTCAGAGCTTACAACTAAAAAACATGCTTTCTTGGTTTCTCTATGTTCATAAAACGGGTGTGAGTATTCAGAGCTGGAATTTGCAATATGGGAAATCACTTCTTTGATCTTTTCAGAGTAAGGTCTACCAAGCTGCATTTCATTTTGTGTTTTTTTAATCTTGCTAGCCGCAACCATTTCCATGGCCGAAGTAATTTTTTGCGTGCTTTTAATGCTCGCAATCTGCTTTCTTACTTCTTTAGTATTAGCCATTAGTTAAAAATTAAAATGTTTGTGTCTTTTTAAATTGCTCAACAACTTCAGTGAACTGTTTTTCAATGTCATCATTCCAATCGCCTGTGTCATTGATGCTCTTTTCAAGGTCAGCTTTTTCTGATGTGAAATAGCCATGTAATGCTTCTTCAAAGCTGCCAATTTTTTCGACCTCTACATCATCCATATAACCTCTGTCTGCTGCAAAAATACTCAGTGACTGTTGAGCAACGCTCATAGGGGCATATTGTTTTTGTTTTATAAGCTCAGTGATCCTGATACCTCTGGCAAGCTGGGCTTTTGTAGCATCATCTAGATCTGATGCAAATTGAGAGAAAGCAGCCAGCTCCCTGTATTGAGCTAGCGCGGTTCTAACTCCTCCACTCAGTTTTTTCATAATCTTGGTTTGAGCAGCACCACCCACCCTAGAAACAGAAATACCTGGGTTAATAGCAGGCCTTATACCTGAATTAAATAGATCAGTTTCTAAGAAAATTTGGCCATCAGTGATTGAAATAACGTTGGTAGGGACAAAAGCTGACACATCTCCTGCTTGGGTCTCAATAATTGGGAGCGCGGTTAAAGATCCTGTTTTACCTTTAACCTTTCCGTTTGTAGCTTTTTCTACATAATCTGCGTTTACCCTCGCTGCTCTTTCTAACAGTCTTGAGTGAAGATAAAAAACATCTCCAGGATAAGCCTCTCTTCCTGGAGGTCTTTTTAAAAGCAAGGATACTTGTCTATATGCAACCGCTTGCTTAGAAAGGTCATCATAAACAATCAATGCATCTTCTCCTTTATCTCTAAAGTACTCACCCATGGAGCACCCTGAATATGCAGAAAGATACTGCATTGGAGCTGGATCAGATGCTGATGCTGAAACAACAATCGTATGTTCTAACGCTCCATGTTCTTCAAGCTTCTTAACGACATTAACAACGGTTGATTGTTTTTGCCCAATAGCAACATAAATACATTTAATGCCGGTTCCCTTTTGGTTAATGATTGCATCAACCGCAACAGCGGTCTTGCCTGTTTGTCTATCACCTATAATTAACTCTCTTTGGCCTCTTCCTATCGGAACCATTGCATCCACAGCTTTTAGACCAATTTGTACTGGTTGATCAACTGACTGTCTTGCGATAACACCAGGTGCCACAACTTCAACAGGAGCGGTTGTTTCTGTTTTGATCTCGCCCTTGCCATCAATAGGATTACCCAAAGCATCTACAACTCTTCCGAGCAATTCTTCCCCGACTGGGACCTCTAAGATTCTTCCTGTACAAACAGCTTTTTGACCCTCAATCAAACCTAGATAATCACCCAAAACTACTGCACCAACTGAGTCTTGCTCAAGGTTTAGGGCTAAACCCAAAACACCACTTTCAAATTCTATAAGCTCCCCATACATAACATCGCCCATGCCATGAATACGCACAATCCCGTCTGATACGCTTACAATAATGCCTTCATTTTTTCTTTCAGCAGAAAGATCAAGGCCTGAAATTTTTTCCTTTAATACACTGGAAATTTCTGATGGATTTAATTGGCTCATTTTTTCACCTTAAAAATTTAATTGATTTACTAATTTTTTAACCTTTCCTTTAATGGATAGGTCAAGAGTTTCGTCTCCGACTTTAATAGATAGACCGCCCATGATTGAGGGATCTTCCGAAAATTCTATGTTTGAACCTTCTCCATGCTCTGCAAGAAGTTTTTCGATAATAACTTTTTTGTTTTCTTCAGAGGGCTGGTCCGCAACATTCACTACAATGGAGCTGGTGTTATTGTATTGTTCTAATAATTCTTGGTAACTTGTGTTGATTGTTTGAATAAGATTAAGTCTTTTGTTATCAGCAAGAAGTTCTAACATCTTATTGGCCAGGCTACCCACCTCACCATCCGCTAAACTTATAATGGTTTGAGCAATTTGCTCCTTTGAAAGCTCTGGATCTTCAATCAAGCCTGAAACCTCTTTAGTTTGCGAAACCGCAGACAATAAGGCTAGGTCTTTTGCAACCATCTCGTGATTGCCGGCGTCCAAAGCTGCTGCGAAAATAGCTTTGGCATATGGTCTGGCAAGTGGAGACAATTCGATCATTTTTTATAACTCTGCTGCTGCTTTTTTAAGCAGCTCTTGATGTTTCTCGGGACTAATTTCATCACCCAATATTTTTTCAGAGGTATCGATAATGAGCTCTGACATTTTCTGTCTTAGCTCTTCTTTGGCTTTATTGACATCGTTTTCAATGGTTTTGGATGCTGAAGATAAAATCTTTTCAGCCTCAACTTCAGCTTTTTCTGTTGCATCATTAACGATTTGAGAAGCTCTAGAGTTGGCTTTTTCTAATATTTCAGCGGCCTCTGCTTTTGCTTTGTTCATCTCTTGATCAAAGGCTAGCTGTGCCTCTTCTAAAGAATCGTCTGCTTTTTTTGCCGCCTCTAAACCATCTGCTATACGCTTCTCTCTTTCTTCCATAATCGCAATGATTGGAGGCCATACATACTTCCAGCAAATTGCTACAAAAATAACAAATGCTAAAGTTTGGCCTAAGAGTGTTGCGTTAATATTCATTATTTATTTATGCAGCAAACATTAAGTAAAGACCCAAACCAACTCCGATCATTGGAACAGCGTCAACAAGACCCATAACAATAAAAAGTTGAGTTCTTAGCATTGGGATAAGTTCTGGTTGGCGAGCTGCGCCCTCTAAAAACTTACCACCCAACACGCCCACGCCAATAGCAGCGCCAACAGCACCCAGACCAATCATAAGACCTGATGCTATATATATAAGTGATTGTTCCATTCTTTTCTCCTAAAAATTAAAGACCTAGTGGTCTTCTGTTTCATGCGCCATTGCCAAGTAAACAATGGTTAGCACCATAAAAATAAAAGCCTGTAAGGCTAAAATCAAAATATGAAAAAGGGCCCATATTAAATGGAGGCCCACCCCAAGTAAACCTATTGATATAGAACTAAAAGTTAACATTAAGGCTATTAAGATAAATATCATTTCGCCAGCATACAGATTACCAAATAAGCGTAAGCCAAGTGATATAGGTTTAGCGATTAGGTTGACTCCCTCTAAAACCAAGTTAACAGGCATCATCCATTTACCAAAAGGGTGAAGTGTTAACTCTGCTAAAAATCCTTTTAAACCTTTAATTTTGATGCTGTAAAAAATAATCAAAACAAAAACCGCTAATGCCATTCCCAGTGTGATATTGGGGTCAGTGGTCGGAACTACTTTGAAGTATGAATCTTTAGAGTCTTCAACCATACCTGTTGCCTCTGCAACCTGGCCTGCAAGAGTGGGTAAATAGTCAACAGGGACCAAATCCATTAGGTTCATTAGAAAAACCCAGACTAATACCGTTAATGCCATGGGGCCTATTAAATTATTTTTTGCCGATGTAAATATGCTCTGCACATTATCATTAACGAACTCGATACACATCTCTACAAAATTTTGAATTCCGGTTGGCGCTTCGGTGGATAGTTTTGGAATGCCTAGGCGAAACAATCCTACAAAAACCAACCCTAGAAATATTGACCACCCAAGGGAATCTACATGAAAGGCTAAAAAACCCATTTGATCAACTGCATTATGATCACAAGTCCAACCATCTGGTGTTTTTCCACACACAAGATTGGTTAAATGATGTTGAATATATTCTGCGCTTGTTTGTTCGCCTGATGCTGAAGCCATTTTAAGCAGTAATTGGTTTGGGGTTAAAAGTTGTGTTTAAGTATACTAGTAGAAATACAGCTATAAGAGTATTTTCTGTTACAAACACCAAAGACAAAATTGTAAAAATTATAAAAACCGACCATCTCAATATAAACGCAAGGTATAAATTCCAAGCTTCGTTTTTAGGTCTGCTCGCAATATATAAAACTGCAGCCAAAGCCAATACATAACCAACAAAAATGGGTTGAACAAACATTGGAAACAGGCCTACTGAGATCAAAAGACCCAAGGCGGATAACCAGTTGTTTTGCAAAGTATTAATTTTGGTTCAAGTATGTTTTTTTACGGGGCTGATTATAAAAATTTATAGTCTTAAGGACAAGCTTAATTTTTCTTTAATTTTAATAATTTACTGATAATAGACTCTCTTTCATCTTTTGAAGAGTATGAGATAGATATTTTGCCTTTTGAAGCTGTTTGTTGATCAATTTGAATCTTGTGGCCCATACACTCAGAAAGCTCCTCTTCTATATTTAGTAGGTCTCTATTTTTTTGTTTGGTCTTATTTTTTGTTGTTTTTGGTTTGGTGGAAGTGGCCGCGTCTTTAACTGTCATGCCCAAGGAAACTATCTTTTGTGCCAGCTCTTCTGCTTCTTTGGGGTCCATAGATGCAAGAATTTTAGCGTGGCCTTTTTCTAGCTCGCCAGCGTACAAAAGCTCGATAATAGAAGAAGGGAGATTTAAAAGCCTCATAGAGTTAGCTACAGAGCTGCGAGCTTTGCCAGTTACTTCAGCAATTTTATCTTGGGTTAGGGAAAACTCTCTTTTAAGTCTGTCATAGCCTCTGGCTTCTTCGATTGGATTGAGGTCTTCCCGTTGAAGGTTTTCAATTAATGCAAGCTCGAGTGAAAGCTGGTCTTCCGCTGAATCAACCATGCATGGAGCGGTTTGAAGCCCCGCCTGTTTCGCCGCTCTTAATCGTCTTTCGCCTGCAATTAACTCATAACCACCGGCGCCAGTTTCTCGAACCAGGATGGGTGATAGAATGCCATGTTTAGCAATCGATTGAGATAGCTCTTTTATTTTCTGCTCATCAAATGACTGTCTAGGCTGGAAGCGGTTAGGTTTAATTTGAGTGAGGTCTATTTCTTTAATGGATTGTTTGTTCGGGGCCGCAACATCGCCAAGAAGGGCGTCTAGGCCTGTGTTTAATATTTTATCTGCCACCTTCTATTCTCCTGATAAGTTCGCCCGCGAGAGCTAAATAAGCCTTAGCACCAAATGAGGATGGCATATATTGTATTGCCGAAGTTCCATGGCTTGGCGCTTCAGCCAATTTAACATTTCTTGGTATAAGGGTGTTAAAAACCAAGGCTGGAAAATGTTTTTCCAACTCTTCTGATACTTCTTTGGCTAGGTTGTTACGCATATCTACCATGGTTCTAATAATCCCAAATACCCTATTGTTTGTAAGGTTTTTGTTTTTAAGTGTGTTTATAGTATTGATGAGTGATGAGATTCCCTCTAAAGAATAATATTCACATTGAAGAGGTATAAGTGTTGCGGTGGCGGCAAACAGAGACTCCAGCGTTAGTTGGTTGAGTGATGGGGGTGTGTCTATGATGACGAATTCATAGTCTAGGGGTGCCAGTTGTTTTTTTAGTTCCCCCTGCTTTCCTTCGTTTCTTATATGAACCTCGAGAGCTATAAGGTTTTCCCCTCCTGGCACAACATCATATCCGCTAGGAGATTTGATTATGTGTTCTTTGATATCTAGGTCTTGGGAATAGATTTGAAATAAAGTTTTTTCATTTTTGGGGGCTCCTGCTGCTGTGCTGGCATTACCTTGTGGGTCTAGATCTATTAATAAGACCTTTCTTTTTGTCGCGGCAAGCGCTGCGGCCAAGTTCACTGCTGTTGTTGTTTTTCCAACACCGCCTTTTTGGTTGGCTATAGCAATAATGTGTTTCATTTTTGTGTTATTTCTAAAATGTGTCTGTTTGTTTCTGTGTTTTCTGTTTTGTGGACAGTATAAGAGTATGTATTATTTTTAAGCTGAGCAACCTCTTCATTTATTTTTTCTATTGCTCCCTTCATGAAAAGGAACTTTCCATCCTTAGATAAAAGGTGTTTTGACATCTTTATTATATTAAACGCAGATGCTAAGGCTCTGGCTGTAATAATATCAAACTTATTTTCCGTAATTAGTTTTGGTGTTATGGCCTCGTCGAGGATTTTTGCATTGGTAAGTTGTAGGGTTCGAATTGTCTTTTTAATAAAATAAGCCTTCTTTTTGTTTTTTTCAGACATGGTTACTTCGGTTTGGGGTTGGTGTATGGCTATTATTAAACCTGGTAGTCCTGCGCCGCTCCCAATATCTAATACTTTTTTTGAAGTTTTTGTGTGTGGAAGAATTGACTTACAATCGAGAACATCTAAAAGGTTTATTTCCGATTCTGTTAAGCGTCCAACTATGTTGTGGGCTTTGTTGAACTTTAAAATCTCTTCTACAAAAGTTTTGGTGAGTTCGTTTGTTTTGCTTTGGTTTGTGATTTGCTTATGCCTTCTCGAGCAATTGTTTCTTTTTAATGGTGATGGCAATTAAATTTATTGCTGCAGGTGTTACGCCTTCAAGCCTGCTTGCTTGGCCCAAAGTTGATGGTTTGTGTTTAATTAGCCTTTCAACAACTTCGTTTGAGAGACCTTTGATACTGGAGTAGTTGGTGTCGCTTGGTATCAAGGCTTTTTCGTTTTTTCTTGAGCTTTCGACTTCTCTTTTTTGTTTTGCAATATAGCCGCTGTATTTAATTTCGTTTGCTGCTCTTTTAAAAAACCCTTCATTGTCTTTGGGTATTTTTAGAATTAGTTTAACTTCGCTAGGGGTGAGGTCGGTTCTTTTGAGCAAATCTTCTCCGGTTGTGGGTTTGTTGTTGTGTTTTGTTTTTATTTTTTTTGTTTGTTTTAAAAAATCCTGGTATGTGTTTTCTTTTTCCAGGTAAGCGCCAAATGTTTTTTCTGCAATCAGACCAAGTGAATGGCCCTTTTTGGTAAGCCTCTGGCATGCGGTATCTTGTGAAAGCATGAGACGGAACTCTGCTCTGCTTGTAAACATTCTGTATGGTTCTGTTACGCCATGAAGCGTTAAGTCATCTATCAAAACACCTATATATGCCTCGCTTCTATCAAATACTACATCCGGTTTATTAAGAATGTTTTGAGCAGCATTAATGCCCGCAACAAGACCTTGGGCTGCCGCTTCCTCGTATCCCGTTGTGCCGTTTATTTGACCCGCAAGATACAGGTTTTTAATGAATTTTGTTTCCAGCGTTGGTTTTAATGACCTGGGGTCAATAAAGTCATATTCTACGGCGTAACCAAATTCTTCTATTATGCAGTTTTCCATCCCTTGAATAGACTCTACAAATTCTTTTTGCGCTGAAGTGGGCAGGCTTGTGGAAATGCCGTTTGGATAAACAAGATCCTTGTCTAAGCCCTCGGGTTCTATAAAAATTTGATGGCTGTCCTTTTCGCCAAACTTGTTAATTTTATCCTCTATAGATGGGCAGTATCTTGGCCCTATTCCAGAAATTTTTCCGGAGTACATTGCAGATAGGTGGGTATTGTCTGAGATAATTTTGTGGGTTTGTTTGTTGGTCCTTGTTATATAACAGGAGATCTGCGGAAGCGTTGCTTGGGGTGGCTGGAGAACAGACATAGAAGGTGGATTTTTGTCACCCGGTTGTTCTTCCATAAGGTTTAGATTGATGCTGGAGAGTTTTATTCGCGCCGGTGTTCCTGTTTTAAGCCTTCCCATGGGTAGTTTTAAATCATAAAGTTTTTCCGATAAAGGTATTGATGTGCTATCTCCAACACGGCCTCCTGAAATCTTTTCATCGCCTTTATACATTACTCCGTTTAAAAATGTTCCTGTGGTCAAAATGGTCTTAGAGGATTTGATTTTTTCGCCAGATCTTAATTCAACTCCAAGAATGGTGTTCTGCTCAAGCATAATATCTACCACCTCGCCCTCTTTGATGGTGATGTTTGTTTCAAGCAGAAGTTCCTGTATTGCTTGTTTATATTTATCTCTATCGCACTGAACTCTAAGAGCCTGAACCGCAAAGCCTTTTCTAGTATTTAGAGTTCTTGATTGAATGCCTGAAAGGTCTGTGGCTTGAGCCATAATTCCACCCAAGGCATCAACTTCTCTAACAAGGTGAGATTTTCCAAGACCACCAATAGCTGGATTGCAAGACATTTGACCTATAGTTTCAGTTTTAAAAGTAACCAGGCAGCAGTTAAGGCCCTGCCTATAAACCACGTGTGCAGCCTCAACACCAGCATGACCCCCACCAATTACTATTACATCAAACATATATATAAGAATGTTATAACAACAATATATTATTGTTGTTATTATTAAGAGAGTTTTTTTTGTTGATAAAGTCGATCCGCCCCTTCCCTATAAGTAATTCAAGCATTGATAAATTATGTAAACCTAAACTCATAAACTGTACCCATTTATTAAATAACTTGTGGATAAAAAAAACAAAAAAATTAAGCACAAATTTTCCACATTTTATCTACTTACCTATGCAGAAATCACTAAAAATATCACCCAACAACTCATCTGGATATTTAACACCCAAGAACTCATCAAAAGTCGCTCTCACCATTCTTAAATCTTCAGCAGCAACATCAACATCACTCTCTTTTGAAATCTTATCTATGCAAGCATCAAGGCTTGATAAAGCCGACTGAAACAAAACAAGGTGCCGCTCTCTTACAATAAAAGTCTTTTTAGAGCCTTTATAAGTGTTTTGAATAGAGTCAAAAATCATTTTTTTTAATTTCTGAATACCCTCGCCCGATTTAGCAGACACAACACAATCATATACTTGCTTTGGAGAGCCTTCATCTGATTTGTTAAAAACAAACAAATGGTTTTTTTTGTTTAAAATTGATGCGAAATCCTCAGCCAGGCTCTCAGTATGGTGATCCAAAACAACCAAAACCAAAGCTGAATCATGAACCTCGTTACCAGAGAGAGCAACACCCTTTGTTTCAATCAAATCATCAGTTTCTCTAACACCCGCAGAATCAACTAACTCCATATTTATGCTGTTATAAAAAATCTCTGAATCTATTAGGTCCCTAGTAGTCCCAGGAATATTAGAAACAAGAGCTCTTTCAAACCCAAGCATTCTATTAAACAAAGAAGATTTGCCAGTATTAGGGGGGCCAAAAAACAAGACCCTGTTTTTCGTAAGCTTTTTGGTTGACACCAAAGAGGAGTCAATAAGGTTTACCAGCGAAGACCTAACCTCAAACAACCTTTCATCTACCGATCCTTCAGAAATAAAATCATAATCCTCATCAGAAAAATCTATACTTCCTTCTATAAAAACCCTTAATGCATCAACCTCATCGCCTAGAGCTTTTATCATATTGCTCAACTTTCCGGCAACCGCTTCTGAGGATAACAACCCCCGGCTTTCGTCCTCGGAATGAATAAGGTCCCCCACCGCTTCAGCCTCGTTTAAAGAAAGCTTTCCGTTCTCAAAAGCAATTCTCGAAAACTCACCAGGTTCAGCCTCCCTAAAACCAAGATGAAGAAAAACACCTGTTAATGATTTAATTACAGAAAGCCCGCCGTGACAAAAAACCTCAACAGAATCCTCGCCGGTGTAACTGCTTGGGGCTGAATAAAAAACAACCGAGCACCTATCTATAAGAGCTCCATCCCAAACAACATCTCTAAGAAACACTTTTCGATAATCGGAAACGGGCTTGTTGAGAGCTTTGTTAAATATTTCGCAACAACCAGCTCCTGAGATTCTAAACACGCCTATAGCAGACTGGGCTACAGGGGTTGCAAGCGCAAAAATCAAAACTATGCGGGTGCGCTTGGAGCGCCATATTTCTTATACATTGCCTTTTGTTGAACAAGAGAGATAGCGCTATTTGCTACAGAGTAAAGCACAAGACCTGCTGGCATAATCACAAAAATCACAGCTATACCAACCGGCATAAATTTCATAATTTGAGCCTGTGTTGGATCCATGCCTGGGGGCTGTGGGTTTAGTTGTTGTGTTAAATACATGAGCGCCGCAAAAACAACGGGAAGTATAAAAAATGGATCGGGCGCAGACAGATCTTGTATCCAAAAAAAGAATGATTCATGTCTGAGCTCAACACTTTCTCTTAAGCAAAAAAAGAACGCAACAAACACCGGCATTTGAAGCAAAAGCGGAAAACACCCACCAGCTGGATTTATACCCTCTTTTTTATACAAGGCCATCATCTCGGTTCCAAGTTTTGCTCTGTCGTCCTTATACCTTTCTTGAATTTCCTTTAGTTTTGGGCCCGCTGTTCTCATTTTTGCCATACTAGAAAAACCTTTTGCAGATAGCGGCCACAACAACAGTTTAATTAAAACCGTAAGCAAGATAATAGAAACACCCCAATTATTAGCCAGATTATTTATCAAACTAAGCAACATCATCAAGGGTTGAGATAAAAACCAAAACCAACCCATATCAATTGTTAGCTCTAAGTCGGGAGCCCTGCTTATTAAATCCGATCTAACCTTGGGACCAAGAAATACTCTGTGATTAACACCAGAGGTAACTTCACTAGCCTTGACTTCCCTAGAAATTGCGCCCATAACATATGTATCCGACTCATCCGATGGAGGTAAAGCAACCAACGCTTGAACCCTGTCCGAAGGCGTAAGAACAGCAGCCATAAAATATTTTTGTATAAATGCAACCCAACCACCTCTCTGGAAATACTCAATTCGTTCATCAACACTTCTTAACCTTGTGTTTGCATAGGGTTCGTCAGGCGTGTTGAAAGCAACACCAGTGTAAGAGCTGTTTTCAAAAATATTATCACGAGCATCTAAAGGCCTTTGATCGGTTCTATACATTGCCACATATGGAGCCGGAACATCCAATGGAAGTTGTCCAACCCACCTGTCCTCTATTAAAAGCTCATAATCATCTGATTTTAAAGTGAACTCTTTCGAAACCATCCCATCTACAGAAAGCAACCTTAAAGACGAAGGCAATATTTCAACCACTTCAAATGTTTTGCCTTGAGCAACAAAACCACTGTTTAAATAAAACTTAAAACCGTTCGCCCGATCAAACCCAAACAGCCTTACACCCAAAGAATCTTCATTGTTAAGATAGGTGTGTTCCTTTAATCTGGCTTGCCATACTTTCCCGGTGGTTGGGCTAATTTTTAAAGTCAGTTTACTGTTTTGTATTTCTACCAAGCCAACCGTTTCACCTGCGGGCAATGACTCTTCGGTTTGGCTCTGTTCAATTGCAGAGGCCTCAGCAAACTCCTGCTTAATTTCTTTTTCCGAATTCCACGACAAAAACAAAATATATGACAAAGCAACAACCGAACCAATATAAAAATATCTCCAATTCATTTTTTTACCTCATCTACTCCACCAACAGACCATGGCCCGCATTTAATAATTCTTATCAATGAATAGTAGCCGCCAACAAAGGCACCATGGATCTCAATACTCTCTTTCGCGTATTGAGAGCATGTTGGCTCAAATCTACAATTCTTACCTAACAAAAAACTCAAATATTTTTGGTAAAAACCAATCATAAATATTAAAAACTTTTTCATATTAATTGTCTTACCGCCCTTTTACAAAATTATCTAACGCGGTCTGAAAATCAGAAGAAATATTTTTAAATCCTGTTTCCAAAAAACCACTCCTGACAACAACAACATAACCATTATTCAATAAATTTTTATTAAAAATTTCTCTTATCCAGCGTTTAATTTTATTTCGTTGAACCGCTAAAGAATAGTCTTTCTTTTTTACTACAATCTTTAGTTTTAGGTCTGGAGAATCATCATCAAAAAATATCGATGAGTAACTAGAGTGATAAATTTTTTTTGAAATAACGATGCCTAAAAAATTAAGCGGTTAATACCTTGCGGCCCTTCTTTCTTCTGTTCGCAATTACAGCCCTACCAGCCTTGGTTGACATTCTTGCTCTAAAGCCATGAGTGCGCTTTCTTTTTAGCGTGCTTGGTTGAAATGTTCTTTTCATAATTACTCAAAAAATTAGCCCCGAATTATAAAGCATTGTGGGTGAATTGAAAGAAAAAAAGCTCAAAAATAAATTCATTAGATACCAACAAGTTATCCACAGAAAATACATATGCTTATGCTGTAGATATCTTGTTAGTTTTTGTTAGACTAACTTTTCTACCGGAGGTCTAACAAATTGAAATTTTGGTCTGAATGCACTGAAAAACTTGAAGCTAAACTATCACAAGAAGAGTTTAACACTTGGATAAAACCTCTACGAGCTGATATTAATAAAAATGATCTGGAAATAAGCGCCCCAAATGACTTTGTGCTTACATATGTAAAAGAAAACTTGGGTCAAATCATAGAAAATTTAGTAAATAAGTCTGATGAATCGCTAAATGTAAAATTTAAAACTCTCGATAAATCAACATTTGTTGAAAAACTCAACGTCACAGAGGAAAATACTCCTGGTCTCGTTCAAAATTTTACTTTTAAGACTTTTGTAGAAGGAAAATCTAACCATATGGCTCTAGCTGCCGCAAAGCAAGTAGCAGCCAACCCTAAAGGAGATTACAATCCATTGTTTATCTATGGTGGAGTGGGGCTTGGTAAAACCCACTTAATGCATGCTGTTGGCAATGAAATACTTAATTCAGACACCTCAAAAAGAATAGTTTATGTTCATTCTGAAAAATTTGTTGCAGATATGGTAAAAGCCCTTCAATTAGGTGCTATGAGCGAGTTTAAGGAGTTTTACAGGAATGCTGACGCCCTCTTAATCGATGATATTCAGTTTTTTGCTGGAAAAGAACAGTCACAAGAGGAGTTTTTTCATACATTTAACGCACTTCTAGACCGTAATCACCAAATGATACTTACTTGTGATAAGTATCCCAAAGAGATAGATGGCCTTGAAGAGCGCTTAAAATCAAGGCTTGGCTGGGGTTTACCTGTTATTATTGAACCCCCAGAGCTTGAAACACGTGCCGCTGTGCTTTTAAGCAAGGCTAATTCCATGGGAGTAACCCTTCCGAATGATTGTGCAATATATATAGCTCAAAGGATTAGATCAAATATTAGAGAGTTAGAGGGAGCATTAAAAAGAGTGGTTGCTAATTCTAGATTTACTGATCAAGAGATAGATATTCCATTTGTGAAAGAGGCGTTAAAAGATCTATTTGTTATTTCAGCAAAAATGGTAAGCATAGACAACATTCAAAAAACAGTAGCAGAATATTACAACATAAAATTGTCTGACCTTTTATCAAAACGAAGAAGCAGATCCATAACCAGGCCAAGACAATTAGCCATGGCTTTAACAAAAGAATTAACAAACCACAGCCTCCCCGAAATTGGTGAAGCTTTTAATGGAAGAGACCACACAACTGTTCTTCATGCTTGTGGCAAGATTAAAGAGTTAAGAAAAGAAATTCCTTCGCTTGAAGAGGATTATAGAAACCTAAATAGGACACTAACAAATTAAATGGAAATCACTGTTAAAAAAGAGGATATTGTTTCAGCTCTTAACATCACGCTGGGCGTAGTAGAAAAAAGACAAACACTCCCAATCCTGGCCAATGTTCTATTTGAGGTTGCTGAAAATAGTTTTAAATTAACAGCCACTGATCTCGAATCTGAGGTAACAACTAGCGGACCATTATCAAATTTGGAGTCTTCAGGGAAGACTACAACATCAGCAAAAAAATTAAATGAACTCTGTCGATTGATTCCTGATGGAGAGGAGATCAACCTTTCTTTAAATGGCGACAAGTTAAATATTAAGACCACCCATGGTAAGTACTCACTATCAACGCTCCCCAGTGCTGACTTCCCTGTTTTTGATATAGACTCTGGAGATTCACCCCTCATTATTCCAGCTAAAGATTTAAGGGAGCTGATCAGAAATACATCTTTTGCTATGGGTAACCAGGACTGGAGACACTATTTAAATGGTTTGTATTTATCAATTAGTGGAGGAGAAATAACAGCTGTTACAACAGATGCTCATAGGCTAGCAGTTGCAAATCTTTCCACCCAATCTGATAATTCTTTTTCAGGAATCATCCCAAGAAAGTCCATTAACGAAATGGCTAAATTTCTATCTGATGAAGATGGAGATGCTGAATTAAAAATTAACGAAGCTTCCTTGGAACTAGCTGTAGGAAATCTAATTTTTAAAAGTAAATTAATAGATGGTAAATTCCCAGATTATCAACAGGTAATTCCTTCAGGTGAGAGCTCAGTTTTAGAAATTAATGTAAAAGATTTTTCAGAAACATTGAGCAGGGTTTCTGTTTTATCAAGTGAAAAATATAAAGGGATTCGATTAATTACTTCCACAGATGGTGTGAGAATTTCAGCAAACAATCCAGAGCAAGAAGAGGCAGAAGAATTTTTTCCCGCTTCATACAATGGGGAGGAATTAGATATAGCCTTCAATGTTACTTACCTTCAAGAAATAATGTCTCACATGCAAACAGATACCTGTCATATTAATTTCTTTGGATCTGACAAAAGTTGCCTGCTTACACCACCAGGAAGCGATAGCCCAAAATATGTTGTAATGCCTCTCCTTATTTAGGTTAGTGGCTTTCTCAAAGATAGATTTACGAAACTTTAGGTGCTTCGACTCTTTATCTATCGACCTATCCTGTAAATCTAGCCTATTTCATGGCAAAAATGGTTGCGGGAAGACCTCGATCCTTGAATCCATCTATGTTGCCAGCTCGGGAAGATCATTTAGAACATCTAACCTTGAATCCCTTATTAAAAAAGGTGCAGAAGCCTTTAATATAAGGGCCTATGATGATAATACTGGTTCAATCTTAGAAGTAAATAAGGCCAAAACTAAACCAATTAACATCAAAATCAACAACTCCAAGGTAACCATAAGTGAGCTTGTGAGAGCTTTTCCTTCCTTTTCTATCGATAGCAAGACTTTTTTTTATAATGATAATGCTCCTGAATATAGAAGAAAACAGCTTGATAGGGGGCTTTTCATAGCTTCTCCCGATTATTCAAAAGACTGGTTTGGATATTTCCGTTCGCTGAAACAAAGAAATTCTGCATTAAAACTTGGTGATATAGCTCAAGCAAAAGCCTATGATCCGCTTTTAGTAGATCATGGAGAAAGATTAAATTTATTGAGAGAAAATTTAATTACCGAAGTCAAAGAAATTTATGATGAAATTGTCAGTAAATTAACCCAGGAAAATAAAAGAGCTGATATTTTTTCTGACCTAGACATATACTTAAAACCTGGTTTTAATCAGCAAACAGGTCTAATGGAAAGCCTTACAAGTACAAATAATATTGATTTAAAAAGAAAAATCACAACGACTGGACCCCATAAAGCAGACATATTATTTGAAAGTAAGGGCTCACTAATAAAAGATATTTTTTCACGGGGTGAACAAAAACTCCTTTCAATTCTATGGTCGCTTTCCCAAAATATATATTTAGGCAGAGCATTTAATCTTAGTCCAATCCTCCTTCTGGACGACCTGTCATCAGAATTGGATACAGAGATGCTAGAGTGCTTTTTACCCACCTTAAAATATATTGAAAATCGTTTTGTTTTTTCAAACATTGTTGACCTATTTGGTAGTAAAATAAATGATCAAGAACAATCATTTAAAAAGTTCCACGTGGAACAATTAAAATAAAATAATGCCAAAAAAGAAATCAGCAGATAAAAAATACGACTCCTCCAACATTCAAGTTTTGAAAGGCCTTGAGGCTGTTAAAAAAAGACCCGGTATGTATATAGGAGATACTGATGATGGCTCTGGCCTTCATCACATGATTTTTGAGGTAGTGGATAACTGTATAGATGAGGCAATGGCAGGTCACTGCTCAAAAATCGATATCATAATCAATAAAGACGAATCAATCACCGTTAAAGATAATGGAAGAGGAATCCCTGTAGACACACACAAAGGCGAAGGCGTCCCTGCTGCTGAGTTAATAATGACAACGCTTCATTCTGGTGGAAAATTCGACGATAACTCATACAAAGTATCTGGGGGCCTCCATGGTGTTGGAGTTTCAGTTGTAAACGCCCTTTCAAAAGAGCTAACTCTGACAATTTGCCGAGATGGGGGTATGTATCAACAAAAGTACAGCGAAGGCCTGGCTAAAACTAAGTTAAAAAAGATTAAGGCATCAAAAGACACTGGTACAGAGATAACCTTTACGGCATCTGACAAAATCTTCACTTCAATTAATTTTGAGGCTGATAGAGTCAATAAAAGAGTCCAGGAGCTCTCTTTCCTTAATGCTGGGGTTAGCATTGAAGTAACAGACGCCAGAACAGGCAAATCTAAAAAGTTTAAGAACGAGGGCGGTGTTTCTAGTTACGTAGACTACCTTAGAGGAAGAAAACCACCGTTATGTCAAACAATCGAGTGTGAAGGTGGACAAGAAGGGGTAACTGTAGAGATCGCTATGCAATGGAATGATTCATACAATGAAAATGTACTTTGTTATACCAACAACATTCCTCAAAAAGACGGCGGAACACATCTATCAGGTTTTAGATCAAGCCTAACTAGGGTTTTAAAAGCTTTTGTAAAAAAAGAAGAGTTAAATAAAAACTCCCCTATAGAGCTATTAGGTGAAGACGTTAGAGAGGGATTAATTGCTGTAATATCAGTAAAAGTACCAGATCCAAAGTTTTCGTCACAAACAAAAGAAAAACTTGTTTCTTCTGAGGTTGAGGGAATAGTGAGCGCAGTTTTAAATAAAAGCCTCAATGAGTTTTTATTAGAGAATCCGAAGGAAGCAATGGCAATATTATCAAAAGTTTCCGAAGCAGCTCTTGCAAGGGAGGCTGCCAGAAAAGCCAGAGAGATGACCAGAAGAAAAGGGGTGCTTGAGTTAGCGGGGCTTCCTGGGAAGCTATCCGACTGTCAAGAGAAAGACCCAGCCCTTTCAGAAATATACTTGGTTGAGGGTGATTCAGCTGGAGGGTCTGCAAAGCAGGGAAGAAATAGAAAATATCAAGCAATACTTCCGCTGAAAGGAAAAATTCTAAACGTACAAAAAGCAAGAATTGATAAAGTTCTATCATCAGCTGAAATTGGCACCATGGTTAAAGCTTTTGGGTGCGGGATTGGAACAGAAGATTTTGATATAGATAAATTAAGGTATCACAGAATTATAATCATGACAGATGCCGATGTAGATGGTTCTCACATAAGAACCCTTCTGCTAACTTTTTTCTACCAGCAATACTACGATATCTTAGAAAGAGGCCATGTATACATTGCCATGCCACCTTTATATAAAATAAGCAAAGGTAAATCTTTTGTTTATGCTTCAGATGAAGATGAAAAAGAAAATGCTGTCAAAGAGTTTTCTAAATCTGGCTCTAAGGGCATAGATGTTCAAAGGTATAAAGGTTTGGGAGAGATGAATCCAGATCAGTTATGGGAAACAACAATGGATCCAGAGAACAGAAGAATGATGAGAGTAGATATTAAAGATGCTCAAGATGCCACTGACATGTTTGAAACTTTAATGGGTGACGATGTTGAGCCAAGAAGAGAGTTCATAGAAACCAATGCACTTTCAGTCTCAAATTTAGATATCTAGCTAATTTCTAAATATGTATTTTCAATCCAAGATCGGGCCTCTTCGGTTAACTTCTTTGGATCTGAGCCGGAAATAGGTTTACCAATAACTACATTAATATCCCCACTTTTTTTCTTAAAAGATTTATTTATCCAGTATTTGCCTGAATTGTGACAAATAGGAATAATTGGTACGGCTTCATTAGAGGCTAATAACCCGCAACTATTTCCAAATTTTCCAATGCCTTCCTCAGGTTTTTTTCTTGTCCCCTCAGGAAAAACTAATACTGCATAACCCTCTCTGATTCTTTCGCCCCCAATCTCAACAACCTTTTTTAAGCTTTCAACCTTTAATTTTCTATTGATTGAAATTGGCTTTAGTCTAGATATCGCCCAACCAAAAAAAGGAATCAAAAGAATTTCTTTTTTCATTATGCTGCTGGTAGGTAAAAACAGTGTTTGAAGAAAAAAAGATTCCCAGGGGCTTTGATGATTAGCAGCCATGACAAATGGAGTGTTTGGAATGTTTTCTATTCCCTTAATACTCCAACCTATGCCACATAAAGTCTTTAGACTTTGTAAAATAAATAAAATCCATAATTTCCCAATGTATTGAGCCGAATGAGTGGATAGAAAAAAAGAAGAAACAATAATAATCAGGGATACGCAAATGAGACTTGATACAAAGACCAAGTAAAATATAACAATACTAATTATTTATACTTATTAAATATAGACTTTTGTCTACTTTATTATCAAGTCCTCCAAATATTTTGAGAGTTTAGATATTTCTATTCGAGTTTGTTGCATCGTATCTCTATCTCGAATTGTTACCGAGTTATCCTCAAGAGAGTCAAAGTCAACCGTAATGCATAATGGAGTTCCAATTTCATCATGGCGTCTATAACTTTTTCCAATATTGCCTGAATTTTCAAGAAGCACACGTCCTAACCGCAACTTTTGAAGGTCTTTCTTTATGTTTGATGCAATTTCAACTAAACCATCGTGATTTTTTTTAAGCGGGATAACTGCTGCTTTGATTGGAGATAAATGGGGCTTGAGATTTAAAACTGTTCTTGTTTTACCATCATCAAGTTCTTCAACTTTATAGGCTTCATTTAATATTGCGAGAACCCCTCTGTCTACTCCCGCCGAAGGCTCAATTACATATGGAACGGTCCACTCATTAGTTTCTAGATTTTGTGTCGCAAGCCTTGCATTTGATTCATTATTTTCAATAACGGCAGCCTGAATATTTAGCTCTTCTTGATTTTTACTGTGCGACCCCAAATCAAAGTCTGTCCTATTTGCAATACCTTCTAGCTCTTCAAGACCATGAGGAAATTTGTACATAATATCTACAGTAGCTTTTGAGTAATGAGCAAGTTCATCTTTAGGCACATCATATAGCTCTATACTATCTCTACTTACTCCTTGTTCTTCCCACCATTTTAGTCTTGCATCAACCCATGCTTGATGCCACTCATCATCCGTTCCTGGAACCACAAAAAATTCAAGCTCCATTTGCTCAAACTCTCTTACTCTGAAGATAAAGTTTCTAGGGGTTATCTCATTTCTGAACGCTTTACCAATTTGTGCAATTCCAAAAGGTACCTTTCTAGACGTTGAATCTACAACGTTTTTAAAGTTTGTAAATATATTTTGAGCAGTTTCAGGTCTAAGATATGCAAATGAATCTTTGTCCTCAACTGGCCCAACTGCTGTTTTAAACATTAGGTTAAACTGCCTTGGCTCAGTAAGATCTTCTTTTTTACAATGATCAGGCACTTGGTCTGCCCTAAAGCGCTGATTACATGATTTACAATCCACCATTGGATCTGAAAAGGTGGTCTCATGACCTGAAAATTTTAAAACATTTGGCTTAGTTAAAATTGAAGCATCCAATCCCTCAACATCATCTCTATCAAAAACCATTTCTCTCCACCACGATTGTTTCAAGTTATTTTTTAGCTCGACACCTAGCGGACCATAGTCATACAAGCCCTGCAGGCCTCCATAAATTTCATTTGATTGGAAAATAAACCCTCTTCTTTTACAAAGAGCAACCAGTTCTTCCATTGTTTTTGCTGTCAAAATAAACCCTTATATTTCATGTTTGAAAAGACTACATTATGCAGTTATTTTAATCATATCTATATAGATATTGCTCAACTCTTTATAGATAAGACTATAAAATACTCTATTAAAGGAAGATAATTAGCAAAAACTTTGTATGAAAATAATTTTTTATATTTTTACGATTTTTCCTTTGAAACCGGCATTCTTTATGTGGGATACCCTTTTTAAGGTCCTGCCTCTAAATATTTTAAGATTGATGCCTCCGTTTAGAGTGACCAAGACAAATTTATCCATTGCTTTTCCAGGCCTTGCCAAACATGAATTAGATTTGCTTGCCAAAGAAAGTTACAAAGAAACCTTAAAAAGTTTTTATGAAACTTTATTCACCTGGTCTCGTTCAAGTAAAAAAATAATCCGTGAAACAAAGAGAATAAATAATAGGTTCTTGTTTAACAGTCAAGAAAAAGAGAGTGGCCTAATAATTTTTGCTCTTCATAATAGAAGTATAGATTTTATGTTGAGATGGATTAGCTCCCAAAGACCACACACATCACTTTATAAAAAAATAAAAATAAAGCCGATCGATAAATTTGTAAAAAAGCTTAGACAAGAAGGAAATTGTAAAATGGTTGAAACCGGAATAGGAGGAGTAAAAACTATTCTTAATTCTTTAGAAAAGAATCAAATGACCTGTATGGCATCTGACCAGGTTCCAGCTAATGGGCTTGGCGTTTATTCAACATTTTTTGGTCATGAGTGTTATTCATTTTCACTTGCTCCGAAGCTTGCAAGGAAATCTAACAAACAAATACTAATGTCATATTTATCATATGAAAAAGATATTGGTCATATTATAAATTTTAAAAAACCCAGCAATGAGATTTATGAAAATAATGGAGTTGATGTTATGAATGAAGAAATGGAGAGAGAGATTAAAAAATCTCCCACAGAGTACTCATGGGAATATAAAAAATTTAGAAAGCTCTCACAAGAGCCAAAAAGCATATACAAATCTTAGCGGCGCCAAAAAGCAGGTGTAAATAATACGAGGAGCGTGAAGATTTCTAGTCTTCCTAGAATCATCGCAAAGCATAAAATAAATTTTCCAAATTCATTAACACTTGTATAGTTACTAGCTACATCACCCAAGCCTGGACCTAAATTATTTAAGCAAGCTCCAACAGCAGAAAATGCAGTCTCAAAACTCAGTCCTGTCCCAAGCATCCCCATTAAAAGAAACATAAATATAAATACGTAGATAGAAAAAAAGCCCCAAACTTTTTCAGCAATTTTTGCATCAATAACCTTAGTGCCAATCTTTGAAGTAAGGACGGCATTTGGGTGAATTGTCTTTAATATTTCCTTATATGCTTGGTTAACCATTATTAACACTCGCCACGCCTTAATGCCTCCGCCAACAGACTGAGAGCAGGCTCCCATAAACGCACCAACCAGCAAAAGATATGGTAGAAAACCAGGCCAAAGAGAGAAGTTTTCAGTAGTAAAACCTGATGTGGTAACTATAGAAACTGTATGAAAAATACTTGAGCTAATAGCAGAAAAAACATCCGCATATGAGTTGCTTAAAATATGAACCATTAATGATATTAATATGATCAACAGCACAACAGATAAGAAAAACCTAAACTCTGAATCATAAAAATATTTCAAGGGCTTCCCTCCAAATATTGCTACGTAATGAACAGCAAATGAGGCGGCAGAAAGCAACATAAAAATAATACAAACAGTTTCTATTATTGCGCTATTAAAAAAACCAATGCTTTCATCGTGGGTCGAAAATCCACCTCCAGCGACAGTGCTTAAGCTGTGGGCAATCGAATCAAATAAGGTCATCCCAGAAAGAAGATAAAGCATTGCACAAATAAATGTTAGACCTACATATATTTTCCAAAGAGCCTTAGCGCTATCTGTTATTTTTGGGGTAAGCTTTTGATTGCCATGACTCCCAGGAAGCTCCATTTTATAGAGCTGGCCTCCACCAATTCCTAAGGCTGGCATTACTGCAACGGCTAAAACTATCAAACCCATTCCTCCTATCCACTGAAGAAGCTGTCGATATAAAAGAATTGATTTTGGAAGACTATCTAAACCTACAATAGTGGTAGCACCTGTTGTTGTAATTCCTGAAACTGATTCAAAAATTGCGTCACTAACACTAAGTCCAAAAAAGTAAAATGGAATTGATCCAGCAAAAGCAAGAACAACCCAGAATAATGTTGTGATAATAAAGCCATCAGAAATATTAAGGGGTAAATTTTGTTGACGAGTGGCTGCCCATATAGAACCACCTAAAATAAAAAAAAATATGAAAGAGTATAAAAATATTTCTCTGCCT
Organism: Gammaproteobacteria bacterium; assembly: GCA_045564015.1. GTDB lineage: Bacteria > Pseudomonadota > Gammaproteobacteria > Magnimaribacterales > D2472 > D2472. The sequence continues at coordinate 49,359 of JBJLIB010000010.1, forward strand.
GATTCTTCATATGTAAAAGTAAGTATCAGAGGTGGCACAAAAGAAAGGCTAAATATTCCAAGCAGAATACCTAACAAGTTAAAAATTGATTTGTAATTCATCAGTCTTCTAGAAAAAGATTCTCAATTTTTTCTTTATCTGTTTTCCCAAGAATAAAAACTATGATCCTATCATTTGGTTTGAGAAGTAAATCTTTTGAATGCATGAAAACTTCTTCCCCTCTTATCACTGCTGCAATAACGCAACTGTCTGGAAGGGGTAGTTCAGAAATGGGTTTATCAAAAAAACCTTCAGTAAATTTATTTTTATGAATTATTCCTTCAATAGCTTCAGCTCCACTCTGCATTTTAAAAATAACCTCTTGAGGAACATCACCCTTTGCAAGATGCTGTAAAACCATAGAGACGGTTAGCCTTTGCGGTGAGAGAGCTATATCAACAAAATTTTTGGGCAGTATATTTATGTAAGTGTAATTATTTACAATAATTATGGTTTTTTTGGCGCCAAGTTTTTTGGCAAGAAAGGCTGACATGATATTAGTCTCATCATCGTTTGTTAAAGCACAAAAAATATCTATATTTTCTATATTTTCACTTTTAAGGAGCTCTTCATCAGATCCAGCACCTTTTAGGACAATTGTTCTATTTAACTCTCTTGATAGGACCTCACACCTATCTTTATCTGGATCTATAATCTTAATTTTATAGTCCTCTTCAAGTGTTTTTGCTAATGCAAAGCCTATTTTGCCTCCACCTATAATCATTATTCTTGAGGAGGATGTATCTTGCAGCCTCATTTCTTGTACTACACCATCAATATCATTTTCTGCAGCTAAGAAGTATATTTCATCATTCTCTTTTATTATTGTTTTCCCTTCTGGTATCAAGGGCTTCCCTTTTCTATAAATTGCAGGAACATATGTATCTGTGTCTGGCATGTCACTTTTGATGCTTTTAAGCTCCCTATTAACTAACATCCCATCTTTTTTAGCCTTAACCGAAACAACTTTAAGTGAGCCATTTGCAAATGACTCAATTTGTTCTGCACCTGGATGCTTAATTAGATCTACAAGATGTTCTGTAACTTCATTTTCTGGACCAATGGCAATATCAATATTTTTTTCACCAAATGCCTCTAAAGATTCAAGATAAGAAGAATCAGACAGTCTACAAATTGTCTTTTTAACACTAAATTTAGATTTTGCAATTTGGCAGGATGTAATATTACATTCATCACTATTTGTTACAGCCAACAGAATAGTGTCTTGATCTGCTCCAGCCCTTTCCAGGGTATTTGGATGCGAAGCATGGCCAATTTCAGTAGCCAAATCATAATCTTCTTGAAGCCTTAAAAGCTTATCTTTATTTAAGTCGACAATGCTTACTTCATAGTCTTGCTTTGAAAGTGTAGACGCAAGGCTACTTCCTACTCTTCCAGCACCCAGTATTAAAATTTTCATTGTTATAAATTAAACCTCTTTTTGGTGAATTGGAAGAATTGCAGAAGTTAAATTATTTCTCAAAAAATTCTATGTGTGAATTCATAGCGTCTGTTGCAGAGATAACACGTTTTCCAGGCAGTTGTAAGTGAGTAATAACTATCATAGAATCAATTGTTTTTACAGCAAGACCTTCTGACATAAATTTAAAATTATTTTCTTTAAAAGCTTCCTTGTTACCATTATATTCCTTCATTCCATGGATTTTTATTGGTATATTATTTTTTTCAAAATACAGTCCAGGCCATCCAATAAACGCTTTAAACTTTTGAAATATTTCCTTAGTGCTTTCTTTTGTAAAATCTATCTTGCCAGATAATTTATTAATTTTAGAACAATAGCTAGCTTCATCATTGTTTTGCTCTTCAAGACCTAGCTTGTTATTTAAAATATTGTGTAAATCTTTTTCAATATTTTTGACGCACAGAGAAACAAGTTTATTCTCAAGATCTATTTTGTTATCTGACTTTAATATCTTTATTTCATGAGAGCAGTAAACTGGCCCCTCATCCATTCCCTTAGACATTCTCATAATTGATATCCCAGTTTCGTAATCATTATTTAATATCGATGCTTGTATTGGAGAAGCACCCCTATATTTTGGTAACAAAGAAAAGTGAATATTTATTGGCGCAATATTTGGCGTATTAAGCATCCATTCAGGAAGTATTTTTCCGTATGCTGAAACAACCAAGAAATCAAAGTTCAATTGCGTAATTTCTTGTTTGAACAAATCATCAAGTTTGGTGGGTTTAAAAGTTGGAATTCCAAGCTTTAAAGCTTCCGCAGCTACAGAAGACGCCTCTTTACCCTTGCCTCTCCTTGATCTTTTATCCGGCTGACTTATTACTCCTACAATATCTAATCCTGCATTTGCCATAGAATTTAATATCTTTGCAGATGATTTGGGGGAGCCAGCAAATAAAATCTTCATGTTGTCTATAAATTCTGTTAAATTCTTTAAAATTCTTCTATTTAGAGGCTTTCTTCCTAATTCTGTCTCTTTTGAGAGGGGAAAGATAGTCAACCATTAGCTTTCCCTCCAAATGATCGATTTCATGCTGAATACATACAGTAAGCAAACCCGATGGTTCTGCCTCATGTTGTTTGCCATTAATGTCTTGCCAAGTTAAATATATATTGTCTGGCCTAGTTATGTCCTCCGTTATTCCGGGGACTGAGAGGCAGCCTTCTTTAAATGAAAGAAGACTTTTGTCATTTAAAATCTTAAATTCAGGATTAATAAATATTTTTGGATCATTTCGCTCTTCAGATAGATCCATAACTATAATTCTTTCGTGAATATCAACTTGAGTTGCTGCAAGACCTATGCCTTCTTCTGCATACATGGTTTCGAGCATATTAGAAGTTATAATTTCAAGACTTTTGTCGAATTTAGTCACTGGTACAGCAACTTTTCTTAATCTTGGATCCGGAAATGTTAAAACTTTTAATCTAGGCATATACACATTATATGTTCATTCTTTATAATCAACATCTTTATTTGTAGCAAAAGGAGCTATTTTATGTCCGATAACATCTCAGTTTCAATATTTATGGGTTCTAAGTCAGATTTGCCAGTTGTGCAGGCTGCATCAGATACTCTTAATGAATTTAATGTGCCTCATCGAATGTTTATACTTTCTGCGCATAGAACACCCGAAGAAGTTGTAAAGAGAGTAAAAGAGTCTGAAAAAAATGGAGCCAAGGTATTCATAGCTGCGGCAGGTATGGCTGCTCATTTAGCAGGCGCAATTGCAGCCCAAACAACCAAACCAGTTTTAGGCATTCCTCTTGGAGGAGGAGACTTAGATGGAATGGACTCATTGCTTGCTACTGTTCAAATGCCAAAGGGCGTTCCTGTGGCAACTTTTGCAATTGGAAAATCTGGAGCAATAAATGCTGCATTGTGTGCGGTGCAAATGTTAGGAACCTCAGATGAAAAAATTGCAGCTATGCTAGTTGAGTATAAGTCAAAAATGCACGATGATGTTTTGGCCGCAAATGATTCAATTCAGTAATTAATTTGAGGGAATTTTCATCTCCTGCCGATGCATCTAATTGGCTAAAAGAAGGTAAAATTTTAATCCATCCAACGGAGGGAGTTTGGGGCCTTGGTTGTGATGCGTCAAACAGCAGCGCTTGTAAAAAAATATCTTACTTAAAAAAAAGATCTGATAATAAAAACTTCATTTTACTGGCTCCATCAATCTCTTTTGCATTAGAGTTTTCTGATGAATTGGAAGTATCACAAATTGAATTTTTAGAGTCCGTTTGGCCAGGCCATGTAACCGTTATAATGCGAGCAAATGATTCACTATCGCTATCAATAAATGATATAGATAATACTATTGCAATCAGAGTAAGTGATCACTTACCTATTATAAATTTACTTAATTCATTTAATGGTTTAATGGTCTCTACCTCTGCAAATATAAGCAATTTTCCAACCTCCAATTCACTTGATGAGGTAAAAAAAATCTTCGATGATCCAGACGTTGCAGTGTATGCTCATGATAATGGAGATGCTTTAAAACCATCTTCAATAATAGACCTAAAAACCATGGAATACATTCGTGAATAAGCTGACTAAAAATAATCTTGCATTGATTGAATCAAGGCTTAGATCTGTTCAAATAAGCATAGATAAAAAGCTGAATTCTTTAAACAAAAAAACATCTCAACGAAAGGCTGAAATCTGGAATCGCAAACAAGGCGGAGGTGGAAAATCTATATCTATAAATGGTGATGTAATAGAAAAGGCCGCCATTAACTTTTCTTCAATTTCGGGCAGCAAGTTGCCCGTTTCTTCGCTAGCAACTAAATCAAAATCTAATGGCTCTTCAAAATTTCGTGCGATTGGAGTTTCTGTTATCTCCCATCCCTTTAATCCATATTGCCCAACAAGTCATATGAACATAAGATTATTTCTGGAATTAGGCAAGAGCTCCATCATCCAAAATTGGTGGATAGGCGGCGGGTTTGATTTAACCCCTTATGTTATATCGAATGAAGACGCATCACTTTGGCACAACGAAGCCAAAATAACATTAGACGAATTTAATAAGACATACTATAGAAAATTTGCAAAAAACTGCGATGAATACTTTTTTCTTCCGCATAGAAATGAGAACAGAGGCATAGGAGGCATTTTTTTTGATCAACTTCAGCATAAAGATATTGAGTCAAGCCTATCTTTGTTGGAAAAAACAGCAGAATCATATATTAATACCTATGAAAAAATCATTGTGAGCAATAGGAATGCAAAATTCTCTAAAGATGATAAAGATTTTCAATTGTATCGAAGAGGCAGATATGTTGAATTTAATCTTTTGTTTGATAGGGGCACAAAGTTTGGAATTGAGTCCAATGGAAGAACAGAATCTATATTAGCCTCTTTGCCGCCTTTGGTCAGCTGGCCATATTTAAATAACAAAGAAATTAAACGGAAAAATAAATCTTTGGTCTTACACTTTAATAAGAACTGGAAAGAGAGAATCTAAGTGAGCAAAAAAATAAAACTTGGAGTAGTAGGAGATCCAATAGATCATTCTTTGTCTCCTCTAATACACTCTAAGTTTGGGGCAATGAATGGAATGGAAATCGATTATCAGCTTTTTCATGTTGTTCAAAAAGATTTAATAGAATTTATTAAAGATTTTTTTAGCAAAGGCGGTCATGGATTGAACATCACCCTTCCACATAAACTAAATTGTGTTAATGCGGCTGATATTTTATCCAGCGAGGTTGAGATGCTTGGCGCAGCCAACACTCTTAGTAAAAATCAGGATGGGAAAATCGTTGCATCTTCAACAGATGGGCTTGGCTTTATAAGAGATTGTTCTGATAAGAATATAGAAATCGACAACAAGAGAGTTTTAATTCTTGGGGCAGGCGGAGCAAGCCAAAGCATAATACCAGCGATCGCAAGGATGAACCCCGCAAAACTTATGGTTGATAATAGATCGCCTAACAAAATTGAAATCCTCACAGAAAAGTTTTCTTCCTTTAATCTTCAGTCATTTGAGCATAATGATGATCCTATAGATTTATTAATTAATGCAACCTCAGCCGCTTTATCCGGTCCTTTTGATTGGGATATTCAAAATCAACTTAATAAAGAAACTATTTTTTATGACCTAAGTTATGGCAAAGCATCAGAAAAATTTTTTTCCTGGTCCAGCCAGTTTTCAAAAAATAGATTTGATGGAACAGGTATGCTTATTGCTCAGGCAGCATTTTCATTTCAATTGTGGTTTGATACATTTCCCGACATATCAAATATTGATTTAAGTAACGTTCATGACTAAAAATTTTATTCGATTCATTGCTGGTGCAGTATGCCCAAACTGCAAGGAATTAGACAAGATTGCGATAACTCCTGATGATCAAACAATTTATTGTCTTAACTGTGATTTTAAGGAGCATAAACCCCAAGATGGCCCTATAAATGATTCAAAAGCAACTGAACCAAAGATCTTTAATATTGAAGATTTTAGGCCTAAAAAATCCTAGAATTTCATAACATTTACAGCTATTATAGCCACACAAAAAATACAAGTTTGTTGCAAGCTTTAATGCTAAAAAGCTTCTAATAAACATAATTTATAGTTATAATTACATATATCAATTATTTATTTTAAAAGCTTTTATAGAAAGCAAAGGATTACTAATGTTTAGAAAAGCTACCACAAGCCTTAATAAAACACTTCTTACTGGGTTAATAGCGTTGTTTTCAAGCAATATGTTTGCTGCTTGGGATGATTTAAATATGACAGAAGGTGTTACAGCAATAAGCAAAGAAGTCTTTGACTTACACATGCTAATTTTTTGGATTTGTGTAGTTATAGGGCTAGTTGTATTTGGAATAATGTTCTACTCAATGTTTGCATTTACAAAGAAAAAAAATCCTAACCCTGCAACATTCCATGAAAACACCAAAGTTGAATTAGCTTGGACGGTTGTGCCTTTTTTAATTTTGGTATTTATGGCAATACCTGCATCGAATACCTTAACAAAGATCTATGATGATACTGAGGGTGACATAAATATTCAGGTGGTTGGATATCAATGGAAGTGGCAGTATAAATATCTAGAAGATGATATAGATTTTTTCTCTAACCTAACAACTGATTGGGATGAAATATATAACAAGACTCCAAAAGGAGAATTCTATCTTGAGGAAGTTGATGAGGCGGTAGTAATACCCGTAGGCAAAAAAATAAGATTTTTAATTACAGCAAATGATGTCATTCATTCTTGGTGGATGCCAGATTTTGCTATCAAGCAAGACGCAATTCCAGGCTTCATAAATACTGCTTGGACGATCGTTGACGAACCAGGTATATACAGGGGCAAGTGCACAGAACTATGTGGAAAGAACCATGGATTTATGCCAGTAGTTGTCAAAGTCGTTCCTCAAGATGAATATGATGCATGGGTTCAAGATAAAAAAGATGCTGCGTTCAGAATGGCGGAACTAACTGAAAAAGATTGGAGTGTAGCCGAGCTTACTGAAAGGGGCGAGGGAGTATATTTAAAAAACTGTGTTGCATGTCATCAAGTTAATGGTCAAGGCATCACAGGAATATTTCCAAATCTTGCTGGCAGTGACATTGTCTTAAATGATAAGGCTGGAAATATTGAGATTTTAATGGAAGGTGTTCAGGGAGCAGCCATGCAATCATTTGCAAATCAGCTCTCAGAGGTTGATATGGCTTCAGTGATCACTTATACAAGACAAGCTTGGGGTAATGCAGAAAATGGCGATGGTGAGATCGTCGTACCTAAAGATATTGTTGAATACAAAAAACCAAAAGTTTAAAAAAAAGGAAGTAATATGAGCGCAGTAATAGAATCCCACAATCATGATGATCATCATCATGGTCCTGCCAAAGGATTGACCAGATGGTTATACACCACAAATCATAAAGATATAGGAACATTATATTTATGGTTTAGTTTTGCAATGTTCTTAATTGGTGGAGCAATGGCAATGGTTATAAGGGCAGAGCTTTTTCAGCCTGGCATGCAAATTGTTGAGCCTGAATTCTACAATCAAATGCTTACATTGCATGGGCTGATAATGGTCTTTGGAGCTGTTATGCCTGCGTTTGTGGGTTTAGCAAACTGGCTTGTGCCAATGATGGTAGGTGCTCCTGATATGGCGCTTCCAAGAATGAATAACCTAAGTTTTTGGATACTCCCATTTGCATTCTTCGTTTTATTATCATCTTTATTTATGGAGGGCGGAGCTCCTAATTTTGGATGGACATTTTATGCTCCACTATCCACAACTTATGCTCCTCCAAGTGTTACCTTTTTTATATTTTCTGTTCATATTATGGGGGCATCATCGATAATGGGATCAATTAATGTGATCGTAACTATTATGAATATGAGAGCACCTGGCATGACTTTGATGAAAATGCCGCTTTTTGTATGGTCATGGTTAATAACAGCATACTTATTAATAGCGGTTATGCCTGTTCTTGCAGGAGCTGTAACAATGATGCTGATGGATATCCATTTTGGAACAAGCTTTTTTAATGCTTCAGGAGGCGGAGATCCTGTTTTATTCCAACATATCTTTTGGTTCTTTGGTCATCCTGAAGTTTATATTATGATACTGCCAGCTTTTGGAATTGCCTCTCATATTATTGAGACATTTTCTAGAAAGCAATTATTTGGTTATGCATCTATGGTTTGGGCGATGGCTTCAATTGCAATTTTATCATTTGTTGTTTGGGCTCATCATATGTTTACAGTCGGTCTTCCATTAGCTGCAGAATTATTTTTTATGTGGGCAACAATGCTGATTGCTGTTCCTACCGGCGTGAAAGTTTTTAATTGGGTTACAACCATGTTTAAGGGTTCAATCAGTTATGAGACCCCAATGCTATTTGCCATAGCTTTTGTTGTCTTATTCACTATAGGTGGTTTTTCAGGACTAATGCTTGCAATTACCCCAGCTGATTTTCAATATCATGATACTTATTTTGTAGTAGCTCATTTTCATTATGTTCTTGTTCCAGGATCAATCTTTTCAATCATGGCTGCTGTTTATTATTGGATTCCAAAATGGACAGGAAACATGTATGACGAAAGACTTGGGAAATTGCATTTTTGGCTTTCATTTATAGGTGTTAATGTAACTTTCTTCCCCCAGCATTGGATTGGTTTGGCTGGAATGCCAAGAAGAGTTCCTGATTATGCTCTTCAATTTGCGGATTGGAATATGATTTCTTCTGTCGGTGCATTTTTATTTGGCGCTTCCCAAATTTTGTTTCTATTCATCGTGCTTAAAACTGTAATGGGTGGCAAGAAGGCTACACCAGAGGTTTGGGAGGGCTCAAGAGGTCTTGAGTGGACAGTGGAGTCACCAGCCCCTTACCATACATTCACCACACCGCCTAAGGTCAACTGATGAACGAAGGATCAAAAAAAACGGTTAAAACTCTGTGTTTTGCAGTTCTTGGAATGTTTACATTTTCGTTTGCTTTGGTCCCTCTTTATAATGTTTTCTGTGAAGTAACGGGCCTTAACGGAAAAATTGAACTAAGAGCCACCAATGATAAAAATATTGAAATTGACAATGGACGAGATATTTCAATCCAGTTCGTCTCTCATAACAATGAAGAGATGCCTTGGGCATTCAAACCTTCTGAAGATAATATTCAAATTAAGACAGGGAAGTACCGAACAACTACTTTTTATGTAAAAAATACAACCAACAAAACAATGGTTGCTCAGGCAATACCAAGCGTTGCTCCATCAAATGCAGCAGCGCATTTAAAAAAACTAGAATGCTTTTGTTTTGAACAACAAGAGCTTGCTCCGGGTGAGGAAGCTCTTTTGCCAGTAAGACTTATTTTTGATAATGAGCTTCCAACCTCAATTAATAGCGTTGTTCTTTCATATACAATTTTTGATGTTACAGATTATAACGATGTTGAGTTCACTCAACGTCACAATGATGATCACCATGCTGGTCATGAAATGGAGCCCTCAATATGAGCTATCAGAAATACTATGTACCAGAGCAAAGTAAATTTCCTATATATGCTGCAACAGCACTATTTTTATTAGTGATGGGTGCCGCAGGCACAATTAATGATCTTGGAAAGCCTGACAGCAATTCTGTATATATTCTTTACTCAGGATTTGCTGTGTTTGCCGCAACTTTATATTTTTGGTTTAGGACAGTCATTAGAGAACATATTGCAGGTTTAGATAGTGTTCAGCTCCAAAAATCTTTTGTTTTTGGCATGGGCTGGTTTATTTTTTCTGAGGTCATGTTCTTTGCTGCATTCTTTGGAGCCTTATTTTATGTTAGAACTTTCTCAGTTCCATGGCTTGGTGGAGAAGGAGAAAAAGGCTTAGCCAATATTCTTTGGGAAGGTTTTGAAGCTTCATGGCCTGTCATGTCAACCCCTGATGCTGGATCAGCATATGTTTTGGCTGACAAGAATATGAGTTGGCCTGGTTGGGGAAATGCCTTAAAGTGGCTGCCGATGTGGAATACGATTGTGCTTCTTAGTTCGAGTGTAACAGTGCATTTTGCACACCTTGCGCTTAAAAATGATAATAAAAAAAGCTTTAATATTTGGCTCGGTATAACTGTTACCCTAGCGTTGATATTTGTTGGATTGCAGGCTGCTGAATATTATGAGGCATATGCTCATTATGGTTTAACGCTTAATTCTGGGATATACGGCTCAACCTTCTTCATGTTAACAGGGTTCCACGGCTTTCATGTCATGATGGGTGGGTTTATGCTTGCTGTAATGTTATCAAGATCAGTTTTTTATAATCACTTTGATCCGCATAGCCATTTTGGATTTGAAGCAGCATCTTGGTATTGGCACTTCGTTGATGTGGTATGGGTGATGCTATTTCTTTTTGTTTATATACTTTAAATTAAGAGCCCCAAGGAACAGTATTTCCTAGCTCTCCAGTATATAGGCCATAAGAGACCAAGATTAGCAGCAGTGCTGCAAGGCTAACCCTAAACCCAAGACTGTATACAGAGCGTTTGCCTTGTCCCTGGTCTTTGAAAAGAAAAAAGAGACTACTGAATAAGCTCAAAAAGATTAAAATAATAACAACTGTAATAAGGGGTTTAAGCCACATATTCGAACTATAACATTTTTATAATGAAAGATTTATCAACAATTGAACTTATAAAACACAACAAAGCATTAACTGCTTTTTCATGTCTGTTTATCATTGTGTTTATTTTGTTAGGGTTTTGGCAGATAGAAAGAGCTGGATTCAAAGCAAGCCTTATTCAGGAATTTAATTTGGAACAAGCGAAAGCGCCCAAGCCCATTTCTAGCACCTCTTTACAATGGAGTAGAGTATACATAGAAGGATTTTATGATCCCACTCAACAAGTTCTAATAGACAACCAAATTATCAATGGGAAGGTAGGCTACAAAATATATACACCATTTTACTATGAGCAAGATCAAGCAATATTCGTTGATCGCGGCTGGATCTCCCAAGGCAAAACAAGAAACGATCTACCCAATTTAAATTTTAATGCTACCAAATTGCGCATAATTGGAAGTCTGATCAAGCCAGAGAAAGAGGTTTTAGCTGGCGATGAATTATTGACCAATGAATGGCCTTTAGTTTCTCAAACCAAATCACCAAGCATAATTCAAGAAGCTTATGAAAAACAATTTTCAAACATGGTGCTGATTTTAGATCCTGGCTCTCTATTTATGAAAGAGCATGTTGCATTAACACCCTTTGTCATAACGCCAACGAAACATTATGGCTACGCTCTTCAATGGTTTACCATGAGCCTCGTTTTAGCAGGAATGTTTATATATGCAATTAAGAGAGAATCATGAGGAGTAAGATATTTTTAGCAATTTTATTATTAACCCCCCTTTTAGTTTTATTGATTTCAACACTATCGTTTCAGTCAGGTTATTCACCACAATATACTAAAAACAATGGGATATTTTTTACTGAATATTTTGATGCGACCCAGCTTAATCTTATTGATGATACAGAAAATTTAAAATTTGAAGATGGTAAATGGTTATTTGCCACCTATGCCTCAAAAGATGCAGAGCTAGAAGAAGCACTTTATTTGATGCGACAACTTAATATAGCCCTTAATAGAGATATCAATAAACTTAAAAGAGTAGTTTTCTCTCAGGATAGAGAAAGATTAGAAGAAAACCTTATTGATTACCCAAGAACTCAAGTCATCTTTGATTCCGAAGGAAAATTGTTTGAAAAGTTATTGGAAACAAGCAATGAAGAATTTTTTCTTGAACAAAAAATTTTTATAATTGATCCATATGGAAGGGCGGTAATGTTTTTTCCAGTCTCTATGGATCCTAAGTTAATTTTAAAGGACTTAAAGGTTTTAATATGAGTTTAATTAGAGGGCTATCATTTTTTGGATTATGTTTTGCATTTGTTGTGATTGCATTGGGCGCATGGACAAGACTTGTTGATGCTGGTCTTGGCTGCCCAGATTGGCCAGGGTGTTATGGTTTTGTGGTATTCCCTACAACAGAAGCTGAAATTTTAATAGCTGAGCAACGATATCCTCAATTTCCCTATGAAATTGATAAAGCAATTCCTGAGGTTGTTCACAGATACTTTGCGGCTGCTCTTGGGTTTATTGCAATATTGCTAGTTGCTTTTTCATACAAGCTCAAACTTCCAACAAGAATAAAAGCTATAGCATCTTTTCTTTTATTCTTTATTTGTTGTCAGGGATTATTTGGCTATCTTACTGTGAGTTTGAAGCTCTTACCAATTATAGTAACCGGCCATTTGTTTGGCGGTTTTATTACCCTAAGTTTATTTTTTTACTTATTTTTGAATACCAGTGATGGCATTAAAAATCATCAGATCGGGCATTTAAAGATTTTGGGCGGCATTGCTTTGTTTGCCCTTTTAATTCAGATCTTCTTAGGAGCCTGGACAAGCACCAACTACGCATCTTTGGCTTGTGTTGATTTTCCAACATGCCAAGGAACATATGTGCCTGAGATGAATTTTTCTGATGGATTTAATCTGTCTCAAGAAGTTGGTCCAAATTATTTATATGGCTTATTAGACAATGAAGCAAGAGTTGCCATTCATTATTCTCACAGAGTCAGCGCGTTAATTTTGACACTAATCTTCTTGGTTTTAATTACTAAGCTTTGGTTTTCTAATGCCGCTCCGTTGGCCTCTACTTTGGGGGTAATATTGGTTACTCAGATTTCCTTAGGGATTATGAATGTTGTTTATGTACTTCCTTTGTATATTGCTATCGCGCATAATTTAGTCGCAGCATTATTACTATTAGCAACTCTAATGGTTAATCTTGTGATTTGGAAAGATGAATAACACGATCAAAAATTATTATGAACTATGTAAACCCAACGTAGTTTTAATGATGCTAATCACCGCCCTGGTTGGATCATTGCTGGCTAGCAAAACCTTGGCTCCATTATCTTTAATAGCATTTGCAATGCTTGGTATTGCCTTGTGCGCATCTTCAGCAGCAGCAATCAATCAAATTATTGATAGAAAGACAGATGCTAATATGAATAGGACAGAGAATAGGCCTATTCCTCAGGGGGAAGTCAGCCCTGTCAATGCTTCAATTTTTGCATTTATCTTAGGTTCACTTGGCGCAGCTATTTTAGTAATTTATGTAAATACATTAACTGCATTGCTTACGCTGGCATCTTTAATAGGATATGCATTTGTCTATACAGTTTATTTAAAGAGAGCAACACCACAAAATATAGTCATCGGGGGTCTCGCGGGTGCAGCCCCTCCATTATTAGGATGGACAGCAGTTACAAATTCTATTGATCCAAACTCTCTCTTACTGGTATTAATTATTTTTGCTTGGACTCCACCACACTTTTGGGCTCTTGCAATCCATAGAAAAGATGATTATGCAAAAGAAAACATTCCAATGCTTCCAGTGACTCATGGAGTCCAATTTACAAAACTGCAAATTATTCTTTATACGATTATTTTAATTCTAGTCAGTTTGCTGCCCTTCGTAGTTATGATGTCAGGAATTCTTTATTTCATATCAGCATTAATTTTAGGTTTTATTTTTTTATACTATGCAGTCCGCTTGTACTTTGAAGAGGATAATGCCTCCGCCTTTCCAACTTTTGTTTACTCCATTTATTATATTTTTCTTATCTTTGCTGCTTTACTCATTGATCACTTCATAATTTAAACATGAGCAAGAATATTAAAATTTCATTAGTGTTAATCATTTTGTTCATGATCGCAGTTTTGTCTTTGTTCATTAATAAATTAACCACTCCAAGATATTTATCTGCACCGGAGCTATTAGTAAATGGATATTATCAATTTCCTAACCCAAAGGAATTCTCTAATTTTCAAATCCTGACATCTAATGATGAAACGATCGATAAAGAAATTTTTAGGGGAAAATGGACTTTAATATATTTTGGTTATACTCGGTGTCCTGCAGAGTGTCCTGTTGCTATGTCTCTAATTAAAGGACTTTATTCAACACTGGGGTCAAAAGGCTTTAATATGAATGATAAACAAGCCCTTCTTGTGACCATAGACCCTGAGAATGATACGCCTAATGATGTAGATCAATATGCCAAGGCATTTAATAACTCGTTTGTAGGAGCTCGGGGAGACAGGCCAATGCTTTTAAGCATGGCAACACAGCTAAACGTGATGGTAGTCGAACCCCCAAAAAATATGCGCTCTAATCATATGGATCACCTAGAAAATCATTCAAATAATATTTTGCTAATTAACCCTGACGGGCAGTATGTTGGATTTTTTAGACCCCCGTTTGATGAGGAGAAGTTTCTTCTAACTTATCAGTCGGTTGTTACGCCCCGTTAACTTTCTAGAAATTTATTTCGTAGTTTTTGAATATCTTCATCAGAAATATTTAAACCATCTCTTATGAAATTTTCTAAACTGCCGTATTTTTCTTCTGCTGTTTGAAAAGCAGTTTCAATGTAGATACGCTCAACCCCTATTAAGGGACGCAAAATCTCAGCATCGGCCTGATATAGACTCATTAATTCTATTTGGTCTAAAATTTCTTCAATTCTATTTTCGGTAAAAGCATTGGTCTTCATATAGTCTTCAATTACATTCTCTCTAGATACTCCCAAAGCAATGAGTGTGATTGCGGCGGCAAAACCGGCCCTATCTTTACCAGCAGTACAATGAAATAGGGTTGGGGCGTCTTCATCTATTAGACCCCTTAGAAAATTTTCATATACATCCGTATAGCTTGTTACAAATTCTCTATTTGCATCTATTAAAAAGCTTTTAACCTCTTTATCAGTTTCGCCTTTTAATACTGCCTCAATCTTTGATCTCATGGCTCCATCGACACTAATCGGCATTTCAACGTAGTTTATTCCCTTAGGAACAATATCTGGGTCTTCAGTTTTTTCTTCTTTTGACCTGAAATCAACAATCTTTTTGATCCCAAGACTTTGAAGGTACTCTTGATCAGTTTCAGAGATATCACTTAGTTTATCTGAGCGATATAGCATGCCCCATTTCACGGACTTACCATCAATAGTCTTATAACCTCCAAGTTCTCTTGTATTATGGGAGCCATCCATTGGCAACAGTCTGTGGTCTTCGTTTTGAAAAGAGCTATTATTTTTATGAAGAGGTCTATCCATTAAATCTATTGTTTCTGAACATTGTGTTATCGCCAAGCAAAGAAATATAATTCCTGCTTTCTTATACATCAATAATTACCTTTCCTTTGGCCTTTCTATCTTTTAGATGAGCAATAGCTGCTGCTGATTCCTCAAGTGAGAATCTATCTGAAATTTCAGGGTTAATCTTGCCTGCAGAATGAAGATCAAAAAGTTCTTGAAAATTTTTTTCATTTTCATCCGCAAACATCATTGTCCATGCACCCCAAAAAACTCCAACTATCTGACAGCCTTTTAGAAGAGCTAGATTAAGAGGCAGCTTTGGTATTTCTCCAGCTGCAAATCCGATGACAAGAAATCTTCCCTCCCATGCTATTGATCTTAAAGCTGGCTCACTAAAAGATCCTCCAACCGGATCATAAATTACATTAGGCCCTTGTCCTCCAGTAAGCTCTTTAATTTTATTCGAAAGTTCTTTTTGTTGCTCTCTATCTAAATTACCCGCGGGATATACAAAGGCTTCATCTGCGCCATGCTCTAAGCAAATTTTAATTTTTTCCTCAGATGAAGCTGCGGCTATGACCTTTGCTCCCATTGCTTTACCAATTTCTACCGCACTTAGCCCAACCCCTCCTGCTGCGCCTAGTACTAAGAGTGTTTCCCCGGCTTTGAGTTCTGCTCTTTGTTTTAAAGCATACAGAGAAGTCCCATAAGTCATTGGAAGGGCAGCAGCAACTGGAAAATCCATTTCCTTTGGTATTAAAGCTACCCTTGCAGCCTCAACAACAATTTTCTCTGCAAAACAACCATTGCCTGCCATTACAAAAACATGATCACCAATGCTACAAGATTCAACACCTTCACCTATTTCAGCTATAACGCCTGAACACTCTGCTCCAGGAATAAACGGCATTGGGGGTTGAACTTGATATAGACCTTGGATCATCAAGACATCTGGAAAATTAACACTAGCTGCTTTAATCTCTATCAAAACCTCACCCTTGCCTGGCTTTGGATCATCTATATCAGATAAGATTAGTTTTTCAGGGCCGGCTAATTCTACACATTGCAAAGCTTTCATTACTCTTCCTATATTTTTGAATTATACAATTCTACATACTTATTAATGTCCATGCCCGTATTTTTCTGAAGATTTTTTAAATCTTTTTGTGATTCTTTGGCATGATGAATGAGCCCTTCAAAGTCATTTTTATTACTTGAATGAAGCTCATTAGCAATTTTCTTGCTTTGATTTAAAGCATACTCTTGGAATGAAATATTTTGAGAGCTTATCTCATTCATAATTCTTTCACTAGGAAGGCAATCGACGCTCATTTCCGCATCTACTGCATTTGAATATCCAGAACAATACTCATCCATGGCACTTGCAACTTGCTTTAATTCATCATGCAAGACTGCTTTTAATTCCAAGAGTTGGATATCTTCGCCGTCACGCCTTAATTTTATGTCCTTAGATCTTCCGTTTCCAACCATTATTTTTTGATTAGCTCGCATCTCTTCAATCTCTTTATCAGAAACCTCAGGACTTTTAGAAATAAGAGAGTGCATTATATAAACATCCAAAAGCTTGATTTTATTCTCATCAATACCCTCAGGAATGAATGGATTAATATCAATGCCTCTTAATTCTAGGTATTCTATTCCTTGTTCTTTTAAAAGAGTTGCCGGTCTGGAGCCGCTTGGCCCAGATCTTTTGGGCCTTACTATGTCATAGAGCTCATTTTCAATCTGTAGAATTCCAGTAGAGATTTGTTGTGGAACACCTTTGCTATCAAGCAAGCCAATATCTTGAAAATCCTGAACCGATGTCTTGATGCCCCTTATAATTGCATCTATAAATTCATCTAAATTGTTATAACTAATCCTTAGATCATTCTGAATGCTGCTTTGATATCCAACATCACTCATCCTGAGGGAAGTCGCATACGGTAAAAATAAATCGCTTTTATGATGTTTTAACAATGAGTGCTCTCTATTTAATAAATATGATTCATGTGCAATGGGTGAGGCGCCAAGGCGTTCTAATAAAAACCAGAAATTTCTTTTTATGTTTCTAATTGCTCCAAGATATTTATTATTTATAAAGTCTTGATCGGGGTTGTTGCTTAATGAATGCCAGGACTCTTTTGATAAAGAGAAGTTATAGTGAATTCCGGATACACATTGCATGATCGAGCCATATCTTAATCTTAGGCCTTTTCTGTAAATATGCTTTAGCATTCCGCTATTAGTTTCACCATACTCAGCTATCCTGATTTCTTGTTCGTTTTCAAATGCACAAGGCATGGAGAAATTCCACAGCATCTCTCCTTCCATCTCGCTGTATAGAAACCGATGCAGCAAATTAAGATGCTTAAAAAGCTCTTCTGCAGATTCAAATGTAGGAGTAACAAGCTCTATTAGAGCTTCTGCAAAATCTGTAGTGATATCCTTGCTTGTGAGTGGGGAGCCAAGATTCTCAGGATGATTTTTTTGAGATATTCTTCCTTTTTCTGAAACACGCAAAGACTCCCTTTCAATGCCGCGTAGAATTTTGAGATTCTTAAAAAAGCCCTTATCTTGATGATCTTTTAAAGAGCGCTTAAACGCATCTGCAGTCATAAGTTTGGGCTAAATTGATGGGCCCGCTGCAACTATTGCTTCACTTACTGAGAATTTTTTAAAGTTTTCTTGGAATTGCCCTATGAGATTTTTAAGATATTCATCGTATTGACTCTCGTCTGACCATGTTTCTTTTGGAGTCAATACTTTTGAATCAACCCCATCTACTGCTACAGGAACTTCCAAATTAAGACCATCTATATGAACGGTTTCAACATCACTTAATTCACCATTTTGAATAGCATTAACTATTCTTCTTGTTGTGGGAATATCAAACCTAGAACCAATTCCATGCGGCCCACCAGTCCATCCAGTGTTGACTAAGAAAACCTTAGAATTAAAGGCTTCGATTCTTTTCATAAGAAGATCAGCATAAACGCCAGCTGGTCTTGGAAAAAATGGTGCCCCAAAACAGGTTGAAAACGTAGTACCAATTGATTCGGTTGATCCAACTTCGGTTGACCCAACTTTTGCGGTGTATCCACTCAGAAAATGATAGGCTGCAGCCTCTTTTGAAAGAATAGACACAGGGGGAATGACACCCGTTAAATCACAAGTTAAAAATATTACTGTTTCTGGCTCGCCTGCAGAATTTGATTCAATTGCGTCATCAATATGCGATCGAGGATAACAACAGCGTCCATTTTCAGATAATGAGGTATTAGTGTAATCAGGAGTACCACTTTCATCTAAGTAAACGTTCTCAATTATGCTGCCATGTTTAATTGCTTTCCAAATAACAGGCTCATTTTTTTCTGAGAGATCAATGGTCTTTGCATAGCAACCACCTTCAAAGTTAAAAACAGTGCCTACACCCCAGCCATGCTCATCATCTCCAATGAGGGAACAGGTTGGATCAGCAGAAAGTGTGGTTTTTCCAGTTCCTGAAAGCCCAAAAAATAGGGACACATTTCCATCTTTATTTACGTTAGATGAGCAATGCATTGGTAATACATCTTTCTCTGGCATTAAAAAATTTTGCACAGAAAACATAGATTTTTTCATCTCACCAGCATATTTCATTCCAGCAAGTAGAACTTTTCTAGCTGCAAAGTTGATAATTACGCATCCTTCTGAATTTGTCCCATCTTCTTCTGGAGAGCACTCATAGTTTAAGGCGCTCATTATTTGCCATTCTTTCTTTGCTTGAGGGTTGAACTCATCAGGACTAATAAAAATCAATTGTGAAAACATGCTATGAGAGGCACTCTCAGCGGTTACATTTACGGGTATGTAATGATCTTCATGTGCTCCCACATGAACCTTTGAAAGGTAGCGATTTTTTTCTGCTAGATATGTATCAACTTTATCCCACAGAAGTGAAAACTTATCTGCATCAAAAGGTCTATTAATTTCTCCCCAATCTATTAGATGGGAGGTGCTGTCTTCTTGGACAATGAACCTGTCATTTGGACTTCGTCCAGTTCGAGCTCCAGTTTCTAAAGAAAGTGCTCCGTTACTTGCAATAGAACCTTCTCCATTTTCAATTGCAGCTTTAATCAAGTCTTCGGTATTTAGTTCAAATGTTTCAGCCAATGGGTTACTTTCCATAAAAATTCTTTACTCTGTCGATTCTACAATATTCTACGTCTATGAGAGAAGTATAACTTGAGAATTTGTTGTAGTGGATTTGAAAATATTTAGTAATTATTGTCAATAAACCTATAAATACTGCTTCTAAGGCTTTAAATGGCAACTTAATTTGTAGCAATACTACAAATTTATACTTTTGTTGAGTTTTTGAACAAAAAGAAAAAGTTATAACAAAACAAGAAAATAAAGAATATAAATGCCCATTCAGCGAAATTAAAGATAAATCTCCATTCATATTCAGCACAATTACCATCTCCAAGCAAAATAGTTTGTATTACCTCAAAAATTGGAAGAGTATCCATTAAGAAATCCATTGGAGGAGCGCAAGTTGGAACTTGGTCGCTGGGCAGGTTTTGTAAATAGATTTGTCTCCCAGCAATCACTGCGCCACTCATGGCAAATAAACCAGCCATCAGCAGAAGAACTTTTCTAATTAGTAAATATAATCCTGGAATGATTAATAGAGCTCCACATAATGCAATTAATCCAAAAGACCAACGCTGAAGGATGCATAGAGGGCAGGGATCATAATAGCCAAAAACTTCAAAAATATAAGCTCCCACTATTAATCCTATGCCTAGACCACAGTTAACCAATGGGGGTAATAGTAGAATTTTTCTTAGAATATTCATATTTTTTAAAGCAGCATTAAATGCATGATGATCTTATATTATCCATGGCTTATATAAAAACCTAATGACATAATAAATTTTTATGAATACTCCTGCAAAAAAAGTTTTTTTGATAGATGGTTCCTCTTATTTATATAGAGCCTTTCATGCTATGCCGCCTCTAACAACCTCAACTGGCCTTCCAACAGGCGCAGTCAAGGGAGTCACGAATATGCTGCGCAACTTACGCAAAGAAAATCCTGATTCATATTACCTTTCAATCTTTGATGCCAAGGGCAAAAATTTTCGTCACGATATATATAAAGACTATAAAGCTAATCGCCCCCCAATGCCTGAGGATTTAAGAGAGCAGCTTTCTCCATTAAAGGAAATATGCAATGCAATGGGAATGCCTGTTATTGAAATCCCAAACGTAGAAGCCGATGATGTCATCGCCACCTTGGCTGTGATGGGTTCACAGCAAGGAATGCCTATGGTTATATCTTCTCTGGACAAAGACCTCATGCAGTTAGTTAAGGATCCACTAGTCAAGATGATGAATACTATGAACAATCAAATTTATGATGTCGCAGGGGTGGAAGAAAAGTTTGGCGTTCATCCAACTCAAATAGTGGATTACTTAGCCATCGTTGGAGATACTTCTGATAATATTCCAGGCGTGCCAAAAGTAGGTCCTAAGACAGCTGTTAAGTGGCTTAGTGAATTCAAAAATTTACAGGGAATTATTGATAATGCAGATTCGTTGACTGGAGTTGTGGGCCAAAATTTTAGAGACTCTATTCAAGATTTAGATAGAAATGTTGAGCTTGTAACTTTAAAAAAAGATGTTGATTTAAAAGTTTCTCTTGAAGATCTGCTTAAGGCTGAAGAGAATCAAGAGGAGCTAAATAAATTATTCGCATCCCTTGAATTTAAAACATGGATAAAGTCGTCTAGAAGCTCTGGTAGCGAAATCCCCAAAGCTCCAAAATCAAAAAAAGAGTACCAAGCCGTTTTATCAGAAGATGATTTAAAAGCATGGACTAAAAAACTTGATAAGTGCAAGGTCTTCGCTATTGATACCGAAACCTCTTCTTTAGATACAATGACCGCAGATCTCATAGGGATTTCACTGGCATGCAATGAAGGAGAAGGTTGTTACATACCTATTAAACACTCATATGAAGAGATGCCAAAGCAGATATCGCTTACTCAAATTCAAAAAATCTTGGGTAGTGCTATTACTAGAAATCAAAAAAAATTAGTTGGCCAAAATCTTAAATTTGACTTACCCATGCTCAATAGACACGGCATCAAGGTGGATGAGTTCCTTGGAGATACCATGTTGATGTCATATGTCCTTAATAGTACTGGCACGAGACATGGACTAGATAGGATGGCTTTATATTATTTAAATTATGAGCCTATGAAGTATGAAGAAGTTGCAGGCTCTGCCTCAAAGCAAATTAACTTTGCGCAAGTTGAGATACCAGCTGCAACATTTTATGCAGCAGAAGATGCTGATATAACTCTAAGGCTTTTTAACCTCCTCAATGGAATGCTTGAAGATCAGCCAAAGCTTATTGACCTGCTTCAATCTATTGAATATCCAATGCTTCAGTCTCTAATAAGAGTTGAAACTAATGGAGCAAAGATTGATGCACAGATGCTATCAGATTACTCAGATGAGCTAGCAATTAAGATTGAAGAATTATCTAAAGCTGCATTCAAAATGGCTGGAGAAGAATTCAACATGGACTCTCCTAAGCAACTTGTTGAGATTCTTTACAATAAATTAGATTTACCTGTTCTTAAAAAAACTCCAAAAGGCCAACCTTCAACCAATGAGGATACTCTTCAGAGACTGGCTGAAGAATATGATCTTCCAAAAATTATTATTGAATATAGAGGCTTAGCAAAATTAAAATCTACATATACAGATAGCCTGATTAATATTCAGCATCCTGTTTCAAAAAGAATTCATACCTCCTATCAACAAGCGGTAACATCAACTGGAAGACTGTCCTCCACTGAACCTAATCTTCAGAATATTCCAATTAAAACCCCAGAAGGAAGAAAAATAAGAGAGGCTTTTATAGCTGAGAAGGGGAATGTGTTAATTTCAGCTGATTACTCGCAGATTGAATTAAGAATCATGGCTCATCTATCTGGAGATAAGAATCTAACCCATGCATTTAATAACAATATAGATGTTCATTCAGCGACAGCTTCAGAAATATTTAATATCTCTCTTGAAGAGGTTACACCAGAGCATCGCAGAAGCGCTAAAGCAATTAATTTTGGTTTAATCTATGGCATGTCAGCATTTGGGCTCACTAGGCAGCTAGGAATTCCACGGCATGAGGCGCAAGCCTATCTTGACACATACTTTGAGAGATACACAGGCGTAAGAAAATATATGGATTCTACAAAAGAATTAGCTAAGAAAAATCTTTTTGTTGAGACTATCCTAGGAAGAAAGCTGCATGTAGCTGCTATCAATGATTCTAATGGACTAAGACGTCAAGCAGCAGAAAGAGCTGCCATTAACGCCCCATTGCAGGGCTCTGCAGCAGACATTATTAAAAAGGCAATGATTGATGTGGATCATTGGATTGGAAATAATAACTCAGATATAAAAATGATTATGCAGGTTCATGACGAGTTAATTTTTGAAGTAAAAAAAGGTTTTGCTGAGGAGGCCCTTGAAAATATTACAAACCTTATGGAAAGCTCAGTTAAATTGGATATTCCATTAATTGTTGATGCAAATACAGGAGCAAACTGGAATGAAGCTCATTAATAATAAAATTTTTATGATTTTATTTTTTTTGGTGGCTAGCTTTAGCTTAATTGGCCAAGAAAATTTTCAAAATAGCAAACTAATAAGCTACGTTAAAAAAATCTATGAAAAAGAGTTAAATCTTTTTGAACTATGCTTAAAGAAAGAGGGATTAGTTGGCAGCGCTCAGATAAAATCAACATGCAGTATAGACGGACTAAGTAAGCCCTATAAAATTCTAAATAATTTTAAAGATCCAACTATCCCAGTTTTTTTGCAAGGCTTCAAATTGCCCAAAAGCACAAAAAAACCAAGGTTATATTATCCTCAAATTGCACAAAAAAAAGGAATTACGGGCTTTGCGATTGTTAGCTTTGACATAGATGAGCAAGGAAACACAATAAACCATTCAATTTCACCACCATTTTCTCATGAGATTTTTCATAGCGAAGCATTAAAGGCGGCAAAAAAATTAAAATACGCACCATTGACTTTTGAATCTGCACCAATTGAATATCCGAACTATAAACATAAATTTACTTTTATTCTTGAGTCAGATGCTCTTGATCTTGGTCGTTATTCTCGAGCAGCCAATAAAATTTCAAAGCTTATAAGAAGAGAAAAATTTGAAGCTGCCGAAAGAGAGTGCATTGATAGAATCCAAGAAGAGCCTTTCTTTTATTATCAACTTTCAGTGTCACAGTTTCAGCAAAATAAATTTAATGAAGCTGCAAATTCTGCCCAGAATTTCTTAAAACTCGAAGCTTCAAAAAACCTAAGTCTTCCTGAATATTATTTTCTTGCAAACGCTGTAACCATTTATGCAGAATCTTTATATAGGGCGGAGAAATATAACGAACTCACAAAAGCTGAAGAGATTTTGTTCAAAGTATCTCGAGAGAAAGAAGCAAAACCAAGAATCTTATGGGCAAATTTATTCCTTGGAACAGCTTTTATTTATGAAGAAAAATATTTAGAGGCAATATATTACCTGTCGTTGACTAAATATTATGCAGACTTTGATGGTCATAATCAGATTGGGGAATATGCTAGCTCGATTTTATCTAGACTAGAGAATGTAATTAGTTAGGTATTGATCCAGACCAAATTAATGGCTTTTTAACTGCTCTTTCATCAGAAGAAAGTATCTTTATTCCATATTCTTCTCTAAGGTCACACACCCTTTGATCCATTAAATGATCGGGTGAAACAAAAGGCCATTTCTTATTCATTTGTTTGGCTCTCTTCCTAATTTTTAGCTTAATAGGCAGGAGCTTAATAGCGGTCATTATGAGTTTAAAATAACCAGGATCATGCCAAAAATCTTTGTACAGTTGTTTAAGTTCTGGAAGTTTGTTGTAGGCAAGCAGCTCTTTTAGTTTCCATTTTGTTCCCAGGAATACCCATGAATCTAACATAGACTCTTGTTCTATCGAGGTATCTAGACCAAACATTACGTGAGTTGCATCATGATCTCTAATAATTGTTGAGCCAGGCTTATCAATAAGCTGTTTTTTTCCATTTGTTCTCAAGTAAGCTCGATATTCTTCTAAGCCTTCAGCAAGAGTAATATCACAGTTTTGAGACTGAAAAGATAAATTAGTCATCTTTTAATCCTATCAGAATCTTCCTTAGTTTTTCAAACCCAGTTTCTTTTGAGGATGAAATTGCTAAAACTTCCATAGCATTAGTTGTTTTGCTAACTAGTTGGATTGTTTTCATTAAAATATTTTTAGACACCTTATCTGATTTAGTGAGCACGGGAATATAGGGAACATCAAAACTTTCACACAATTCGATCATTTCAAGATCAATTGGTTTAAGTGGATGCCTTGTATCCATAAATACTAGAACTGCTTTGAGGGATTTCCTATTTTCAAAATATTCTCCTAGTAGCGGCCCCCAATCTTTTCTTCTTGAATGGCCTGATTTAGCAAAACCATAGCCAGGAAGATCTAGAAGCTTAAAACCATCTTCAACTTCAAAGAAATTAATTTCTGTTGTTCGTCCTGGTGTTTTGCTAATTCTTGCTAATTTTTTATTGCCAGTTAAAGCATTTAGTGCACTTGATTTGCCTGCATTTGATCTACCGGACAATAGAATCTCTATTCCGGCATCTTCTGGAAGATTTTTATGCTTTGTTATGCCAAATAAAAAAGCAGTATTTTTGAAGGGATTTTTCATAAGATCATTTATCTCAGGCCACGCACGACATATAATATGCCTTCTTAACCACAACGTAAAATTTATGTTAAAAACTTATTTAATCATTGGCTTAAGCATTACCTCTTTGGCAATCTCTGCAGCTGAAGTTAAGATGCCTGATTTGTTGGCCACTGGAGATGCTCAAGCTGGAGCAGGATTAGTTGCAACATGTTCAGCATGTCATGGTGCCGAAGGTCAAAGTATAAATTCTGACTGGCCAAGTCTAGCTGGACAAAACCAAAGATACATTCACGATCAACTGAAATATTTTCAACAAGGCGATAGAGAGAATGCTTTGATGATGGCTGTGATTCCATATCTTAATACCCTTTCAGACTCTCAGCTTCTTGATATAGCTGCATTTTATAGCTCTAAATCACCAGCGGTTGGTCAAGCCAAAGATGATGCCGAGTTATTGGCCCTAGGTGAAAGTCTTTACAGGGCTGGAGATTTAGAAAGAGGCATACCAGCATGTACCGCATGCCATTCAGTAAATGGAGCAGGGAATGCTCAAGCAGGTTTCCCCAGAGTTTCAGGACAACAAAAAGGCTATTTGATCACCACTCTTAAAGAGTACAGAAATCTTTCAAGGAATGCTGGAGATTATTCTTTGGTTATGCAATCAGCATCACAGAATTTAAAAGATTCAGACATAGAAGCTTTAGCTAACTACATGCATGGACTATATCAACAATGAAAAAAAATATAATTCTATCTACTTTTTTATTACTCATTATTTCTGTTTCTGTTGCTTCAGAATATAGGCTTGGAAGAGATTATGGTTCATTATCAAGGCCATTACCTGTAAAAGAGGATGGTGTAGTCGATGTGGTCGAGGTTTTTTGGTATGGTTGTGGCCATTGTTTCAATTTGGCACCTATTACTGCTAAGTGGGCAAAACAACAGGATGCATCTGTTAATTATCAAAAAATGCCTGTTACTTGGGGGCCTGTTCATCAGCTACATGCGAAACTTTTTTATACCATTGAGGCGTTGGGTATAGGTGATACTGCCCACTCAGCAGTTTTTACAGCCATGCATAAGGAAGGTAATTTTTTAGGCAGCGAAGGGGCGATTTTAGAGTTCCTCGAAAAACTTGGAACTGATAGAAGCGAGACCATTAAATACATGAACTCTTTTTCTGTTAGACAAAAAGTTAAACGCGCAATAGAGCTATCAAAACAGTTTAAAGTTACTGCCACTCCAATGATTTTTGTAGATGGACAGTATAGAATAGAGGCCAAGGGAGGCCACTCAAAAATGCTCAAGGTGGTTGATCATGTGATCGAACTCCAAAAACCCGTTTCTTAGAGCAAAATTTAAAAAATTATGAAAAAATTTATTCCAGTATTTGTTGTAACTCTTGCAGTAGTTTTATTTTTTAATGGTAAAAAATATGATGAGCTCGTGAACTCAAGACTTAGCTCTTCGATTGCTGTTTGCTTAGAAGGACAAGCTTGTGGTCAGGCCACTGCTATGACTGTTGCTGCAGTCGGTGGGGCCAGAACTGCAGAGTCAATTTATACAACTGGTTGTGCTGCTTGTCATGATGCTGGTATTGCAGGTGCGCCAATGATGGGTAATAAGGGTCAATGGGAAGCAAGACAAGCCAAAGGGTACGAAATGCTCGTTAACAACGCTTATAATGGAATTAATGGTATGCCTGCCAAAGGCCTTTGCGCAGACTGTACTAAAGAAGAAATAGGCATTGCTGTTCAGTACATGCTTGATACTATTTAGTTTTAGATTTCTCTAATAATACTTCAAGCTTAGAAACTCTTTGCTCAAGTCTTTGGGCTAAGCCTTTGAGAGCTTCATATTCTTCATTCGATACATAACCTTGAGATTTTACAAGATCATCAAACCTACCTTTCAATTCATTTTGAATAATCTTTATATTTGGTTCATCCGCATCCTCAGAGAACTCATCAATTTTGTCACGAAGAATACTAACAAAAGCATCAAAAGAATCTTTAGCTGCCATAACTACTTTCTACTAGATTTATAAATTGAGACCATTTGTTAAATTGAATGGGAGGGTTTTCATCAACCTCCCAATTTAGATTATTTAGATTAAACCACATTGTATTTATGCCCAGGTCCCTAGCACCCAAAACATCATTCACTGGATGATCTCCAACATGAAGGGTGTCTTTAAAATCTACCTTAGAGAGCTCACGGGCTCTAACAAAATGACCTTTATCTGGCTTATTACTTCTTACATCCATTGATGAGATTGAAAAATCAAATAAGTGACCAATGCCTAATTTATTCACATCAGCATTACCATTTGTAAGGACGCCAAGCATATATTTAGAAGATAATTTTTCTAAAACGGAAACCACGCCATCATAGAAAGTTACTTTATGTCTTTCCCCTAAGAAAAAGTTATAAGCATCCTCAATAAATTCATTTAAATCTTTTGCATCTTTAAAAAATTTTTTAGTATGGTGAGCGATTGTTTTTTTTCTTAGCATTCCCAGATCATATTCCAATGATGGATCTTCTTTTACCAGTTCGCTTCTAATTTGCATAAAATCTTCAAATGTTCCCCATTCTATTTTCTCCCCAATCCTGTCTTCAGACCATTTTCTAGAATTCATTTCTGCATTGATAATGGTGCTCTTAATATCCCAGAATGTGTCATCTAGATCAAAAGTAATCAGATGAATTCTAGACATTTTTTTTATGGGCTCTTGGGTGAGAGTTTTCATATACTTTAATTAAATGTTGATAATCAAGCCTAGTATATATTTGAGTTGTAGACAAAGAACTATGACCAAGCAATTCTTGAATACTTCTTAGATCCCCACTTGATTCAAGCAAATGAGTTGCAAAGCTATGCCTCAACATATGAGGATTTACGGGAGGCAGTCCCTGCATAATAGCAATATTTTTAAGTCTTTCTTGCACACTTCTTGTTGTTATTCTGTTTCCTCTTAGGTTAACGAATAAAGAGTCGTCTTTTGTAGAAAGCTTATCCCTCTCAATCATCCAATCCTCAATTGCATTTTTTGCATAGCGGCCAACTGGAACAAGTCTAGTCTTAGAGCCCTTGCCTAGAACCCTTAAAAAATCTTTACCATCCTCAAAATCACTCAAATCTGCATTGACCGTTTCGGAGACTCGCAAACCACTTGAGTAAATAAGCTCAATAATTGCCAGATCTCTTTTTTCTTGAGCATTCTTAGGCTTGAAATTAAGTAATTGAGAGACTTGTTCAGGAGATAATACATTTGGAAGGTGGCTTGGAGATTTTGGTGAGTTGATTAATTCAAATGGAGAATTTGTTACCAAGCCACTTTTCTTTAAATAATTAAAAAACCCCTTTGCAGAAGAAATATGTCTTTGAATAGATCGCGCGCTAACATTATTTTGAAAAAGGTCAGCAATCCAGGCTGAACACATTTCTTCTGTGAGGCTATCAAAATCACTCACACCAGATGCTTTTAAAAATTTTGAAAACTTATGTAGGTCTCTTTGATAGGAGTTTGTTGTGTTTTTGCTAAGACCTTTGATATTTTCTGAGAAATCTAAATAATTAGAAATTAGAGAGTAAAGAAAATACTTTTCATCCTTCATGCCTCTTTTGATTCAAGGACTCTAACAATAATATCTCGAATGTACTCAATAAAAGTTGTGTCTCCATCACCAAGGTATTTGGTCGGTTCATTAGATCCTATTTTTAACAGGGCAAAACCTTTCTTTAATTTCATCACACTTATTACTGCAGATTTTACAGAGTCAGAAGAAAAGAATGCATCCATTTTTTCTTTGGATAAGGGCCCCATATGAATCACATCCTTGCTCATACCCAATCCTGTTTTACTTTCAAGTTCCTGTAATTCAGGATCTGATAGAGCCTCTAAAATACATGAATCAATTTCAAAGTTTTTCTCAAAGAATGATTCAACAGTTTTTTTCACCTCATCAAAATTTTTAGAGGTAATTAATGACAAGGTTAAATTTTTTGATTTAAAGAACAGCTCTTCATTTTCTTTACCAGTTGAAACAAAACCTGAAAGCATATCCATAAGCCTTGATTGCTCATCTCTTAGTTTTCGTACTTGCATTTCTAGAAGTGAAGTTGCCCCGTCTGCATCATGCTTAAAGCTTAACTCGCTGACAAGAGATTCTCTGGAAAGAAAGAAATCAGTATTTTCTAACAAATAAAGTTCAACATCTTTGGCGTCTAGTTTTTTAGCCATGTTCCCTCACAGATAAATTCAGCTGGTCCAATCATTTCTAGCTTATCATTTATTTTTCTGAGGCTAAGCTCACCCCCAGCAGAAATAATTTTAATAGGTAATCTATCATTGATATTGAAGCTCGCAGTTGCTGCAGAAGCTGAGCCACATGATAAAGTTTCACCAGCCCCAGCTTCATTGGTCCTAAGCTCAAGACTTTTTGATTGTTTGGAAAATAATGAAATATTCACACCTGCAAAAAACTTTCTTTTTCTAAGTTTTGAAGACAGTTCATCTAGATCAAAAGAAAAAACTTTTTTTGTTTCTATAATTAAATGCTGATTACCAGCATTAATAAATTTATATTTTTTTAAAGCACATTTATCTAAGAACTTAGCTTCTGCTTTTGGAACCTCTTTTTGCACTGGATAGTCTATGACAACCTTAACTTTTTTAGACCCTGTTGGTTTAATTAATACAGGCTTAGATTTCGTGCCTAACACCAAAGGTTTTTTCGGTGCAAGCTCAGCCTCCCAAAGAAATGCTCCAACTGATCTAACTCCATTCATACACATGTCAGCCTCAGAACCATCTGAATTATAAAATTTGACATAAAAATCATGTTTAGAATTTATTGGTGGATTGATAGTAATCAGCTGGTCAAATCCAAGACCCTTTTTTCTATCTCCCATCTTAATTAATTGAGATTTTGATAATGCATGCATTTCGGTAAGATTCTCTATAACAATAAAGTCATTGCCATTCCCATGCATTTTTTTAAATTTGAGCATCTAACCCCTCTTCAAGAGCAGTAAGAGAAGAGTAATCTTCTCTTTTTCTTATTAAATAGAATTTATCTTTGTTGACAATAATTTCAGCAGCCCTAGGTCTTGAATTGTAGTTTGAACTCATAACAAAACCATATGCACCAACAGTCTTAACAGCCAAAAGATCTCCTTTTGAGCTCTTGCTATCAATATTTTTTGCTAAGAAGTCTCCAGTTTCACAGATAGGACCCACAAGATTAACATTGGATTGCGTAGCGTCATTATTTTTTGTTACAGGCCAAAC
This sequence comes from Gammaproteobacteria bacterium, assembly GCA_045564015.1. Lineage (GTDB taxonomy): Bacteria > Pseudomonadota > Gammaproteobacteria > Magnimaribacterales > D2472 > D2472. Next base: position 79,583 of record JBJLIB010000010.1, read on the forward strand.
ATCATGATGGGCTTGATAGAGTGCAGGTCGCAATAAATCATTCATGGCAGCATCAGCAATAAGAAAATCATTTTTCTTATATTCAACCCTTGTGAGCATGACCCCAGCATTAGCTGAAATAGATCGGCCTGGTTCAAGTATCAATCTTTCACTTCTTCCAGAAAATATTTTTTCATAACATTGAATTAATTCAATTGGTTGAACAGTTTCCTCTCCCACATAGTTAACACCTAGGCCACCACCCATGTCTATAAAATCTAAATTAATATTCAGTTTATCTAGCTCAACCAAAAGCTCTAGAGCTTGGGTAGCCGCTTCTTCAAAGCCATTGAGTTCCATGATTTGTGATCCAATATGGCAAGTTAAACCTACAAGTTTAAGGCTATTGCTTTCACTGCACTTTTTCACAAGATCTTTAGCAGCTTCAATGCTTACGCCAAACTTGTCGGATTTTCTTCCTGTCTTTGTAAATTCGTGCACCCCAGCGTCAACGTTTGGATTAAATCTTATTGCTACTGGAGCTATTTTTTTCATTTCTGCCGCAACCATTCCTAGCTGATCAAGCTCTTGCTCAGACTCAATATTAAAAGAGAGGATGTCATTTTCAATGCCGGCTATCATTTCGGTCTTTGATTTTCCAACCCCTGAAAAAATAATTGTTTTGGGGTCTGCGCCAGCTAAAAGCGCCCTATGAAGCTCACCACCAGAAACGATATCAAATCCACAGCCAGAATTTTTTAAAATTTTTAAAATTGAAATATTGGATAATGCTTTTACTGAAAAACATACAAGTCCATCCATGGATTTGAAGGAATTTATATATGCTTTAGCATGTCTTTCAAGTGTAGCTTTACTATAAACAAAGGCTGGAGTTCCATACTTTTCAGCTACATCGTTTAGTGCAACTTCTTCAGCAAACAGTTCGTTTTCTTTGTAATGAAAATGATCCATAAAGGGATTTAAATATTTAAGAGAGTTTCAGATGGTATTGGTGCTTTCATCCCGCAACCTATAACCAAAAAAGAAACTAGTACCAAAAAGAAAAATAGGCGAACTTTCATCCGCCTATTATGAGTAATTTATTAGAAAAAAACTAATTAGATTAGTATTTGTACTCTTCCTCTTTAAACGGCCCATCAACAGGCACATTAATGTACTCAGCCTGCTCACCTGTTAATTTTGTTATTGTGCCTCCAAAGCCTTGAACCATTAGCTCAGCAACTTCTTCATCTAATTTTTTTGGAAGAACCTTAACCGTCAACATTTCTTTTTGCTTATCTGCATCATTAACATTTGCAAAGCCTTGTTCATATAGATACATTTGGGCTAAAACTTGATTAGCAAATGATCCATCCATGATTCTGCTTGGATGACCTGTTGCATTGCCTAGGTTAACAAGCCTGCCCTCAGCCAAAAGAATAATATAGTTTTTACTTTGCAGGTCTGGAGTTTCTGATGGAGAAGTATCTCTAAATACTCTATGAACTTGAGGCTTGATTTCTTCCCAATACCATTTATCTCGCATGAACTGAGTGTCTATCTCATTATCAAAGTGACCTATGTTGCATATCACAGCAGTGTTTTTTACTGATCGTAACATCGCTTCATCGCAAACATTTACATTTCCGGTAGTAGTTACTATTAAGTCAGTATCTTCAAGTATGCCAAGATTAATGTCCTTTACATCTCTTGTGACAACACCATTATTGTAAGTTGAAACAACCTCAAACCCATCCATGCAGGCTTGCATTGCACATATTGGATCGGATTCAACCACTCTTACAATCATTCCCTCTTGAGCAAGACTAAGAGCAGACCCTTTGCCAACATCTCCATATCCAATGACAAGTGCTTTCTTCGAAGAGAGAAACATATCAGTTCCTCTTTTAATTGCATCATTTAAACTGTGTCTGCATCCATATTTATTATCATTTTTAGACTTAGTCACTGAGTCATTTACATTGATTGCTGGCACTTTTAGGCTGTTGCTTTCTAGCATAGCTTTCAGCCTATGAACACCAGTAGTAGTTTCTTCTGAAATGCCATGAATTGTTTCAAGCATATCTGGAAATTTAGTATGAACCATATGTGTCAAGTCGCCACCATCATCAAGGATCATATTTGCATCCCATGGTTTATCATCTTGAACGATTGTTTGCTCAATACACCAATCAAATTCTTCATCTGTTTGTCCTTTCCAAGCAAAAACAGGAATTCCAGCTGCAGCTATTGCAGCAGCTGCATGATCTTGAGTTGAGAAAATATTACAGCCAGACCAGCGAACTTCTGCACCTAGGTCTACCAAAGTTTCTATAAGCACTGCTGTTTGAATGGTCATATGGATACACCCCATAACTTTTGCACCCTTAAGAGGCTGAGCTTCTTTATATTTTGTCCTAAGAGCCATTAAAGCTGGCATTTCATTTTCAGCTAAAGATATTTCCCTTCTGCCAAAATCTGCAAGGCTCATATCCGCTACTTTATAATCATTTTCCATTATTTACTCCAGTAAATTTTAGTTGCATTCTACATAAAATAAGGTTGTAAATGCATCCTTATATCGTTAAATCAGACTTTATTGTGAAATTTGATCTGCTTTATCTGTTTTTTCCCAAGTTAGATCAATATCAGACCTTCCAAAGTGTCCATACGCTGCAGTTGGAAGATAGATAGGTCGCTTAAGATCCAGCATATTAATTAAGCTTTTTGGTCTTAAATCAAACTCCTCTTCAACTATTTTAACAATTGCTTCTTTTGATATTTTTTCGCTATTAAAAGTTTCCACATGTATAGATGTTGGTTTTGCAACACCAATCGCATATGAGACCTGAATCTCACAATAATCTGCAAGCCCTGCAGCCACAATATTTTTAGCGACATATCTAGAAGCATATGCAGCAGATCTATCTACTTTTGACGGATCCTTTCCAGAGAAAGCCCCTCCACCATGACGAGCCATACCCCCATAAGTATCTACAATTATTTTTCTTCCAGTGAGACCACAATCACCAACAGGCCCACCAATAACAAATTTACCTGTTGGATTAATGTAAATATTTGTTGAATCAAGAAGCCATTCCTCAGGGACAATAGGTTTAATAATTTTATCCATTACCTCGGCTTTGATTTCTTCTTGAGTTACATCTTCATCGTGCTGAGTTGATAAAACGATAGCAGAAAGGCCCTCAATGGTTTTGCCATCATCAGAGTAAATTACACTAACTTGACTCTTTGCATCAGGTCTCAGCCATTTAATTTCTCCACTTTTCATAACGTCCGCTTGTTTTTTAACCAACCTATGCGAAAGATCAATTGGAAGCGGCATCAACGAGTCTGTTTCTTTGCAAGCATATCCAAACATTAGACCTTGATCGCCAGCTCCTTGTTCTAGATTCTCTCCCTCACCCTCTGTTACGCCTTGAGATATATCTGGAGACTGCTCAAAGACAAGATTAGTAAACTTGCAGGTATCACCATTAAATCCATACTCATCAGAGTTATAACCAATATCATTAATAGTTTTCCTAACAATTGGTTCAAGGTCTGGACTTCCTAAAGAAGTAATCTCTCCAGCAATAAAAACCATATTATTTTTAATCATGGTTTCACATGCCACTCTACTGTTAGGATCCTCTGCTAAATATGCATCCAAGATTGCATCAGAGATTTGATCGCACACTTTATCGGGATGACCCCCAGAAACTGATTCAGATGTAAAGATGTAGCTCATAATTTCCTCGCAAACGTAGTTATATAAAAATTAAATTTATCACCAAAAAATTGGCGTCCTATTTAGCAGTTTTAGTATGCAATCAGGAACAAATCACTTTTTTCTAGGAAGAATCTTAGTTGTTTTAACAAATAAACTCAAATATATATATAAATAATTTCTGCCTCATATTATGATTGTTATGTCCTAAATTATTTGCAAAAAACATGCACAAAGAACTTGCCAACGCTATTAGGTTTTTATCCATAGATGCTGTTCAAGCAGCCAATAGTGGCCATCCTGGCATGCCAATGGGCATGGCAGATATAGCTGTGGCCCTTTGGAGATATAACTTAAAACATAACCCAGAAAATCCCCATTGGTTTAACCGAGATAGGTTTGTCTTATCAAATGGTCATGGATCAATGTTGTTATATAGCCTACTTCATTTAACTGGTTATAACTTAAGCATTGAAGATTTAAAAAATTTTAGACAGATAGGCTCTAAAACTCCTGGGCATCCAGAATTAGATTTAGACATAGGTGTAGAAACTACAACTGGTCCTTTAGGCCAAGGCATAGGCAATGCGGTTGGGATGGCGTTGGCCGAGAAGATGCTTGCAAGTAAGTTTAATCAAACCGATGGATTGCATCCAATTGATCATTTTACCTACACATTTCTTGGTGATGGCTGCTTGATGGAGGGAATCTCTCATGAGGTTTGCTCTTTTGCTGGAACTCATGGTTTGGGCAAACTTATTTGTTTTTATGACGAAAATGGAATTTCAATTGATGGAGAAATTGAAAACTGGTTCACAGATAATACTATTCAAAGATTTGAAAGTTATAACTGGCAGGTGCTTGAAGTAGATGGTCACAATGTTGAGCAAATCTTAGAGGCCATAAAAAATGCTCAAGAAGAATCAAGTCGCCCAACCTTAATTTGCTGTAAAACAGAAATTGGATTTGGATCACCAAACAAAGCAGGAACATCAGGTGTTCATGGATCTGCTTTAGGCGAGGAAGAAATTATTAAAACTAGAGATCAATTGGGCTGGCAGCACGAACCTTTTGATATTCCTGCGAATATTAAATCTGAATGGGATGCCAAAGAGGCAGGATCTAAGCATAATTCTGAATGGGATGAGCTGATGAATGAATATTCTAAAATGCATCCAGAGCTTTCTAATGAATTAGAACGATTAATCAACAATGAGCTTCCCAATGACTTTGAAAAACTTTATCAAGAATTTCTAGAAGGGTTAGTAGCAGGCGATAAAAAAGATTTAGCAACCAGAAAAGCTTCTGAGATTTGCTTGAATTTCTTTTGCGAGCAGTTGCCAGAGCTTATTGGTGGATCGGCTGATCTTACTGGGTCAAATAATACTTATTCTTCAGCCAGCTCTGAAATGCTTCCTGATAATCCACAAGGAAACCATATATTTTATGGGGTTAGAGAATTTGGAATGACTGCCATGATGAATGGAATGTTGTTGCATGGTGGCCTAAAACCATATGGTGGTACATTTTTAGTATTTATGGATTACGCTAGGAATGCAGTACGTTTGGCTGCTCTCATGGAAATCCCAAATATTTTTGTCTATACCCATGATTCCATAGGCCTTGGAGAAGATGGCCCTACTCATCAACCTATTGAGCATCTTGTAACCTTGAGGGCTACACCAAACTTAAATAACTGGAGACCAGCAGATATCATAGAGACCGCTGTAAGTTGGAAAGAGGCCATCACTTCCTCAGACACTCCTCACAGCTTAATTTTATCAAGGCAAAATCTTCCATTTGTTCAGAGAACAAAAGAGCAAATAAGCTTAATACAAAAAGGAGGTTATCTACTCTCTCACGAAGAGGATGCAGATATTACACTGGTTGCATCAGGAAGTGAGGTGCAGTTAATTCTTGCGGCTGCTAAATCAATTCAAAATAATGGATTTAAAGTAAATATCGTATCTATTCCATGTCTTGATAAGTTCTACCTGCAAGATCAGACTTACAGAGATAGTGTTGTAGCTCCAGAGATACCAAAGTTAGTTGTTGAAGCTCTTCACCCAGATTCATGGCATGGTTTAGTTAATCTCAATGATAAAATTATTGGAATGAAGACTTTTGGCGAGAGTGCTCCAGCAGGTGAGCTGATGGTTAAATTTGGTTTCACAGAAGAAAACATAGTTGCCGAAGCCAAGAAACTGCTTACAAAATGAGGAAATTGGGCGATACAGATGTCTTAAATAAGACAGTTGCTCTTAGAGTTGATTTAAATGTTCCTGTAAAAGACGGCAATGTTTTGGATGATGCTAGGATACTTGCGATCATTCCAACCCTTCAATATCTTCAAAAACAAAATTCAAAAATAGTCTTGATTTCACATTTTGGAAGACCTGAGGCAGGAGTATTTGATTCAAAATTTTCATTATTGCCTGTAGCTAAAAGTCTTGGAGAAATTCTGAATCAAGAGATTCCATTGTTTACCTCAATAGATGAAGTAAATTTTAATGCAGATATCTCTCTTATTGAAAACATTAGATTTTTATCTGGAGAACTAACCAATGATTTGGATCTCTCAAAAAAATTGAGCGATCTAGCCGATGTATATGTTTTTGATGCATTTGGAACATCTCATCGCCCTCATGCATCAACCCATGGAGCAATTCAAGCTGCCCATTCATCATGTGCTGGATTTTTATTAGAGGATGAAACTCGTGCATTAAAGAAAGCTACTGACTCAAAAGAGTCGCCCACTCTTTCTATTGTTGGTGGTTCAAAGGTATCCTCAAAATTAGAAGTAATTAAAAGTCTTGTACAAATCTCGGATGAAGTTCTGACCGGCGGGGGCATTACCAACACCTTTTTAAAAGCGCAGGGAAACAATATAGGAATTTCACTTTGCGAAGACTCAATGCTGAGTCATGCCAAGGAACTTCTAGAGACAGAGAAAATATTGCTACCAAATGAGGTTTTGGTTAGCAAAAACATGGACTCAAACGAATCAAGGGTTTGTAAAATTGATTCTGTCCAAGATGATGAAATGATACTTGATCAAATCCTCAGTTCAGCTGCAGCTGAAAAGATTTCTATTGCTAAAAAAATTATTTGGAATGGTCCTGTGGGAGTATTTGAGCATAAGCCTTTCTCAAAAGGAACCCAAGACCTCGCTAACGCAATTGCTTCATCACAAGCTTATAGTTTGGCTGGTGGAGGTGAGACTCTTTTAGCCATTAAGATGTTTATAGATAAAAGTAACATCTCATATTGCTCTACTGGCGGAGGCGCCTTCCTTGAATTTATGGAAGGAAAAGAGCTACCATCATTGTCTGCCTTAGGATTTAAATTTTAAAAAGGAGAAAATTATGTCGTTAAATACTTTAGAAGAAATAGCTGAATACATAGTCTCAGATGGTAAGGGAATTCTGGCAGCAGACGAAAGCAATCCTACTTGTGGAAAGCGTTTTGATTCTATTGGGGTTGAGTCTACAGAAACTAATAGGCGAGATTACAGGGAAATGTTATTTAGAGCTACCGGCATGAAAGACAATATTGGAGGCGTAATCTTATTTGATGAGACGATTAGACAAAACGCTGAAGATGGAACTCCTCTTGTAGATTTAATTAAGAATCAGGGAGCATTGCCTGGCATTAAAGTTGATAAAGGCTTGGCTCCATTAGAGTCTTCTCCAGATGAAACAGTTACTCAGGGCCTGGATGGACTTGACGAACGTTGCAAAGAATACGTTTCACTTGGAGCAAAATTTACCAAGTGGAGAGCAGTGATAAAGATATCTGACACAATCCCTTCTGATGAATGCATTGAGGCTAATATGCGAGCATTGGCAAAGTACGCAAAAATTGTTCAAGACAATAATATGGTACCTATGGTTGAGCCTGAGGTTTTGATGGATGGAGTCCATTCAATTGAGCGATGCTATGCAGTAACCAGTCAATCTCTAAAATCACTCTTTGATTGCTTAAAGGATGAGGGAGTTAATATTGCTGGGACAATTTTAAAACCCAATATGGTAACTTCTGGATCCATGTCTGAAAGCCAAGCTTCAGTTCAAGAGGTAGCAGAGATGACAGTTAAGTGCCTCAATGAAAATGTTCCATCAGAACTTCCAGGTGTAACCTTTCTTTCAGGCGGTCAATCTGATGTTGATGCTACTGCACATCTAGATGCTATGAATAAGATCGGTGGTTTTCCCTGGAAGTTAAGCTTTTCTTATGGAAGGGCATTACAGCAACCATCCCTAAAGGCTTGGCTTGGCAAGGAAGAAAATGTTTCTCTTGCTCAGGATGCGCTTTCCCATAGAGCGTTAATGAACAAGCTTGCAGCAAATGGTGCTTGGAATCCAGAGCTAGAAAACTAGGCTTAATTCCTTTGCAAGCTTTAGCTCAGCGAGTCTCATCTGCAAAGATATGTATTAATGCTAAGACGCATTCTTTAATCAACGAAGGGATTTTGGCATACGTGTGTTTTGAAAAAGATGATAATGAGGAGGTAATAGAAAAATTTATATCTAAAATTATCAATTTTTCTTTTTTTACAGGAGATAGAAGCATAATGTCTGCAAGTTTAAAGGAGATAAAAGGAGAATTAATGATTGTTAGTCAATTTACTTTGTCTGCTATAACGAATAAAGGCAACAAACCCAGCTTTCACAAAGCAGCAAGCACTGAAAAAGCTAATTATCTTTATGATTTGTTAATAGAAAGGCTTAATGAGTGCCCTATTCGTTGTCAGTCAGGAGTGTTTGGATCTGATATGGATATTCATTCTGTCAATGTTGGGCCTGTAACTTTTTCCTTTAAGATATGAGTTTATGAGCAATCAATTAGATAGTTTTGTAACAGAAGTGGATACATGGATTGAAGAAAATTGTCCCAAATCAATGAGAACACCAATGCCTGTTAATGAGCAGGTTTGGGCCTCTTCTGAGATTCAATTTCCCACTGCTGATTCTAAGATCTGGTTTGATGCAATGGTGTCCAAGGGATGGTGCACACCAGAATGGCCGGTGGAATATGGCGGCGGAGGTTTATCTTTTGATGAAGCAAAAATTTTACGAAGTCGTTTAAAATCTTTGGGATGCAGACCACCTCAAATTAATTTTGGGATCTCGATGTTGGGACCTGTTATTTTAGAATTTGGAACTGATGACCAAAAAAAAGAATTTTTACCAAAGATTTCACGAGGTGAAATTTGGTGGTGTCAGGGATTTTCTGAACCAGGGGCTGGATCAGATCTAGCAAATATTTCGACCTCAGCTGAGCTTAAAGGTGGCGAATACTTAATTAATGGATCCAAGATTTGGACATCTGAAGCTAATAAGGCTGATTGGATGTATTGTTTGGCTAGAACTGCTAAAACAGAAAAGAAACAAGCTGGCATATCATTTATTTTATTGAATTTAAAGCAGTCAAATATTGATATTAAGCCAATTAAACTTTTGAGTGGCCAATCTCCTTTTTGTCAGGTTTTTTTTGATGATGTTGTAGCCAAGGAGTCTCATAGAATTGCAAAAGAAAACGAGGGTTGGAAGGTTGCAAAAAGACTTCTTGAATTTGAGAGAACCATGATGGCAGATCTTGGTAGTGAGGGAGCTGTCGACATTGAGCCTATTAAAACTTATAAAAATAGTGAAGCTTTAAATGCTCCCGGTCAAACTAAGCTGCATAAGAAAATAATAAAGCATGAAATGCGCAACCATTTAATTGATTTAACCATGGGAAGAACGGCCATTGAGTCAAAGAGCGGCTTTTCTCCCGCAGCCCTCTCATTAAAATATATCAGCACAGAAGAAACTCAGACCAGGTGGGAGCTTAATGTTGCAAGTCTTGGTGCTGGAGGTCTAGAGATTGTTGAAAAAAGCCAAGGATCAAAACAAGAAATTGCTAAGTCCTTTTTCTACTCTAAGGCGTATACTATCGCTGGAGGAAGTTCAGAGGTTCAATTGAACATTATTGCAAAACATATTTTAGGACTCCCATCATGACAATAAAAAAAATATCAGTATTTTGCGGCGCCCATCTAGGTAAATCGCCTGATTATAAAATTGCTGCTCAGCAAATTGGAAAAATGATGGCTGAGAAAGATCTAGAAGTAATTTTTGGAGGCGGTAATGTTGGCTTGATGAAAATTGTTGCTGATACCGCTGTTGATAATGGTGGAAGAGCAACAGGCATTACATTGAAATCACTGCATGAATTTGAACTTACCAATCCCAATATCGATGAAACTATCATCACACATTCTCTTTTTGAGCGAAAAGAGAAATTTTTAGACATGAGCGATGCTTTTATTGTTTTGCCTGGAGGTGTTGGCTCAATGGATGAGCTTCTAGAGGTGATGGTCAGCAATCAACTGGGGGGGATCAATAAGCCCGTAGGCCTATTAAATATTAATGGCTACTATGATGGCTTTCTAAGCTGGTTACAGCACTCAGTTGATGAGGAATTTGTGTCTATCGAAAACCAAAATCAAATCCTTGTTCATGATGACCCAAAAGAATTATTGGAAATGATTTTATCTGCTCAAATGCCCTCTTCAGATACTTGGATAGAAAGACTTAATGTAGATTTTCCAAAAGACTAGCTTTTTGGGTCTCGAGATATTAATAGCCCCACCTCAAAAAGCAGCCACATAGGTATAGCCAAAAATAGTTGAGAGAAAATATCTGGCGGCGTTAAAAACATTCCAATTACAAAAAAGCTAATAATCAAATATGGTCTCATGCTCTTGATGCGATCTTTAGATACTAAGCCAGTAGTGATAATTAAAAATGTTGCTATGGGAATTTCAAAAGCAAAACCAAAAGCAAAAAAAAGTTTTAATACGAAATCTAAATATTTATTTATGTCTGTCATTACTTGAATTGAGTCAGGAGCAGCTGAAATAAAAAAGCTCAAGATGATAGGGCTGACGACAAAGTAAGCAAAAATAACACCTGCATAAAAAAGCACTACTGAGGAGAGAATTAAAGGTCCGACAAAAGCTTTCTCTCTTTTGTATAGTCCTGGAGAAACAAAGCCCCAAAGCTCAATAAAAAAATAAGGCACTGAAATTAATAAGGCTGTATAAATTGTTACTCTTAATGGCGCAAGAAATGGAGAAGCCACTTCGGTTGCAATCATGCTACTTCCAGGAGGCATCAGCTCCATCAATGGAGAAGAGACAAAGGCATAAATGTAGTTAGTGAATGGCAAACAACATACCAGGATAAATCCCGCAAACAAAAACATTCTAATTATTCTTGCGCGCAATTCTTTTAAATGCCCAATGAACGTCAAATCATTTGGATCTGCCATCTTTTTCCTTTTCGAGCTCTTCCATCCTCAGCTCATTAAAAATATCCTGCTTTAGGTCCTCAGCACCAATATCTCTCTCTATGGAGGATCTAAATTCAAAAAACTTGTTTTGCAACCTAGTAAAGTTTTTCATTATGGACTTGATGAATCCTGGCAGTTTATCTGGGCCGATAACAATTATCCCGACAAGCAGGATAATTAGAATCTCAAGAAATCCAATTTGTAACAATTTTTATTGATCGTCTGATTTAGACTCAGAATCTTTGGTTAAGTCTTCATCCTTAATAGCTTTTTTAAAACCTTTAAGGCCCTCTCCTAGATCTGAACCCATAGTTCTTATTTTTTTTCCACCAAATAAAACAAGTATCACAACCAATATGATTAATATTTGCCAAAAACTTATTCCACCTATTCCCATAATTAACTCCTGATTCTCATGTCAATAATGTTCCAGTAAGAATCATAATAATACCTATAAGTGTAAGTATAGTTAGATTTTGCCATTTTCGCTGATTTTGAAGGCTGCCTTCAAGATTTTTAATAAGATCAGCATTTTTTTTCCCATCATTTGCTAGAAATTTTATGTTATCAAGTAAGTCAAAAATTTCTCCTGGCAAAGAAGACGCTTTGTCTAATATTTCGTAATGGTTATTTTCTAAAAACTCTTTTAGTTTTAAAGGGCTAAATTGCTTATCAATCCATTGATCAAGGTATGGCTCAGCAAGACCCCAGAAATCAAGATTAGCATATATCTCTCTGCCCATACCTTCTATGTGTATAAGTGTTTTTTGTAAAAGTATAAGTGAGGGCTGAACTGACAAACCAAATTGCCTTGTTGAGTCAAATAAATAAAGCAACAAATTTCCAAATTCAATTTCTGATAGAGGTTTTTCAAAAATTGGTTCGCAGGTAGCTCTCAAGGTTTGTTCTAATTCCGCTTTGTTAGTTTGGCTTGACACCCATCCAGCTCCTATAAACAACTCAGATAATTTGTAGTAGTCTTGTTTTAACGTGGCTTGGAGCATTCTTGCTAAATTGTACTGATCCTCCCTGCTAAGGGACCCGACTATGGCGCAGTCAATTGCTATATAGCTTGGCTGAGTTATATTTTCTTTGCTAACAAAAATATTTCCAGGGTGCATATCGGCATGAAAAAAATTATCTCTGAATACTTGATCCAAAAATATTTTTACTCCATTTTCAGCAAGGGTTTTTCGATCAATGCCAAGCTCATCCATTAAATCAATATCTGTGCATGCTATTCCATCAATTTCCTCTAGGGTTAAAACATTTACTGCAGTTTGATCCCAGAACACTTTCGGAATAAATAATAGATCTGAATCAGCAAAGTTTTTCTTAGTAACGGTAGTATTTGCAGCTTCAACCTTTAAATCTAACTCTTTAAAAATTGTTTTTTCATAATCATAAATAACATCTTTAAGTTTGAGTCTGTGACTTTCTTTATAAAACAAGTTAATTAAAAAGCCCCCGACTTTCATCACCCTTACATTCCTTTTGACTCGCTTCTGGATGCCCGGCCTTAAGACTTTAATTACAACTTTTTCAGATGAGCTTTTCAGTTTCGCTCTGTGCACCTGAGCCAGTGATGCAGCTGCCAATGGCTTATCTTCAAATTCTTCAAAAACATCATCAATTTTGATGTTTAAACTTTTTTCAATTATTTCCTTGGCTACCTTGGTTGAAAATGGATTGCATTGATCAGTTAAGCCTTTTAAGTGAGAGGTTATTTCAACCGATACAGCATCTGTTCTAGTTGAGAGTAATTGACCAAATTTTATGAACATCGGGCCCAAGCTCTCTAAAAAATTTCTAATTCTTAGGCCGTGTGGAATTTTTTTATTCAGTAAATAAAAAGGATTCAATAGCCCAATTAATTTTATTAACAAGGAGTTGCTGTTATCACTTGGTATATTAATAACACCATACCTAAATGCCTGAAAGAAAATTTTTACACAATCAAGAATTGAAAGAAGAACGTTCATTGATTTATTAAAACATGTTCAAGTCTATCAAGCCTTATAGAAATACCTCTAAAAGATTCAAGGATTTTATTTGCCTCATCTTCCTGTGCCACTGAATCCTTTCCTGATGATTGAGTAAGAATTATTTTTCTTAAAATTAATGCAGGGATATCTCCAAAATATTTATAGACTAGAAGCTCTACATCAATATCAATATTTGCTATGGCACCTAGTAAAATTAATGCATTCTCAACATCCCCAGAAATCGATTTTGTTGGAATTTGTTTATTATTTAAAGCATTCAACACATTATAAATACTCAATTTTAATGAAAAGCTTGGGTTTGGATGTTTAAAGAAATTAAAAGTTTGCTTGTCATGATTTAAAGAAATAGAGAATTTAGATACTGAAGAAACTTCTATATTAAATTCCAGGGGGAATAGGTTTTCAATTTGACTAAAAGCTCCAGGAGATAAAGATTTCAGTTCTTTTAAAAATTTATTTAATGCTATTTTCATAATTATTTTGCTTTATGAATAGACACAACACCATTCACAAGATTGTAAAATTTACAATCATCAAATCCAGCATCAAGCACCATATCTTTTAGTGTTTCTTGATCAGGATGCATTCTTATTGACTCAGCCAGGTATTGATAGCTTTCAGAATCATTGGCCAGAAAACTACCTAATTTAGGTATGATATTAAATGAATACCAATCATAAATTTTAGAAAAAAAAGAATTTGTAGGTTTAGAAAATTCTAAAATTAATAGGACACCATTAGGTTTCAAGACTCTTCTCATTTCTTTCAGCCCTCTTTCCTTGTCAGTAAAATTCCTCAGTCCAAATCCAACAGTAACCAAATCAAAAGTTTGATTCTGATAAGGAAGACTCTCGCCAGATGCTAAGGCAAAACTGCAATTATGAAAGAAGTTTTCATTAATTGCGCGATCTTTTCCAAGAGCAAGCATTGATGCATTAATATCTGTTACATGCATTGATACAGATTTAAATTTTTTATTAATTAATCTTGGAATATCAGCCGTACCACTTGCAATATCGAGTGCTATAGAGCCTTCGCTTAACTCTGAGAGCTCAATTAACATTTTCTTCCATAGTCTATGCATGCCAAATGACATGGCATCATTCATCAAATCATATTCCTCAGCAACAGAATGAAAGACATCTCCAACATGCTCAGCTTTTTCATTAACATCGACTTCTTTAAAGCCAAAATGTGTTTTTTCGTTCATTTGCTTTTCTCTTGATTGCTTAAAAAGATAAAATTATTGTATCTACTTTGCTCAATATCACCATTTTTTAGAGCAGCGATAACTGCACACCCCTCATCAATTTGATGAGAGCAATTTGGAAAAGTGCAGTTTAAAGAATAATCCATGATTTCAGGAAACCCTAAAATGATTTCATTTAGTTTCAAATGATCAATGCCAATATCTCTGACTCCTGGAGAATCAATGATCTGCATTTCTTTTGCGTAATAAAGAGTAGAAACTGAGGTGGTATGGACACCTTGATTGTTAGACAGTGCTTTCGATAATATTTTTTTATCAGTAAGTGCGGAGGTTAAGGTAGATTTTCCTGAACCAGAGTTCCCAACAAATATTGTAGTTCTTTTATAAAGATATTTTTTTAACTCATCTATGTTCGTAAATAATTTTGCAGATATTTGAAAGGTTTTTATACCAATATCCTCATAAACTTTCTGTATTTCATTAAACGCATCATCTTGCAATAAGTCTATTTTATTAAAAATAATAAAAGGCTCTATCGAAGCATTCTTTGAAATGATTATCCATTTATCAATAAACTCAAGATTTGTTTTGGGACTTTTAGTGACTAAAATACCAATGTGCGAAATATTCGCAGCTATTGGTTTCTTAACTTTTTCCTTTGACTTATATAGAGCAGTGACTCTATTTAGACGCTTTGTAACTAATCCTCGCAAGGCATCATCATCGGCAATTATCTCAAGCTCAACAAGATCGCCTACCACAAGATTAATTCTTCCTTGTATTGTGCATTTAAATTCTTTGCCTGCAGATGCAACACAACAGGAGTTTGAGTAGAACTCAATTATTTGACCGGTTTGAACTTTTAACATCTTGGGCTCAAAATACACTATAGTTAAAATTTAACAACATTTATGTCTACTCAAAAATCAAATCAAAATCTGATCTGGATTGATCTTGAAATGACTGGATTAGATCCAGACAAAGAGAGAATTATAGAGATTGCTACTATTATCACAGATAGTAATCTTACCATTGTTGCAGAGGGTCCAAATTTAGTTATCAATCAACCTAAAGAACTTATTGAAAAAATGGATGAATGGAATACCAAGCAGCATGGAAACTCTGGTCTTACTAAATCAGTCCATGAGAGTAGTATTTCAGAGCAGGCTGCGGAGATAGAAACCCTAGAATTTATTTCAAAATATGTAGGAAACAAGGTATCTCCAATGTGTGGGAATACGGTCTCTCATGATAGAAGGTTCCTTGCAAAATATATGCCCGATTTAGAATCATATTTTCACTACCGGCATGTTGATGTTTCTTCAGTCAAGGAGCTGATTTCGAGATGGATGAATGATGCTCAAACATATGAAAAAAAAGGCTCACACAGAGCTAAGGATGACATCAAAGAATCTATTAATGAGCTGAAACTATATAAGCAAATGCTATTTGATTGAGCTAGGCTTTTATTTCTTCTAATCCAAGGTCTTCTCGATGAAGAACAAAAGACTTAGATGAGCTAATATCAGAATTAATTTCTTCTAATTCCTTGATGTAATTAAAAGAAGCTATGATTTTGTCCTCCGCACAATTTAAATATAAATATCCTCGATTGGAGGGATCCATCCATTGAAGTTCTTTGTTAATTTTTACAATACTATTAACAAATTTCTTTTCATCTAAATTTAATATATCTGTAATGCCAGGTGAAGTTACAGAGGGAGCCCCCAATTCAATACCCACTTTGCTGCCTGACTGATCCTCAAGCTCAGAAACCCAGCTATTATGAGTATCTCCAGCAAGGCTAATGAATCTTTTTTTAGCATTTATCATCAATTGATAAAGCCTATTTCTCTCTGCGGGATATCCATCCCATGCATCCAGGTTTGAAGGAATGCCTAAGCCTAAAAATTTTAAATAAGGTTTTAGGAAACTGGGGATTTCCTCTGATCTGAGCATTTTACTTATATCAGGAAACTTCAATTTTGCCATTAAGACCTGTTGACCAAAAATAGTCCAGACAGCATTCGTGCTTAAAATACTCTTTTCAATCCATGAAAGCTGCTCACTGCCTAGGAGTTCTCTATTATTAGAATTTAGATCGTTATAAAATTTTGCCTGATTAAATCCAGATTTGGTTAAATATTCCTTTGGTTGAATTTGCTTGTCTCTTCCATATTGTCGGGTGTCTAGCATTATTAAATGTATTAGTTTGCCAATCTTAAATTCTCTAAATATTCTTCTTTTATTTTTCTGCTCTCTTATCGGCATCCATTCATAGTAAGCTTTAATAGCAGCAGATCTTCGAGCATAGAAATCTCCCTCTGCTCCATCCTCAGAATGATTTTCAGCTCCTCGCTTCCAAGCATCATTTGAAAACTCATGATCATCCCAGACAGCAATTAGTGGCGCATGTTTGTGCAAAGCTTTGGAGCCCTGATCTTGTTTATACTGAGCATGTCTTTGTCTGTAATCAGACAGAGTGATCATTTCATGCTTGGGTTCAGGAACTCTTCCTAGTTTTTCTGCCTTATCTGTCGCATAGCCCCCCATTGGATATTCATATAAATAATCTCCTAAGTGCAGCCAAAGGTCTAAGTTATTTTTCTCAGCCGCAGCTTGATAGGCATTGAAATATCCTGCAGGAAAGTTGCTGCAACTAAAAATTCCAATTTTTGCAGTTGTTGTATTTTCTGAAAATGTTTTTGACTGTCCAGTATCTGAGATTGCATTTCCAGCCCTAAATCTATAAAAAAAACCCATGTCACTATCACAATACTGCTTTGCTAAAAAATCATATTTGATTGTGTAGTCTGATAAGGAAGAAGTTTGTAATTTCTTTGAAAAAATAATTGAGGAAAAATTTTTATTTTCTGAGATTTCAAGAATAGCTTCAAGTGGCCCTGCTTGTTGGGGAGTTACTCTAGTCCACAAAATCACCCTATCATTTAGAGGATCCCCGCTGGCAACACCATGATGAAAAAAATAAGTATTTTTTGAGCAGCCAGAACTTATTGATGCTGTAAGACCTATTGCTCCAATCGAAGAAATTTTTAGAGCCTGCCTTCTTTTCATAACAAAATATTAACAGTCATTTGCTTAAATGCTAAGCAAAAAAATATTCTATTCTTGTAGAATTAATCTTGCTTGTTTGCAGGCTGTATATTGATAGGCAAGGGAGAAACCTGACTTTTATTTTGTTTTATCTTTGCTTCGCCAGACTCAATCACTTCGTCTATCCTAATTACTGAATTGATTGGGATATATGATCTTTCAACAGACTTGAACTCTTTCTCTAGTTTTTCTGATGTTGGGTCAACTACTAGCTGTTTATTTTGATTAAATATATACTCTTCGACCTCGATGAAACCGTACATGTCACTTTGATAAATTTGTTTTGCAAAAATCTCGTAGATTTCTCCGAGTTGCATAAAAATAATTTTATATGTGGTTTTTTTCTTCATAATTAGATATATGGGTACAAAACTTTATATTAAAACCTATGGTTGTCAAATGAATGAATATGACAGCCAAAAAACGTTAGAGATACTTAAAAAAGATCCTGCTATTGAGGAGACGGATAATCCTAACGATGCAGATATTATTTTGCTCAATACCTGCTCCATAAGAGAGAAAGCTGAAGAAAAAGTTTATTCAGAATTAGGGAGACTGAATAAATTAAAAAAAATTAATCCTAATTTGAAAATTGGAGTTGGTGGCTGTGTTGCTACTCAAGAAGGAAAAAATATTTACAAACGTGCGCCTTATGTAGATTTAATTTTTGGACCCCAAACAATACACAAAGTTCCCTCTTTAATTAAAGAAGAAAATAAGATTCAGGCTGTGGATGTTTCCTTTCCTATTGAAGAAAAATTTGATTCATTGCCAGAGCCTGATGCTACGGGAGCATCTAGCTTTGTATCGATTATGGAAGGCTGCTCAAAATATTGTTCTTTTTGTGTTGTTCCATATACCAGGGGAGATGAAGTCAGCAGGAAGCCTGAGCAAATATTTGATGAGGTTGCCAGATTAGTTGAGCAAGGAGTTTCAGAAATAGTCTTTGTTGGGCAGAATGTAAATGCATACAAATATTCATTGAGCGGGAGATTGCTTGGCTTGTCAGATTTAATCGAGGTTTGCGGGAGCATTGATGGGGTTGAAAGGATTAGATACACAACATCTCATCCGTTAGAGATGACTGATGATTTGATAGATGCATATGGACATGTTCCTCAATTAGTTAGCCATTTACATCTTCCTGTTCAGTCAGGCTCGAATGATATTCTTACAAAAATGAAACGCAACTATTCAAGAGAAGAATACATTGAAATAATAAATAAGTTACTTAAGGTAAGACCAAATATAAAAATTTCTTCTGATTTTATCGTAGGGTTTCCCAATGAGACCGATTTCGATTTTCAGCAGACTATGGATCTCATTGAAGAGGTGAAGTTTGATGCATCTTTCAGCTTTATATATTCAGCAAGACCTGGTACTCCGGCCTCACAACTTGAAGATATGGTCCCGTTAGAGGTAAAAAAAGAACGTTTGTATATTCTTCAGAAACGCATTGACAAACTCCAGCTTAACTATAGCAACGATCTTGTTAACACCATTCAAAGGTGTTTGGTTACAGGAGTATCAAAAAAAGATGTCAACCAATTGCAAGCCAGAACTGAGTGCAACAGAGTTGTAAATTTTGACTTCCAAAATATCAATATTCTAGGTAAATTAGTAGATATTGATATTACCAAGGCATACCAGCGTTCATTGACAGGCAAGATTTTAAATTCTAAAGGAGTTTCTTAAAGCTTAATGGCAGAAATCAATCAAACTCTCACGCAACTCAAGCTTGAACCAGCAAACACTAAAAACCTTAAATCTTTTGTTGGAGAATTAAACGGCAATCTTAAAATTCTTGAAAAGGGATTTGGAGTCAAAATTTTCCAAAATGGAAACAAGGTAAGTATTTCTGGCAATGAAGACAGCATCAAGAAAGCATCTAATGCAATTCAAGATTTATATGCAACAACAACTCAAGGAATAGAGCTTTCTAAGGAAACAATTCAAATGGCAATAAATAACAATGATGATATTAATCCGACCCCTATTTCATTGAGCGGAAATGAATACATAATTAAGACGCCAAAAAGAACAATCAAGCCCAGAGGAAGAAATCAAAATGATTATTTGGGTAATATGAAAAATTTTGAGGTTAATTTTGGGGTTGGTCCCGCAGGTACTGGAAAAACATATTTAGCAGTAGCAAAGGCAGTAGAGATGCTTGTTCAAGAGGAAGTAAAAAAAATTATCCTCATACGACCTGCAGTTGAGGCTGGCGAAAAGCTTGGTTTTCTGCCCGGTGATTTATCTCAAAAGGTCGATCCTTATCTTCGGCCTTTATATGATGCACTATACGAAATGTTAGGTTTTGAGCAGGTGGTGCGATTGCTAGAAAAAGAAATTCTTGAAGTTGCCCCACTTGCATATTTAAGGGGAAGGACCTTGAACAATGCCTTTATTATTATGGATGAAAGCCAAAACACAACTGTTGATCAAATGAAAATGTTTTTAACAAGGATGGGTTTTGGATCATATGCTGTTATTAATGGAGACATGACTCAAATTGATTTGCCTAAAAATATTGAGTCTGGGCTTTCTCATGCCTTGAAAGTTTTAGATGGGTTAGAGGATATTGGCTTTACAATTTTTAATTCTAAAGATGTCGTTAGGCATCCTTTGGTAAGAAAGATTGTTGATGCATATGACAATTTTGATAAATAAAAAATTGAGCCTTAATATTTTAAATTATAACGGCAAAGAGATCTCGTCAGAGTTAGAGTCTAGGCTGAAGTTATTAGCTGAGCATATTTTATGTGATCAAAACCAACATAAATTAAAAATAAATCTTAAGCTTGTTTCAAGCAATGAAATGATTAAGTTAAATAGAGATTTTAGAGCAAAAGATTTAGATACGAATGTTTTATCTTTTCCTGCAGAGAAAGATATTCAAAAAATTTCAGGAGAACTTGGAGATATCGCAATAAGTATGCCCTACATACAAAATGAGTCACAGAACTTGAATCGAGGCCTAGACGATCATATGATGCATCTATTAGCTCATGGAATACTACATTTACTAGGTTTTGATCACCAAAAAAATCAGGATGCCAATATAATGGAGGCTCAAGAGATTAAATACCTAGAGTTTTTTAAAATAGCTAACCCCTACTTAATATGACGAATCAAGACACTGAAAAAGACCAACCTCCGTCGAGTTTCTTAAATAAAATAAAAAGATTTTTTACGATAAAGCCATCAAGCTTAGATGATGTATCTGTGCTTCTGGAAGACGCACTTAGTGCAAGGCTCATAGATAAAGAGGCCCAATTTATTGCAGAGCGAGCAATTAGACTAGGGGATACCACTGTAAAAGCAATTATGGTGCCTAGGGTTGAGATGGTCATACTTGCACCTGATGAAGATCCTATGGGAATGATTTCTAGAATAATTGATTCTGGCCACTCTAGATATCCTGTTCTTGGACCGGCTAAAAATGAAGTTCAAGGAATATTGCTCGCCAAAGACTTGCTTCCCATTATTAACAAAGACTTAGAGGACTTTAATCTTCGTAATTTCATTAGAGAGATTAAAGTTGTACCAGAATCAAAGAAAGCTGACTCTTTGCTTGAGGAATTTAAAAAAGATCGATCTCACATGGCTATTGTTATTGACGAATACGGAACAATATCAGGATTGGTAACCATTGAAGATATCTTAGAAGAGCTTGTGGGCGAAATAGAAGATGAGCATGACTCAGATGATGAGGATCTAATCCAAGTTAGTGAGTATGAATATATAGCTGATGCAACACTGGAATTATCAGAATTTGAAGCTAAATTTAACAAAAATTTTAATGGAATGGATGCAGAAACTTTAGCAGGATTATTTATTAATAAGTTAGGATTCCTTCCTAAAGTTGGCGATAAAATTGAATTAGACGATATGATTTTAGCAGTGACAGCTGCCGACAAAAGAAAAATAAAAAAAATTGGCATCACCATTAAAACAAATACATAAAACCTCTTTAATTCAATACATATTTTTAGGATTTATTGGCGCACTTTCTACCCTCGCCTTTAGCCCATTTGATATTAAGTTAGTTATTCCATTAACCCTAACAGTTCTCATTTACTCAGTAGTCAATTCAACAAATTTTGTTAATGCTCTGAAGCTTACTTTATCTTGGGGAATGGGGTATTGGATAAGTGGAACCGGTTGGCTAATAGTAAGTATTTACTATTATGGAAACACCAATATTGTAATATCTATCTCTATAATAATATTAATGGGATTACTATTATCAGCAGTATTCATTGCCCCTTTTGCTGCTATAAAATTTATAAGATTTAAACCTAATATCTTTATCTACAGTCTTGTGCTTTCAAGCTGTTTAATATTACTGGAGCTAGCGAGATTTTTATTATTAGGTGGCTTCCCATGGCTATTACCCGGATTAGTATTTTTAGATACTTTTGGTGAGATTTTAATACCTAAGTTTGGAGTATATGGAGCCTCATATATTATTTATTTTATTTCATCATTCCTTGCTTTAAGCATAGTTAACAATAAGAAGAATTACTTATTTGCAGGATTAATATTCCTAGCCATTTTCTTGCCACATCAAAACAACCAAAGTGAAACATTTGAAGAAAGTTTAAATCTTTCAATTATCCAACCATCGTTAAATCCTTTTGATAAATATAAGCCCGGATCAGATGCAAACATCGAAGATGTTTTGATGAATTTAACAAATAAGAATAAAACGGAAGATCTAATAATTTGGCCAGAATCACCATTACCTTATTTAAGCTCAAATCCAAAAATGGAAAAGCTAATTGCAAGGATTGAAGAGGGACCGGAAGTTTTATCTGGGTCATGGACATATAACAATAACAGTCTATATAACTCAATGACTATCTTGGGGACCGATCAAACCTACTTAAAGAGACATCTTGTACCTTTTGGTGAATATGTGCCTTTTGAAAATATCTTAAGGGGATTGATTGATTTTTTTAATATGCCTATGTCATCTTTAAGTGAAGGAAATCCCAATCAAGATCTTCTAGAATTTAAAGATTTTAGAATCTTGGGAATGATATGTTTTGATATTGCTTTTCCTTTAAGCTATATACAAGAAATAAGACAATCTGATTTTATAGTGAATATCAGCAATGATGCATGGTTTGGAAGCTCGTATGGACCATATCAACACTTGCAGATAGTTAGAGCGCGTGCTTTGGAGTCAAACAAATGGATTGCAAGAGGAACCTCGGATGGAATATCGACAATAGTTGATAATAAAGGAACAATTGTTGATATTTTAAGTAAAGGTAAGCGTGGTTTTTTAAGTGGGAAAATATATAAAACTTCTGAATCTAGCTTTTTTTACTCATATGGGTTCCTGCTAGCGCCAATCTTATCAATTATTGTGCTAATCAGCGTTCTTGTATTAAGATTGAGAGCATGAAACTTCTAGTATTAATATTAACTCAGTTTATCTCTATACCATTATTTGCAGATTATTCGATAAATGTAAGTATTTCAGAGCAAAGACTTTATTTATTGAGCGATGAAAGCATTATTAGAAGTTACCCTATATCTAGCTCAGCATATGGGGAAGGCCAGATAGAGAACTCCTTAAAAACTCCTCTTGGTGCACATGAAGTAAAAACAAAAATTGGAACAAATGTTTCTAAATATCAATTTTTTGTTAGCCGAGAACACATACCTCAGGAAGTTAATATTATCCATGAACCGATTGACTCTCCTGATGACTTTATTACAACCCGAATTATGTGGCTTACAGGCTTGACAGAAGGCTTTAACAAGGGTGGAAACGTTGATTCCTTCGATAGATACATTTATATACATGGTACCCATGAGGAGGGGTTAATAGGCAAAAAAGCATCACATGGATGCATCAGGATGCTGAATCATGATGTTTTAGAGCTTTTTAGGATAGTTCCAGCAAAAACAACTGTTAATATCTATTTATAGGCTCAAAACCCTATACACCACCCATATTAGCCTTTTTAAAGCTTAATAACTCTGATCTATCCTCTGGAGCCGGGGCCTCACCAAATGCGCCTGATTCATCTGCTAGTTTTTTCAATAAAGGAGCAGGTTTCCAGAAATGCTCATCTAGTTCAGAGAAGCCACTCATTTTATTAATAACTTCTGATAAACCAAGCTGATTTGCATAGAACATTGGTCCGCCTCTCCAGATTGGAAATCCATAACCATTTATATAGACTATATCCATATCACCTGATCTTTGAGCTACACCCTCTTCTAAAATTCTCGCACCTTCATTTACAAGAGCTAAAATACATCTATCTATAATTTCTTGATCAGATATCTCTCTTCTTTGAATATTATTTTGATCAGATATTTCTTTGTAAATAGCTTCATTCTCTGGGGCAGGATTTGGAGCCCTGGAGCCTTCTGAATAATTATAAAAACCTTTAGAAGTTTTTTGACCAAACCTATCTTGTTCACACAAAGCATCCGAGATTTTATTAGCTAGTGGAGTTTCCATATCAGCTAATTTACGAGCTCTCCATCCAAGATCTAAGCCGACTAAATCCATCATCCTAAATGGCCCCATGCTCATGCCAAATGATTCGAGAGCACTATCCACTTGATTAGGTAATGCTCCTTCAAGAAGAAGCATATTTGCTTGATATGTATACCCAGCTAACATTCTATTTCCTATGAAGCCAGGAGCATTCAGTGAAACTACAGCCGCTTTACCCATCCTCTTTCCAATAGACATTACAGTTGCCATGGTTTCGTCAGATGAATCTTTTCCTCTAACAACCTCAAGCAACCTCATAACATTTGCTGGACTAAAAAAGTGAGTACCCACTACCTTTTCAGGTCTTTCTGTTGAAGCAGCTATTGCATCAATGTCTAGTCCTGATGTATTAGATGCTAGGATGGCATGCTCTTTTGTAACAGCATCTAGGCTCTTAAAAATTTCTTGCTTTAACTCAAGATTTTCATAGACAGCTTCAACAGCAATATCTACATCTGACAAGTCCTCATATGAAAGAGTTGGTGTGATCAAACCCAAAACCATATCTTTTTGTTCCTGAGTCATTCTTCCTCGATCCACCATCATTTGATAATTTCTTTCTATTACCCCCATACCTCTTTCTAGGTTTTTTTCATCTTGATCAAGCACTAATACAGGAATGCCAGCATTTGCGAAATTCATTGCAATACCCCCACCCATTGTTCCCGAACCAACAATACCTGCAGAGTTAATTGGTAGAAGGGGAGTCTCTTTTGGAATATCAGAAATTTTTGATGCAGCACGTTCACCAAAGAAAATATGGATCATCGCTTCGCGCTGAGGATTCATTAAACATTCAAGAAAATATTCAGATTCCTTTTTCATGCCAACGTCAAAATCATCTTCGTTAATCGCAGCTTCTACACAAGATATAATTTGACCAGGAGCAAATTGACCTCTTCTAGTCTTTGCTGCCAATGCTTTGGCTTCTGCAAGAACATTATCATCACCTCTAGCCTCAAGAACCTTTTCATTTTTATCTCTTACTTTGGGGTGCGTTTCTGACCCAATTTTCTCTTGAAGAAAAGCAATGGCATCGTCCATAAGAGAATTTTCTGAAATTGCGTCTATAACCCCCTGTTGCAGAGCCTTTTTGGCTGACATAGGTGTACCAGCAAGCATCATTTTTAGGGCTTGTGATGGTCCAATTAGCCTTGGAAGCCTTTGTGTTCCCCCTGCGCCTGGTAATAAACCTAAATTAACCTCAGGAAGACCCACTATGGCTTTGTTTGTACCCATTCTATAGTTACATACAAGCGCTGTTTCTAAACCTCCACCTAGAGCGGTACCATTTATAGCAGCTAAAACAGGTTTTTTACTAAATTCAATGTCTTTTAATGCTGTGTGAAGGTCGGGCCCATCAGATTTTTGCCCAAACTCTGAAATATCTGCCCCGGCGATAAACGACCTTCCAGCCCCAGTTAGGATAATACCCTCAATTGAGTCATCTTCATTGGCTTTGCTTATATATTCAGCTAAACCTGCTCTAACCCCACTACTGAGGGGATTAACCGGTGGATTGTCTACCTCTAAAATAGCAATATTTCCATTAACACTGTAATTTACTCTGCCCTTCAATTCATTTGTCATAATTATCTCTAGATTAAAATTTTTAATCTGAAATTATATATTTTTTTATCGCTTTGAGCTGAAATATGTTGTCTCTAGGTTAATTTCTTTTGATAATAATAAATATTTATATATTAAAATAATTTAAATTTATTTATCATTTTTATTGATATATGATTATAAATATATATAATAGTTTCTACCAACACTTCTCTCCCCCTATGATTTGTTGGTAATTCTCTGGAATTATGGAGGGCGCAAGCCCTCCACCTCTTTTACTTTTAAAAGGATATTTATGAAAAGAAAATTAGTTGAACAATTTGAGTTAGTCGCCCTAGTGTCAATCTTTGTATCTTCTGTTTACGCTATTTCTCCATTAGTGTAATATTTCAAGGATGAAAAACTTTTTTGTCCTTACGCTATCCATCTTCTCAATCACGTCCTTTGCTTGTTCAGATGTTTTAAACAATACTCTAAGAGTTTTGGATTCAGATGATGAACAAAATCTTTGCGAATACTCAGGAAATGTTGTTCTAGTCGTCAATGTTGCGAGCAGATGTGGGTATACTCCTCAATATGCTGCATTACAAAGAATATATTCTAAATACAAAGATGACGGCTTTGTGGTCTTAGGTATTCCTTCAAGAGATTTTAAGCAAGAGTTCTCTGAGGAAGCAAAAGTTGCAGAATTTTGCAGTACCGAATATGGAGTTGATTTTCCAATGTTTGCTACCGCTAAGGTGAAAGGTAAAAACGCTCACCCTTTTTATAAAAAACTTATTGCAGCTTCAGGCAAAGAGCCTAGATGGAATTTTGCAAAATATTTAATTGGCAGAGATGGCAAAGTAATCGATCATTACAAGTCGAGAGTAACACCAGAATCTGAGAAACTAATTTCTGCTATCACAGCAGTACTTTAGTCTTTCCCCACAATTACTTTTTGCGGCTTGCAGTTCGCAAATAACCCATTATCTAAAACTCCTGGAATTAAATTAATCCTTTGTTCTAAATCTAAAGGATCATCAATTGCTAAATCTTTTATATCTAAAATCTGATTACCTTGGTCAGTTAGGAAATCTTTTCTTAGTTCAGGCAACCCTCCAATCTTTACAATTTCGCGAGCGACATAGCTTCTGCTTTTAATCATTGCCTCTACCGGAAGAGGGAAATTACCCAACGTTTTAACTAGCTTTGATTCATCAACAATACAAACAAATTCATTGGATGCTGATGCAACAATCTTCTCTCTAGTGTGCGCCCCACCTCCACCTTTTATCAGGTTATGAGAAGTGTCTACTTCATCAGCCCCATCTACGTAGACCAGAATTTCATTTACATCATTTAATTCAAATACCTCAATTCCAGATTTTTCTAATAATTCTGTAGATGCTTCCGAGCTAGATACTGCACCTTTAAACATGTGTTTAATTTTTGCCAGCTCTTGAATAAAATAATTAACCGTTGATCCTGTACCAACTCCGATAATTGAATTCATGTCAATTTTAGGTTTTATATATTCTATTGCTTCAATTGAAGCATTTAATTTTGAATTGCTCATTATGGGTATAATACTTAAATTATTATGCGACTTAAAATAAAAAAATCGGGCTCATATAAATTTTCAAAAAAATATTTAGATTTGATTGCTGAATCTAAAGTATATGATGTTGCTGATCAAACGCCCATAACTTTTGCTGGAAATTTATCAAGCAAATTGAGAAATGAAGTTTATTTGAAGCGTGAAGACATGCAGCCTATTTTTTCCTTCAAGATCAGAGGAGCATATAACAAAATTGCGAATTTAAGTAAGCATCAGCAAAAAAGGGGAGTTATGACTGCTTCAGCAGGCAACCATGCTCAAGGTGTTGCTAATGCCTGCAAAAAGTTAAAAGTCCCTTGCTTCATAGTAATGCCAGTAACGACTCCTGAAATAAAGGTTAAGTCTGTTAAAAGATTTGGCTCTAAGGTTTTATTGCATGGAGATAACTTTGATCAAGCCTCAAAAAAAGCAATTCAAATGGCAAAGGAACAAAAACTTGAATTCATTGAAGCATTTGATGACCCATTAACAATAGCCGGGCAGGGCACAGTTGGAAAAGAAATTTTGGACCTAGATAAAAACCTAGACGTTATTTTTGTTCCAGTTGGTGGCGGAGGACTTTTGGCGGGTATTGGTGCTTGGGCAGCTCAAACTCAAACAAAGACTAAAATTTATGGTGTTGAGGTTGAGGACTCAGCTTGTCTGTTTGAAGCGGTCAAGGCCGACAAAAGAGTTAGGTTGCGGGAAGTAGGGTTGTTTGCAGATGGGGTTGCAGTAGAGCGAATTGGTAAGCATAACTTTGACGTCATTAGAGAATGTGTTGATGGGGTAATCACAGTTAGCATTGATGAGCTATGTGCTGCAGTAAAAGATATTTTTGAAGATACAAGAGTTCTTTCTGAACCAGCTGGAGCTCTTGCCTTAGCTGGTCTTAAAAAATATGCATCCAAAATTTCAGATAAACGCTTACTAGCTATCAGCAGCGGTGCAAATGTTAATTTTGAAAGGCTTAGCTATATTGTGGAAAGATCAGAGGTTGGAGAAAATAGAGAAAAACTTTTGAGCATTAAAATCCCAGAAAAACCCGGCAGCTTTCTAAAGCTTTGCAAGGTTTTTGGCCGATCTCAAATAACGGAGTTTAATTATAGATTTGCCAACAAAACAGATGCGCATGTTCTTGTAGGAATTAAAACTGAAAACGAAGACGCATTTAAAAAAATTAAAAGCAAGCTTGCAATGAGTAAGTTTAAATTTAATGACTTAACAAAAAATCAAATTTCTAATGACCATCTTCGACATATGGTAGGAGGGCACAAGAGCGTTATTTCTGAAAGAGATTCAGAGAGACTATATAGATGCCAATTTCCAGTGAGACCAGGTGCTTTAATGGGATTCTTAAAGGATTTCGGCTCTAAGTGGAATATTTCATTATTTCATTACAGAAATCTTGGAGCTGCATTTGCCAATGTATTGATTGGGATTGAGGATAAAAGTAAGTCTAAGAATGCTTTAGAAAAGCATCTAAAATCGCTTGATTACAGCTTTGTTGAAGAAACAGACAATACAGCTTACAAGGAGTTCTTAAGATAATGATTAAAGCATTTGAAATTTTAATTCCTGATGAAAAAATTGAACTTTTACATAAAAAGATTGATTTAACTAGGTGGCCTGACGAAGTTAATGATGAAAGGTGGACTTTAGGTGCAAAAAAGTCTTATCTAGAAGGAGCTGTTGAGACGTGGAGAAATGGTTTTGATTGGAGGAAGCATGAAGCGAAACTAAATGAAGCTGGAAGTTTTAAATTTAAAACTGAATCAGGCCTTGAGCTCCACTACTTACATAAAAAATCAGGCTCAAAAAATGCAATTCCATTATTATTAACTCATGGTTGGCCAGGAAGTGTTCAGGAATTTCTTAAGATTATGCCTTTACTACTGAATGGTAAGGATGGAATAGAGTTCGATGTAGTCTGTCCAGCTATTCCGGGGTATGGATTTTCAGACAAACCAAGCGAGCAAGGAATGAATGCTCAAGAGGTTGCCAAACTTGAAAATGAATTAATGCTTGCCTTGGGCTACAACAAATACGTTGCTCAAGGAGGGGATTGGGGCTCAATGATAACAAAGTGGATAGCAGAACTGTTTCCAGAAAACTGTATAGGCATACATTTAAATTTAGTCATAGCTTTTCCACCCGATGGACAAGATCCCATGGAGGGAGTTTCGCCCGAAGAAGCCGAAGGAATGAAAAATATAGAAAAATATCAAGCAACAGGATATGGATATTTCGCAATTCAAAGTACAAAGCCTCAAACAGTTGGTTATGGCTTAAACGATTCTCCTGTAGGTTTAGCTGCCTGGATTATTGAGAAATTTCATGGCTGGACGAAAGATGATACAGATAAACTTGTTGTTTCGTTGGACGAGATTCTAGCCATTGTATCTTTATATTGGTATACAGAATCCATTACATCTTCGGCAAGATTTTATTATGAGAATGGTCCGTTAGGATTTACATTCAATCCAGTATCTCAGCCTATGGCCGGAGCTATTTTTAAAAATGAAATCGCCAGACCGCCAAGAGTTTGGGCAGAAAAAATCTATAATATCGTTCAATGGAATCAATATCCTGGCGGACATTTTGCTGCATTGGAGAATCCAGAAATTCTTTCAGATGATATTTTTAGCTTTGCTGCCAAATTAGAAATTTAGAAAAGAAATTCTTTAATCAAGAAAATTTTTTACTTTGATGTTCGGAAAAGACTATATCTAATTTAATATCATGCAATTCATTGATAGAGTCATCAATAAATTGAAAATCATAAATTAAACCCACAAGCAGGGGCCTTTTATTCTTTTGAGTAACAGATTCCAAAAATCTGTCATAGTAACCCCCACCATATCCAAGTCTATAGCCGTTTTGATCTACACCAACTGTAGGAATTATAATGATTTCGTGATCAATCGGATTTATTTCATCTCCGTCTGATGGCTCAAAGATCTCAAATTTATTTTTATTGAGCTTCTGAAAATCCTTTGGAGCAATTAAGCTCATTGAATGATTTGGCTCAACCCTTGGGAAGGTGGTTAAGAGATTTCTTTTCAGTCTCATCTCGATAAGAGCTTCTAGATCAACTTCATTATTTGAAGAAAAGTAACTTCCTAGTGTTTTGATAGCACTCAAGCTCAACTCTAAGTCAGCATTTTTTAAAATTGTATTCGATAGATTTGAGACCTCAGATGGACCTAAAGAATTTCTTTTTTGGAGGATAGATTGTCTGTATTTGGTTTTCACATTTGTGCTAACTAAAAACCAATTCACCGCTACTCATCGTTACCTGAACCGAAAGCTCAGGTGGTGAAGCTCATACTGCATCAGGCTTCCCTCAATGGTAATGCGCAACAGCAGCAGTGGAAAATCACCTTTAAATATATTATCGGTTCAAAGAATCTCGATAAGTTGGCGAATGAACCAGTTACCAATATTATAGATTAGATAATTTCAAAAAGTTATAAACGATTATTTTTTATTTTTGATGAAGATTTTCTCTAATTAAGAGACTTTTCAATTTGCACAACTAGCTTATCAATACTTTTTTCATCAGTCTGTGATAGCGCATTTCCTTCTTGGGGAAGTTGACTTTTAAATGCTAAATCTAAACTTGTTAGAATCAGAGCATTAGATTTATCAGGAATAGAGTCTATTTGCTCATTTAATATTTCAGCCGCTTTTATTAGACCATCCTTGTCTTTTGGCGGGCAGGCAATTGATATTTTTTTGCCCATAATCATAAGATCTAAGATTTCTTTATTGCTCATGCGATTTGATAACTTTAATTAACTTATTATTTAATTTTTCAAGCTTTTTGATGTCGTTTGCTTGAGTTAGCTTATGTTGCTTCCACTCTCTTTCTTTTTTAATGTAAGCATCAATGATACCTTTTTGCTCATTAAATCGTTTTAAAAGCATTTCAACTTTTCGAATTAAAATATTGATAGAATTTTTTGAACTTTCACTCATATGAATATACTAAGTTTAAGTCTAAGTATGTAAATAGGGAAGTTTGAAAAAGAAAAGAGTAGAATGAGCACATGAATGATAGATATATAGAACGAAGAAACAAACTGGGTTCAATGCTGCCAAAGAACTCTGCTGTAGTCATTGCAGGCGCATCGACTCAATACAGAAATGCAGATTCATCTCATGCTTTTAGACAAGATAGCAATTTTTGGTATCTCAGCGGCTTTAATGAAGCTGAGTCAACATTGGTTCTTTTGATCAATGAAAATAAAGATGTGCAATCCATAGTTTTTGTTCCTGAAAAAGATGAATTAAAAGAAATTTGGGATGGCTACAGAGCTGGGCCTGAAGGAGCTATAAAAGACCATGGTTTTGACCTTGCATTTAACAATACTGAGATTGATCAGAGATTGCCCGACTTATTAGCTGGCCGTAATCAGGTTTTTTATCCTGTAGGAAAGAGCCAGAGATTAGATGCGGATATTATTGAATGGATTAAATCTGCAAAATCAAAAGATAGGCACAGTTCAGCCATTGATATTGCTGATGCATCATCCAAAGTTGGCAATCAGAGACTTATCAAGGATGAAGATGAAATTAAAACAATGAAGAAGGCTTGTCAAATTTCTGCTGAAGCTCATGTTGAGGCGATGAAATTTGTAAAGCCAGGCATGACAGAGCAAGAAATGGAGGCATTTTATCAGTACGAATTCTCAAAAAGAGGAGGACGTTTTTCTGCCTATACACCCATTGTAGCTGGCGGAGAAAATGCTTGCGTTCTTCACTATGTAGAAAACTCAAAACCACTTAAAGATGGAGAGTTGCTTCTGGTTGATGCTGGATGTGAATTTGAATTGTATGCGTCAGATATTACTAGAACTTATCCAATCAATGGCAAATTTACTGCTCCACAACTAGCTATTTATGAAGTTGTTTTAGAGGCTCAATTGAAAAGCATTGAAGCAATTTCTATAAATAATAATGTTATGGATGCCCAAATAATTTCTGAAAAGGTAATTACACAGGGTCTAATTGATCTCGGGATATTGCAAGGTTCAATGGAAGAGCTTCATGCTGCTGGAGCTTTTAAGGATTTTTATATGCATAAAATAGGCCATTGGTTAGGCATAGATGTTCATGATGCTGGCGATTATATGGAAGATGGTAATTATATGAATTTCAAGCCCGGCATGATTACAACCGTAGAACCTGGTATTTATATTTCTTCATCTTCAGACGTTGAAGATAAATGGAAAGGGATAGGCATTAGGATCGAAGATGATATTTTGGTCACCGCTGATGGTAATGAAAATCTAACTTCCTTTGTTCCTTCAAATCCTAAAGAGATAGAAGCATTAATGGCTTAAAGTTTGTATGTCTCAATCTGTATTGATTTCTGGGGGAGGGATTGTAGGATCCTTTCTAGGTCTTGAGCTTGCAGCAAGAGAAATACCTTTTAAAATTATCGAAAAAAAGCCTTTTGCTTCTTCAGAAAATGATCACATTAGGTCTTTAACTTTAAACTTAAGCGCTAGTGAAAGACTTGATTATCTCGGAGTTACAACTACCTCTTCTTTAATTCAGAGAATGAAGATATTTGATGGCTCTGGATCTGGGAGATTATCGTTTAATTGTGATGAGGCTAACATTGATTATTTAGCGAAGGTTTTTAGTTTTAATGATTTAAGAGAGGCTTTGATTAAAAGGGTTGAAAGCTCAATATTTATTGGCGATGAGATCACTTCTTTTAAAACAATGAAATCAGGCATTCAGGCATGTCTAAGCAGTGGCTCGACTTTAGAAAGTAATCTCCTCGTAATTGCTGAAGGCAGAAATTCCACTTTGGCAAAGTCGATAGCATCAGAAAATTTTTCTAAAGATTATGAGCAGACAGCCAAAACATTCTTAGTTGAAATTCCAGAACTGAATGCTGAAGAGGCGATTCAAGTTTTTTATGAAAAAGAGATTTTTGCATTAATGCCATACAAGCATGGCAATAAAAAGAATCAATTTTCAGTGGTTTGGTCGATGCCAAAAGAGCTTGCTCATGATTTAACATTAGATAATATTCATACTCATTTACATAAGTTTGAAAAGAAGCTGTCTTGTAAAATACAAGCAACTAGCGAATTACTCTCATTCCCACTTTCAGCCCACCATCTTGATGAATACTGTGATCATGGCGTTTGTATAATTGCTGATGCTGCGCATTCTATTCACCCTTTAGCAGGTCAGGGCATTAATTTAGGAATTTCGGACGCTATTATTCTTGCTGAAGAAATTGAGCGAGCTATAAGCACAGATAAAGATATTGGACAATTAGCTTTTTTAAAGAAATATGAGCTTAGAAGAAAAACACTTAACGCATCAATGATTAGGGGAGTCGATTTCCTTTTTAATCTGTTCCAACAAGATAATCCTTATTTCAGATTAGGCCGTAATTCTGGATTAAAGATGGTGGATAAGATAAGTTTTTTAAAGAAAAATTTTATTTTGCATGCATCCGGCATTCAAAAAATTTAAAAAGACTATTTTCTATTCCAATAAGAAATTTTCAATTCTTTTAAAAGTTCAACCACCTCATGTATGGGCAAACCCACAATATTGGAATAACTACCATTTATTTTTTTAATAAAAGCAGATCCGTAGCCTTGAATCCCATAACTGCCTGCTTTATCGAACGGCTCGTTGGTTTTGCAATATTCTTTACAATCATCCTCAGTTAACTTTGCAAAATCAACATTTGATGAAACGCTGATAGTGTGAAACTTAGCTTGCTCTTTATTTATGATCCCTATAGTTACCGCAGTTATAACTATGTGAGTATTGTCAGAGAGCTTTAGAAGCATGGCGATAGCATCAGATTCTGATTCTGGTTTCCCAAAAATCTTATCTCCTAAAACGACAATAGTATCAGCAGCAAGCACAGGAAAAAAAGGCATTTCCTCGGTTATTACCTTGCGAACACCTTCCTGACATTTCATTACTGATAATGCTCTAACATTTTCTTGGGGAGAGCTGGAACTGTTAATATTTTCATCAACCTCGATATCGATGATTTGATGCTCAACACCAACTTGCTGCAAAAGCTCAGTTCTTCGAGGTGATTTGGAGGCAAGATAGATCATCCATTACAATTTTAACAGGAGAACAATATGACCAATCAAAATAAAAGAGTAATTTTAGTAACAGGAGCTAGCAGGGGAGTAGGTAAGGGTATTGCAGAAGGAATGGCCAGAAAGGGAGATATTATTATTTGTGCCGCTAGAAGCCAAAAGAAAGGTTCAACAGTCCAACAATTTGGCTTTGAGATTCAAAGCAGTCTTGATGAAACAGTTGAAAAGGTTAATCTAAAGGGTGCGAGTGGCATCGCCTATCCAATTGATCTCAATAATCAGAAAGAAATTTTAAAATTATCTGACTATATTAAAAAAGAGTTCAATCAACTAGATATTCTTGTTCACTCAGCCTGCCAAATTCATGATGATCTTGTCCAGCCTAAACCCTATTGGGAAAAATCTGTTGATCTTTGGTCTGTGATGGATGTTGGGCTTAAATCTAATTACTTGTTATCGCATGCATTGACTCCATTGATGATTGAAAGCAAAGGCAAACTCATAGTTCAAATTTCTTCTCATGGAGCCATGTGCTATATGCACGGGCCCATATATGGTGCACAAAAAGCTGGCATAGATAAAATGGCATTTGACATGGCCTATGATCTTAAGCCTCATGAAATTTGCTCATTATCTCTATGGTCAGGAATAGTAAAAGATGAGAAAACTCAGAAGGTCAGCGAAATCCATGGAGAGCAATATGCAGAGTTTTTGAAGGGTGCTGCTAGTCAAGAATATGCCGGCTTGGTGATGAACCAGCTATATGACGACCCAAAACTTATGAACTTGACAGGTAAAACACTATTGGCTGCAGAGGTTGGAAACCAATATGGAGTTGAAGATATAGATGGCTGCACTCCCAAGAGCGATAGAGAAACGTTAGGCGGGCCTAGAGATTTTTCGGAAGCAGTTGTTTATTAATTAGACTTTTTCACCGCGAGATCTCATGTCTTTGAGAACCTCATCAATGCCTTTTTTATCTATGATGCGCATACCTTTAGTAGATAGCTTCAGAGTTACAAATCTATTTTCTGATTCAACCCAAAATTTATGTGTATGGAGGTTAGGAAAGAACTTCCTTTTCACTCGGTTATTCGCATGGGAAACGTGATTACCGCTTTGTGGCATCTTCCCTGTTACTTGACATACTTTACTCATAGAAACGCGATTTTATAGGACATAGAGAGTCTTAGCAAGATAGAATTAACAAGAATGAAAAATTTATTTTTACTCAGGCATGCTAAATCTAGTTGGGATAATGCAGCACTTGGAGATTTTGATCGCCCTTTATCTAAAAGAGGAATATCAAATGCAATTCTATTGTCTCAATACATACAAAAACACAGTATTTCATTTGATCTGGTTCTATCTAGTCCCAGTGAAAGAACACAATCAACTCTTGATCTAGTGTTGA
Source organism: Gammaproteobacteria bacterium (assembly GCA_045564015.1). Classification (GTDB taxonomy): domain Bacteria; phylum Pseudomonadota; class Gammaproteobacteria; order Magnimaribacterales; family D2472; genus D2472. The sequence continues at coordinate 115,145 of JBJLIB010000010.1, forward strand.
GCTCTTTTGATCCAATTCCAACAACCACTTATAAAGAATCTATTTATCATGCATCAGCATCAAGCCTCTCTCAATTAATTAAAGAGCAAGATGATGAGATAAACAATTTACTGATCATAGGACATAATCCTGGTCTGCATATTCTTACAGAGTCATTAACCAATGAATCCATTGTTAAATTTCCAACCTGTGCTTTTGTAAAAATTACTAATTTTAATTATTGGAAGGATATAGATGCTGGTATATTGAATCTCGAATCATTAATTACCCCCAAGGAACTCAAAAATGATTGATTTAAAAGTTAAAATTCTTAACCCTCTAATTGGGGATTCTATTCCATTGCCAGAATATTCTACAGAAGGCTCGGCCGGTTTAGATTTGAGAGCATGCGTTGAAGAAAGTTTTACGCTAAAGCCTCAAGAGTGCAAATTAATTCCTTTAGGTTTTTCAATTTATATTGAAGACCCAACTCTATCAGCTTTAGTGATCCCAAGATCTGGCCTAGGTTCAAAACATGGAATTGTGATGGGCAATTTAGTGGGATTAATTGATTCTGATTATCAGGGCGAGCTTAAAGTGCCGCTTTGGAATAGATCGACTGAAGATTTTTTAGTAAGCAGTGGTGATAGAATTGCTCAGATGATTTTGGTGCCAATCAAGCAAGCAAAATTAAGGGTAGTAGAAGATTTCTCTGAAACAGAAAGAGGGGATAAAGGATTTGGCAGTTCTGGGATTGAGTAAGAGTTTATTTGTCTTCTTCGCTTTCTGACTCAGAGTCAACTTCTGCCTCAGCAGTGTTCTCAGCTTCATCAGCAGGAGCCTCTTCAACCACAGCTTCAGCTGCAGTCTCTTCAGCGATAGTTTCCTCAGCTACTTCTTCGACAGCAGTTTCTTCAACTTTAGCCTCAGCTTTTTTAGCTGCAGGTTTGGAAGCACCACCAGCTCCAAAACGATCTTGGAATTTCTTCACTCTTCCACCAGAATCAAGCATCTTTTGCTTTCCGGTATAGAATGGATGACATTTAGCACAAACGTCCAATGACAAATTATCTTTTAATGTACTCATTACAGGCAGCACGTTGCCACAGCTACAAGTGGTAGTTATTTCTTGATAATTGGGATGTATGTCTGTTTTCATAATAAAATCAAATTTGGATGAGCACTATACCAAATACAGTTCCGTTTACAAACACAAATGAGTAAATTTTTTTACAATGTGGCCATAGCTGTTCCGCTCAGACAAGCCTTTACCTATCACTCAAATCAAAGTATCACTCCGGGCACTAGGGTGGCCGTAAAATTTGGCAGAACCAATAAGCTGGGCATTGTGACCGAAGTTATCAACAACACTGATATTAAAACTAAACCTATTCATATGGTGGTGGATGATTTACCAGTATTTAGCAAAACAGAGCTAAAAATTTTTAAATGGGCGTCTGATTATTATTTGCATCCGATTGGTGAAGTCATAGGCTCCTTTTTGCCTACAAATCTCAGGCAAACAAAAAATATCTTTGAAGTGGAAACCATAATCGACAGAAGAAAAATTATTGAAACGAATCTAGAGTTTAAAACTAAACTGAATTCTGAACAGGTTAAAGCTGTAGAATTTTTGAATAACTTAAAAGGGTTTTTGCCTACCCTTTTATATGGAGTTACTGGTTCAGGCAAGACAGAAGTTTACATAAGGTGCATTTATGAGCAATTATTAAATAATAAATCAGTTTTAGTTTTAGCTCCTGAAATTGCCTTAACCCCTCAACTTGAGAGTAGGGTGAGAGATCAATTTGGAGATTTGGTAGGGATTTATCATTCTAAAATGACACCATCGGCTCGATATAAAACTTGGAAAAAATTTCGCAGTGGTGAAATTAAAGTAATGATTGGCACGCGCTCTGCTGTAATGATGCCAGCACCAAAGCTTGGACTCATTATTGTTGATGAAGAGCATGACGCTTCATACAAACAACAAGAAGGCTTTAAGTTTTCTGCAAGAGACATGGCAATTAAAAGAGCGCAGATAATCAAAATTCCAATTATCCTTGGTTCAGCAACTCCTTCTTTAAGGACACTTAAGCTAGTTAAAGAAAAGAAGTTTGCAACTATCCGCCTTACTAAAAGAGTTACCCAAAAGAGTCCACCAAAATTTACCATCCTCGATATTAATGATGTGCAGTTAGTTAGCGGTTTAGCTCCTCAGGCAATAGATGCTATTCGCCAAACTTTAAATCAAAAAAAACAAGCCATGATATTTATTAATCGACGAGGATTTGCACCACAATTTATATGTTCATATTGTGAGTGGAAAGCGATGTGTAATAGTTGTGATTCAAGCCTAGTATTCCATCATCAAGCCGCGCGATTAATTTGCCATCGCTGTGACTCAGCCTTTGGTGTTCCAGTAAACTGTCCAAGCTGTTCTAAGGCGCAACTATCTTTTCTTGGTACAGGGACAGAGCAATTGGAAGAAACCTTAAGGGAACTTTTTCCCAAAACATCTATTTATAGAATGGATCGAGATTCGACAACAAAAGCGGGCTCCCTGGAAACAATACTTTCAGAAATAAATAATTCTGAAACGGGCATTCTCATAGGCACACAAATGCTCATTAAGGGACATGATTTTCCAAATTTAGAGTTGGTTGTAACTGTAGATGTTGATCAAGGTATCACAAGCTTAAACTCATCTGCAGTCGAGGAAATGGGACAGCAATTAATTCAGGTGGCTGGAAGGGCAGGACGTTCCGATGGTAACGCAACTGTCTTGGTGCAATCTAGGTATGTTAGTGACCAGAACTTATTGCAACTAAAGAGCGGAAACTATATAAATTTTGCTAAATCTTTGATGGAGCAACGCCAGGCAACAAATCAACCCCCATACTCTTTCGAAGCTGTTATTAGAGCATCATCTCCCAAAGCTCAAACTAATATAGAGATGTTAACTTATGCGAAGCAATTTATAGATACCAGTAAGTGTATGCTTATTGGTCCCATTCCAGCCATGCAATCTAAAGTTAGAGGTTCGTATCATCATCATTTGGTTATTCAGGCTGATACAAGAATCAGTTTAAACAAACTTCTGGTTAATTTATCAGATTCACTTATTAAAGATAACAACAATATCTCCAAGAAGGTTCGTTGGAGCATAAATGTTGATCCGATTGAGTTTTAAATATCGAAAGTTTGGCCTACCAATTTTTCTGATAAGTCCCAAAGTTTATGCGCCTCTTCAAGGTTTTTAGAATAAGTTGATGACTTGTGTATTTTTGAGTCAACAAAGTATTCCCCTGTCACGCCATCATCTTGCTTGGTTGCAAGATAGATAATACTTTCAGCTCCTTTTAATGGTGATCTGAAGAAGGGTTTTAGAATTAATCTCAGAGGCTTGCTATACCACGCTTTATTCTGACTTCCAAGGGAAGTATTAACTCCTCCTGGATGAATAGCATTGACGGAAATATTGTCTGTTGAGAGTTTGATGGCCAGATATCTTGTAAAAAGTAAGTTAGCAAGCTTCGATTGACCATATGACCTGAGACCTTGTCCAAAATTATTTTTAAAATTGATATCTTCCCATTGCATTTCTTTTACAAATGAATGAGCGGCAGAAGAGACATTCACAATCCTTGTCTCATCATGACCCTTTAATTTTTGGAGAAGAAGATTTGTAAAAAGAAAATATCCAAGATGGTTAACCGCGAATGTATTTTCAATGCCTTCACCAGTTTCATGATATGAAGTATTCACAACACCAGCATTGTTGATGAGGACATCAATATTTGCACACAAATCATTAATTTCATTGGTGCATTTTTTAATAGAATCTTGGTCTGAAAAATCACAATATACTGACTGGACTTGAGTATTTGGAGATATATCTTTGATTTCTGCAAGAAGCTCATCTGCAAGGCTTTGATTTCTATAGGTAAACAATAGTTTTGGATTTTCTTTAGACAGTTCAATAGCTGCAGCCTTACCAATACCATTTGTAGCGCCAGAAATGATGACTGTTTTGTTATTTAGATTCCACATTAGATAGAAATTTGAATTATTTGACCTGGGTAAATGCTTTTATTTTTTAGGTTATTCCAATTGATTATTTCATCAATAGTAACACCAAAACGAATGGCAATCTCTGAGATTACATCACCTTTTTGAATCTCATACTCAACATATTGTGGAAGAGAGGCCATAAAAGTATTTGGTTTTGGTTTTTCTTTAAAATAATTATGTATTCCTAAAAAGATACTTCTGGCTATCATTCTTCTTCCGGCTTTGCCTTCTAATCTTTTGGCATCATCAGGATTTGAAATAAAACCCGACTCTATAAGAACCGATGGAATATCTATAGATTTCAAGACTCTGAAATCTGCAAATTCTACGTTGGGTTTATGCATTTTGGTGTAAGGATCTTTTTTTAATTGCTCTAATATTTTTTTTGCTAAAATAACGCTGTTATCTATTTTGGCTTCATACGCTATTTGATAAAGAGTCCTAGCCGCATCTTCATCAAAATCTCTTACATCTAACTTACCAATCTTTGAGTTTACTTCTGGACTGGAGGTTAATTTATTCTTTGAAAGGGTTTCGGCTGTAATTGAGGATGCTTCTTCTGACCAGACATATACAGATGCACCTTTAACAGATGAAAGTCTAAACCCATCAGCATGAACTGAAACAAACAAATCAGCGCCAAGTTTTCTAGCATTTTGATATCTGTCATCTAAATCTACATATCTATCATCGGGTCTGATCATGACTGGCTTATACCCATAAGTATTTTTTAAAGTGCGCTCTAACTCTCTAGCAATTAAAAGTGTTACATCTTTTTCTAGTATGTTCTTCCCAACCGCTCCTGGGTCTCTTCCGCCATGACCTGCATCAATTGCCACAATAATATCTCTTAAATTTTTAGAGATCTTTTTATCTCTTTTAATTTCAAGTATTAAATCAATGCGATCTTTGTGTTTTACTTGCCAAGGTTTTTTCCAATACACAGACCCTTTTAAGTCAATCACAATTCGGACAGTGCTCCCAACTTCACTGGCTCTTATTAACCTTATAGGAGAGAATGTTTGAGATTTGATTGGTTCTTTCAAAGAAGTTTCCTTGAGGTCAATTACTATTCTTGACGGATCATCTAAGGCATAGGAATTAATTAACGCAATCTTATCTAGATTAAATACTATTTTTAAATTTCCAGATTCAAGCTCAGAAATATTGCTAAAAGATACTTTATTAGCGGCTTCAATTGTTAAGGTGAAAACAAAGAAAATCCCAAGCAGAAATTTTAAATTAATTAGTTTCATAATAAGCTTTAATGCTAGATTCAATCTCAATATCCTTGCATTTTATTGAGGCATGTCTTGCCATATGATCATGATCTAAGTTGATTATAACGTCGACATCTCTATCTGTCTGAAGATTTTCTGGCCACTCAATAAAAATCACTTTTTGCATGTCAGTCTTTCTATCAAGGTTCAATACTTCAACATCTTCAAGGGAATTTATTCTATATAAATCAACATGCAATAAGAGTTTTCTATCTATCTCATACTCTTCACATAGGGTGTATGAAGGGCTGGTCACCACATCTGTCCAATTTAAAGACTGAAGAACGCCTCTTACCAAAGTTGTTTTTCCAGCACCCAAATTACCATTTAAATGAATTTCAAAATTTTTAAAATCATGATTTTTAATAATACTCCCAACAGCTGAGCCTAAAAGCAATGTTCTAGATTCATTCTTTAATTTGAGTTTAAACATTGAGGGTTAATTCAAGAATTTTCTTATATAAGAGATCAATTCACCAGCAGCTAGTCCTATTCTGCCAACATCTTTGACAAATTCTGCACCAGCAATAGCATGAATTTCAACTCCAGTTTTTGCTGCTTCAAATGGAGATAATCCCTGAGCCATTAATGACCCGATGACTCCAGAGAGAATATCACCAGAGCCTGCAACAGCTAGTTCTGGCCCCCCAGAAGAACAAAGGTAAGCATCATTTTTGTTACAAACAATCGTTCCGTTACCTTTAAGGACAATGATGCATCCATATTTTTTTTGAAGTGCTTTTACTGATTTTATTCGATTTTTTTGAATTTCGTTGACCGGGATATTCAACATCTCAGCTGCCTCACCTGGATGAGGAGTGAGCACCATCTCGCTATGAAGTTTTATTTTAGAAAAAGCCTTATGGCTTAGCAATCTAAGAGCGCCAGCATCTAAAAGAGTGGGGATGTTTTTGTCAGCAACATGGACAAGTAGCTTATATAGTATTTGTTCCGACCAGTAGTTTTTGAACATTCCAGGCCCCGCAACAACTGCATCAGGCCAGTCTAAATTAGCTTCAAGGTCTTGAGCATTGTCAGCCCCAAATACCATCACCTCTGGATTTCTAGCTAAGCTTGCAGAGACGTGAGACTTTCTAGTGAGTAGCTTTACTAGCCCAGCTCCAGTTTTCAGCCCAGACTCTGAAGACATAATGCCGGCACCCCCAAAACCTTCATCCCCTGCAATTATCAAAAGTTTGCCATGATCTCCCTTATGAGAACTTTCTCTTCTCTTAGGAATATTTTTCTTAATATCCTCAAAAGAGAGTTCTTTTAATGTTGGGCTGACATTTTCTTCCATACCAAGTCCGAGATCTTTTAATATTAGCTTGCCGCAATAATTCTTACCTTCATTGATTCGCTGTCCAAGTTTATAAGCAATAAAAGTAATTGTTTTATCTGCATTAAAACATGCTTGAGATATTTCTCCAGTATTACTCTCAAGTCCTGTTGGAACATCTATGGCTACTTTAGAATCAAACTTATCGCAGTCAGATAAAATTTTTTCTAACTTGCTACCCAAATCTATTCTTCCACCTATTCCAAATATTGCATCCACAACAACCGTTTTGCTGGAAATATTTTTTAGCGCTTTTGCATTAACAAATTGTGAACCTTTGGCCGCTTTAAATGCATGCTCGCACAAGGGAGATTTTCTTGCATCACCCAGTACATCTAAAAATTTAACACTTTTTTTCAACTCAGATAAACCAATGCCGATGAAATATCCGTCACCACCATTGTTACCAGGCCCACATAAAATTAAAAATTCTGATGTTGGATAATCTTTGTTTAATATCTCAACAGATTGCTTGGCAGCCGTCTTCATTGCATGCAGGTCGTCACCTTCCTTGATAAAAGTATTTTTCTCAAAAGCTTTGACCTGCTCAGCAGTATAAATACTATTCACTAAGAGAAAGATTACCTTCTGCTATTCTGTCTGAACGATATGAACCAATCCACAAGGATCCATCGTGCGGCAAACCAACAGTTCCGACTCCCATATTTTTGCTCTTAAATTTATAGGACTCAACCAATGAAAGATCTAACAAAGATAATTTGTTAACTGAAAAAGGAAGTGTGCAATTAGCCGACTCTCCACATCCTAACGTTTCTGTAACAGAATGATCGTGGTTAGTAACCCATGCAAAACCATCTTGAATAACTACATTATCAGGTGAATTATGTGCATAGATTCCTAGAGGCCTTTTTGAATTTAAATCAAAAAGAATGCTTTTATCCCCTAAGTTGTAATTCACTATTAGGTTATTATTTTTTTGATCTAATGCAATGCCATTTGGGAAAGATCCAGCCGTATACATAAGTTCTTCAAATTTATTATCCTGAGTCCATTTAACAGCCATTCCTGTGTCTGATTTAGCAAACACATTCCACAAGGCTCTGATCATAGAGAAGTCAGAGTCAAACATATGAGAGGCATAAAAGTTTCCAGACGTATCTAAGGACACGTCATTGAAATAATATTGGCCGTCAACGTCAATGCAGCCTTTCCATTCAAGTGCCCAGCCATCTTTTTTTATCAGTTCAAACATCTCTATGCTCTCATTGGGATAATGACTTACCACTGCAAGCTGGAGCTTTCCATCGTCTCTTTGCACTAAATCAATGCCATGAGGACCAAAGGGAATGCTCGGGTCTCTTAAGCAGTTATCGGAACCCCATTCATTTTCTCCAAAAGTAATCTTCGCTTTAGATTTAGTTTTATCTTTTATGTTAAAAAAGCTTAATTCACCAGATGTCATCTCAACCAAGGGCGCCATTCCACCAAACTCAGCAACAATTAAAAAATTTCCATCTGGGGTAAGAGCCAAATCTTCAGGATTCATAAAATTACAATAGACTTTAAGCTCCTCATTATCTTCGCATCCAATCAAAGGCTCTGTGGTGTTTTCATTTCCAAGCAACAAAAGTGCAATGACACCTAATGTAACCACCCCTGTAATAATTATTAATAATTTTTTCATTTTTCTCCCCACACTTCTAAATAATTATTTATATAATTTATTAGTTCTAATGGAGAATCGAGGGGGACATGGTGAGCCGCATCTTCAATTACTTCAACTTTCATAGAGTCTTTGAAAGCCTCTCTAATATACTTCATTATTTTTGATTCCAATAATAGGCTTTTACCTCCAGCGATAAAAAGTGCAGGGCATTTAAATTTAAATTCATAATTATGGAGTCGTCTAAGAGTAGCAAACAACTTATCATCAAACCTCCATCTCCAGCCTTCTTCAACATTTAAGATTGAGTGCTCTGCTATATATCTAAGATACCAACCGTTATCACAGTCTTGAGGAGGCATCAGTCTAAATCTTTTTATGATTGAAACCTTATCTGGATAGTATTTGATTCTTCGCAGCGGACCAGTGCTTTGATGCTTGTCATAATCATACGTTGGAGGGCGAATAGGAGAATCAATCATCACAACTCCATGAAACAGATCTGGAAATTCACTTGCCATAAACCCCGCTACATGCCCGCCCAATGAATGACCTACCAGATAAACTTTATGGTTGCCTTGAACAATTTTTTCTTGATGAAAAATTGCGATCAATGCATCGCTAAAGTCTTCGAAATTATATGCATTTCTATGATCAGACTCTCCCATCCCGGGAAGATCTGGAGCAATGATAGAAAATTTGTTACATAAAAGTGGCGCAATGGGATCCCACCATTGCTTATGTGCACCTGTACCATGAATAAGAATAATAATATCTTGAGCATCTTTCCTATCCCAGACTTGATAGGCAACATTGCCAAGTGGGTGATTTAGATTTTCTTTTCTGGGGCTTTGAGATATAGCTGAATGGAACCAGTTTGGAGCATCCTTTATATCGGTTTCGAGTGAGTCTGTAATTTCCATTAAGGTGTATTCTAAAGGATAATAAAACACCATACTATTGATAAAAATTATGACAGTACCCATTAAGCCAGCAGCAACAGTTATTTTAATGCGAGAGGCACAAGAGGGTGGTTTTGAAATATTTATGGTTAAGAGAAGCAGTAGATCTCCCTTTGGAAGTTTGTATGTTTTTCCAGGCGGTAAATTAGACCCTGAAGATTCCGAATATGCTTTATATCAACGATGTGAAGGAATGGAAGACGCTGAAGCTTCTAAACAGCTTGGGATTGATGATAATGGCCTGGCTTTTTGGGTTGCTTGCATTAGAGAATGCTTTGAGGAGGTTGGAGTGCTGCTTGCAAATCCAGAAAATTCTATTATGCAGGATGCAGAAAAGCTTGGTAAGTTAAGAAAAAAACTTAACAATAACGACATTACTTTTAAAGATATCTGTGTGTCAGAATCTTTAAGCCTTAAAGTTAAAAATATTGTTCCTTGTGCACATTGGATTACTCCAGCAATTGAACCGAAAAGATTTGATACCAGATTTTTTCTTGCTAAGGTTAATGCCAAGCAACTCGCCAGCCATGATGGCTTTGAATTAACTGAGAGCTTTTGGATTAAACCTGTTGAAGCCCTAAATAAATTAAAAGATGGAGAAATGAATATGATTCTTCCAACTATAAAAAATATTGAAAAATTAGCTGAATTTTCTTCTAGCACCGAAGCTTTTAGTTATTTTGATGGTTTGGGAGACAATGCAATTCCACCAATACTTCCCAAATTTATTAAAAGAGACGGTGAGTGGGTTGGTTTTCTTCCAGGAGAGGAGGGATATGACAATGTCTAGAGAATTTATTCAGAGAGTAACAGCTTCTAATGGCAGTGTATTTACTGGCCCAGGAACAAATAGTTACCTAATTGGTAAAGATGATATTACTCTTGTGGACCCAGGACCAAAAATTGATGCACACATTGAACACTTAATTAATCTTGGCGAGGGAAAGATTAAACGTATTTTAGTTACCCATACCCATCGCGATCATTCTCCTGCAGCCAAAGTGCTAGGGAAAATGCTTGAAGTGCCTTTGATGGGTCGATTGCTTGAAAAAGATGATTCTCTTCAAGATAGAACTTTTAAACCTGATCGTATTCTTGAGCATGGAGATTTAATTAAAACAAATGAATACACCATTGAGACCGTCCACACTCCTGGTCATGCTTCAAATCATCTTTGTTATTTAATACAAGAGGAAAAAGTCATGCTTACAGGGGATCATATTATGAATGGTTCTACGGTTGTCATTGCTCATCCTGACGGCTCTATGAAAGATTATTTGAGCTCTTTGGAATTATTAAGAAACTATAATTTTAATAAAATAGGGCCTGGTCATGGCGACTTTCTGGAAGATCCAATGTCAGTAGTTGACTGGATCATTGACCATAGGCTAGAACGAGAAAGAAAAGTGATCGCTAAGTTAAAGCTTTGTTCCAGCGTTACCTCAAAAGATTTAGTAATCAGTGTTTATGATGATGTTGACCCAAAACTTCATCCTATTGCAATTTGGAGTCTGGAAGCACACTTATACAAATTGCTTGAAGATGGAACAGCAACTTTTAATCCAACGAGTAAAACCTGGTCATTTAAATAAAGTAAATGTTTTCTTTCATTCTTGGATGCTTATATTTAATTTCAGCTCTCATTATTCTTTTTTTGATAAAAGAGAAATTTAATATTTTTGGATTTATTTACAATCCATACAACAGAAAATTTTTAGTAATTTTTGATACCCCATTTTTGTTGATAAGTTTTGCAGCAATTATTGAAGAAGCGCACTGGTTTGTTTTAGTCATATTTTTTATGCATGCGCTTAATACCATGACGCTCTTAATTAAACCTGATATTTTTTATCACTCGAAAGGAGAAATGCAATTAATGGAAGAAGAATCCCTTAATAATTATTTGGTAATCATGACTTCTGTGGTTGGAATAGGATGTTTATTAGTTAGTTATTTTTAAGTTAACTTTATTTGCAATTAAATCCTTAACCACCCCTGGATCAGCTAAAGTTGATGTATCACCAAGATCATCAAATTCACCATCAGCAACCTTTCTTAGAATCCTTCGCATAATTTTTCCAGATCTAGTTTTTGGGAGTCCTGGAGCCCATTGAATAAGATCAGGTTTTGCAATTGGACTAATTTCTTTTGCTACAAAATTCTGTAGTTCAACTATCAAGCTTTCTTTCTCTTCTTCTCCAACCATGAGTGTCACAAATGCATAAATACCTTGGCCTTTTATTGGGTGCTGAAAACCTACAATTGCCGCTTCGGCAACTTTCTCATGCAGCACCAAAGCGCTCTCTATTTCAGCCGTTCCAAGTCTGTGTCCAGATACATTTAACACGTCATCAACCCTACCAGTAATCCAAAAGTATCCATCGCTATCTCTTTTAGCACCATCACCAGTAAAATACGCATTCTCATAAGTTGAAAAATATGTATCAATCATTCTTTGATGATCTCCGTATACGCTTCTTATCTGACTTGGCCAGGATTGAGTGATGATCAGATTTCCAGATTGCTCCCCCTCTAAAATAATTCCATTTTCATTGACAAGTTCAGGCTTAACTCCAAAAAATGGCAGGGTTGCTGATCCTGGTTTTACTGGTGTGATGCCTGCAATGGGAGAAATCAAGACAGAGCCCGTTTCCGTTTGCCACCAGGTATCAATGATTTGACAAGCCTCATTACCAACCACTTTAAAATACCACTCCCATGCCTCAGGATTAATTGGCTCACCCACAGTTCCTAAAATACGAAGGCTTTGCCTGCTAGTTTTAAGTACATGCTTATCTCCTTGTGCCATCAAGGCTCTTAGGGCAGTGGGCGCTGTATAAAAAATAGAGATTTGATGTTTATCACAAATTTCCCAGAATCTAGAAGGGCTAGGGTATGTTGGAATTCCCTCAAACATTAAGCTGGTAGCTCCATTGGATAAAGGCCCATAGAGGATATAGGTATGGCCGGTAATCCACCCAACATCTGCAGTGCACCAATATTTGTCATTAGCTTTATAGCCAAAAAGATATTTAAAGCTTAAATGTGCGCCCAGCAAGTATCCTCCAGTGGTATGCATTACGCCTTTTGGTTTTCCTGTCGAGCCAGATGTATACAAAATAAATAATGGGTCTTCTGAATTCATTGGTTCGCACAGGCACTCGCTGGATGCCTCTTTAAACATCTCTTCATAATTTATATCCCTGTCTGCAACCCAATCAATCTTTTCATTGGTTCGCTTAATAACAAGGCAATGGTCAACTCCTGGACAATCTAACAAGGCAGTATCAACATTCTCTTTAAGAGGAATTTTCTTCCCACCTCTGATAGCTTCATCTGCTGTAATAACTATGCTGCAATCTGCATCTAAAATTCTGTCCTTCAGTGATTCCGGAGAAAATCCTCCAAATACCACTGAGTGGATGGCGCCAATTCTTGCGCATGCCAGCATTGCGAAGGCTGCCTCAGGGATCATTGGCATATATATACATACCCTTGATCCTTTCGAGGCTCCTAAATTCTTTAAAATGTTTCCAAATTTACAAACATTAAGATGTAATTCAGCATAAGTAATTTCTTGAGATTGACTTGGATCATCTCCTTCCCAGATGAGTGCGGTTTTGTCTGCATGAGATTCTAAATGCCTATCAATGCAGTTATAGGCAATATTGATTTTGCCCCCTTCAAACCATCTTGAATCAATAAATTTATTATTATGAACGCTGGTAAAAGGTTCTATCCATGCCAAGTTTTCTTTAGCTTGTTCCCCAAAGAAGGTTTGAGGATCCTCAATAGATAGTTGATACATCGCATTGTATTCATCTAAGTTTTCTATGAATGGATTGTCGAGATTTTTAGGAGGCAGGTATTTTTTTTCAGCCATAAACTTGCCTGAGTTTTTTATAAGATAGAGGGCTGGGGATTGATGAAATTTTTTCCCCTAGGATCAGACATAATTTTTTCAATTAGCATGTCATAATCAGAACCGCCGCTCTCGAGATCAATATCTGATGCATTGATAATTAACAGAGGCGCATTTTCGAAATATAAAAAGAATTTTGAGTAAGCATCATTCAGCCTTTCTAAATAATCAATGGTTAGAAATTTTTCATCAGGATTGCCGCGTTTGTTTATTCTCTCTAATAAAACTTCTACTGGAGCTTGAAGATAAATGACTAAATCGGGCGAAGGGGCATCTAAGGTTAAATGTTCATAGACCTTGTCGTACAAACCCATTTCTTCCTCGGATAAAGTTACCTCAGCAAATAATCTGTCTTTTTGAATCAAGAAATCAGCAACGCGCACAGGCTCAAACAATGACCTTTGTTTTAGATCCTCTATTTGTTGCATACGTTGGAACAAGAAGAATAATTGAGTTGCCAAGGCAGACTGTTTTGGATTTCTGTAAAAGCTTTTAAGAAATGGGTTTTCTGCAGGTTGCTCTAAAAATACATCATAATTAAAAGTCTCAGCAATTTTATGGGCAAGTGTGGTCTTGCCAACGCCAATTGGTCCTTCAATTGCGATATATTTCGGAAGCGGAGCTTCCTGTAAAGCTGGTTCCATAAGGTTTTTATTCTGTTTGGTAAAGATTAGCTTAACTCTTCCAAGAAACCAAATTTTTTCTCAACTGGACCGCTCCTTGATTCTCTTAATGACTTTAGTAACTCAATTTTACCCGATCGATTAATTTGTTGAAATTGCGTCCACCAGTTACCCATACCTTGAGAGTCTCTTGCTGCTTCTTCCCTTAAAAGTAAGAAGTCATAGGCGGCTCTAAAGCGAGGATGATTTAAAATCTTATATGGCTGATGCCCTAAACGAGTTTCAAGCTTTAATTGTAGTGACCAAATATCTTTAATGTATCCATGAAATTTTCTTGGAACAGCAGTCAATACTTGTTGCTCTCTAATAATTCTATCCATGCTTCTAAAAAATTTTCTCAGATTAAGACTTCCTTTTTCCTTGGATGCATCAATAAGTCTTGGCCAAAGTAAGGCAGCAATTAGAAATCCTGGAGTAACAGATTTTGATGCCTTTAATCGATTGTCAGTATTAATTAGTGCAGCGTGCTGAAACCTCAATCCAAATGAGTCTTCAGCATACCCATCTGTATTGATTAAATACTTTAAAACACCAAATGCATCCAGCTTATTAAAATTATCTAGGGCTTTTTTTGTAAGAAAAATTTTACAAAACTCATCAAACATTCTTGCGTTAGAAATATTCCCTAGCAAATGACCTTTTTGATATATGGCCTCTTTTACATCATTGGCAATTTTAAAATTAAGCTTTGAGCTGAATCGAATGGCACGCAGACTTCTTACAGGATCTTCTTCAAATCGAACTAGGGGATCACCGATTGAAACAAGAATTTTTTTTTGTAAATGCTGCAGACCGTTATGAAAATCACATAAGTGATTTTCTATAGGATCAAAATATAGTGCGTTAATAGAGAAGTCTCTTCTAATGCAATCTTCTTCTAAAGTTCCCCAAACATTATCTCTAAGGATCTTTCCTTCCGAATCCTTTACAACGCCAGAGCCGTTATCTTGTTTTGAAGTATTTGCTCTAAAGGTCGAAACTTCGATCAATTCATTTCTACTAAACACATGAACCAACCGAAATCTTTTGCCAATAATTCTTGATGACCTAAAAATTTTCCTGACTTCTTCGGGAGTAGCGTCTGTTGAAACATCAAAATCTTTTGCTTTTATTCCCGCCAGTGAATCGCGGACACAGCCGCCAACCAGATATCCCTGAAAGCCAGCCTGTTTTAATTTTTTAACCACCTCAATAGCAAGAGGGCTAAATTTGTTTTCCTTTAGTATTTTTGGAGTTTTTACTGAAGATGCTTTATTTTTTTTATTCAAAAGCTTAAAAGAAACTTTTTTGAGCCGGATCGCTAACCACCAAGTTGCTTTTCTTTAATTTCATCAAGTGTTTTACAGTCAATACAATGTGTAGCGGTCGGACGAGCTTCAAGTCTTTTTACTCCTATTTCTATTCCACAAGCATAACAGTATCCGTAGTCATCTTGTTTGATTTGTTCTAAGGATCCTGCAATTTTGTTAATAAGCTTTCTTTCTCTATCTCTTGTCCTAAGCTCAAATGCAAACTCTTCTTCTTGTGAAGCTCTATCGATTGGATCTGCATATGATTCGCCCTTATTTTTAAGATGATCAAAAGTTTTTTGCATCTCTTCTCGCAAATGTTCACGCCACTCGATTAAAACAGCATTAAAATGTTTTTTCATTGCAGCGCTCATGTACTTTTCACCCTTACGGCCTTTATAGGAAGATATTGGTGTTGTTCTTTTTTTAGCAGTCGTTTTTTTTGGAGAGGTCTTTTTGGCTGCAACTTTTTTAACTGCTACCTTCTTTGCTGGAGCTTTTTTTGCTGGAGCTTTTTTTGCTGGAGCTTTTTTTGCTGGAGCTTTTTTTGCTGGAGCTTTTTTTGCTGGAGCTTTTTTTGCTGGGGTTTTCTTGGTAACTGTTTTCTTAGCAGTAGGTTTTTTTGTATCTGCTTTTTTTGGCATATTTTAGTTAATAAAAGTTTTTAGGCGCATGAAATTATCAGAAAGCAGGCTAATAAGCTAGCTTTTTTTGAAATTATTTAATACGTCACTGTATCCTTCATGGCTAAGTCTGGGCCCAAATGTTTCTACAACCTTTGATGCTCCATAATTTGCAAATTCAGCGCAAGACTTTAAATCATGGTTTTGAAGCAATGCATACAGGAAACTTCCCGCAAACATATCTCCAGCGCCATTGGTGTCAACAGGATCAATTTGTACGTTGGGAGTATTTATAATCTTATCACTGCTTACAACTACGCTGCCTTCTTCGCCCATAGTAATTATTGAGGTATAAGATTTTTCTTGAAGTTTGATAAATGCCTCATCTATATTTTTTGCATCTACAAAGGCCATCGCCTCATCATCATTACCAAAAATATAGTCTAGGCCAAAAGACTCTATTTCATAAAATTTATCTTTAAACCCCATAACAATCCCTGGATCAGATAATGAAAGAGCTATTTTTACATCTGGGAAGTTCTGTAGGTGATCAAGAGCCATTAAGGTTACTTTATAATTTTCTTCGCTTGTCACCATATATCCTTCAATATAGAAAATTTTTGAATTTGAAATTTCATCAAGATCAAGATCAGTCTCATCCATTAGCGAACTAACATTTAATGCAGTAGTCATTGTTCTTTTAGCATCTGGTGTAACAAGAATGAGACATTTACCAGTTGGAAGAGAATCTGCTGACGCTGTATTTCCTTTGTGGTCAACCCCAGCTTCTTTTAAACTTTTAAGATATCTTTTACCATCTTGATCATTAGATACTTTGCAGACATGAAAACATTTAGCACCAAAACTAGCTGCCGCAACAAGACTGTTAGTTGCAGAGCCCCCGCAGTCCGATACAGTGTCCGCCCCAGAGGCAATAAGCCTTTCAATTATTGGTGCATGCTCCTCAGCACTTGAGAGTGTCATTTGATCGATTTCCAAACCAAGCTCTGTAATAAGGCTATGTTCAACTTTAAAAACAGTGTCAACAAGAGCGTTTCCAATAGCGCTAATATCATTCTTCATTTTTATAACTCCTTAATTGCGTCTTCAATCTTACTTTTAGTTTGATTAAGAACAGATTGATCATGAGTTGAGGATATAAATCCAGCTTCATATTTTGAAGGTGCAAAGTATAAACCATGATTTAAGGCAGCATAAAAAAACTTTTTAAACATCTGATCATCACTTTTGACAACATCATCAAAATTTTGTGGTAAATGTTCAGCAAAGAAAAAACCAAACATACCTCCAATAGAAGAGGTTGAGAAGGGTATACCTTTTTGATTCATTAATTTTTTTGTATGCAGCATTATTTCTGAGGATGCTTTTTCTAATTTATCAAATGGATTGTCTTGGACTAAAGTTTCTATTAATGCAATGCCAGCACTCATTGCCAATGGATTTCCAGATAATGTTCCTGCTTGATATATAGGACCCAATGGCGCGAGTTGGTCCATCACAGATTGTTTGCCTCCAAAAGCACCAACAGGAAGTCCCCCACCTATTACTTTTCCAAGGGCGGTTAAATCAGGTTGAATCTGATAAATAGCTTGCGCTCCTCCAAGCCCCACCCTAAAACCAGACATCACTTCATCAAATATAAGGAGAGACTTATATTTATCACAAAACTTTCGTAAAGCATTCAGGAATTTGGGTTCTCCTGGAATAAATCCCATGTTGCCGGCTACAGGCTCAATAATGATTGCTGCAAGATCATCACCAATCTCATTAATAGTTTCTGCTAAGGCTTCGATATTATTATAAGGACAGCTATAAGTGAGGGCCGCTAATTCTTTTGGTATGCCTGGAGAATCTGGCAAGCCAAAAGTAGAGACGCCCGACCCAGCCTTAACTAACAATGAATCAACATGACCATGATAACAACCAGTAAATTTAATAATTTTATTTTTACCTGTGTAACCTCTTGCTAGTCGAATACAACTCATTGTTGCCTCAGTTCCCGAATTCACCATTCGTAATTTTTCCATTGAGGGAACCTGGTTTTTAATTATGCTTGCAAGTTTATTTTCTAAACTTGTAGGAGCGCCGTAACTTGTGCCAAGCTCAAGTTGAGCTTTAATAGCATCTAAAATAATTGGATTTGAATGGCCGAGAATCATCGGTCCCCACGAGCCAATGAAATCTATGTATTGATTATCATCTTCATCAACTAAGATGGGACCTTTTGCAGATTTAAAAAAAATAGGTTTGCCATCAACATTTTTAAAAGCTCTAACTGGGGAATTGACTCCGCCAGGCATGAGGGATTGAGCTTGTTCAAAAAGCGATTCTGAATTTGTTCTTTTCAAAGATTTTTAGTAATAAGTTTTTTTTAGAAAGCAATACTTGCATATTGAATTATATCAAATTTCATTAAAGTATTTTTATTTAAAACGAGAGATTTTAAAACTTAAAGACAGCAGCAACAATGCCTCCAAGCAAGAGCAAGACTGGTAGCTCATTAAAAATCCTTAATTTAAAGCCAGTCCACTGATGCGAATCTGAGCGAAGATCCTTAAGAATCTTCCAACAAAAAATCTGATAGAAAATTAAAAGCAAAACTATAAAAAGTTTAGCAATAATCCAATTTTGTGAAAAAAACCCAACCCAATCAGAGCCCCAAAAACCCATAATCAAACCAAAAAGGAGCGCCAATAGACCCAGTGGAGTAATAAATCTTATTAAGTTTGTTTGCATGATTGATAGCTGATCTTTTGTATGCTGGTTTTCACTTTCTACGTGATATACAAATAGACGCGGTAAGTAAAAAATACCAGCAAACCATGAAACCATGAACAGGATATGCAGGACTTTAAAAACTAGATATAGGCTCATTTCAGTTATATCTTAGCGCTTCTGGAGCTATGAGAGAAAAATATTTTAGCTTTAGCCTTGTTGAATATATTTTTAATCCTATAAACTAAGTATTAAATGAGCTCTGAAATGACATCAATTAACTTAAGTGGCAATGCCGTTAGACGCATTCAAGACCTATTACCCAAACATAAATCAAATTATTTTAGGGTTTATGTAACTGGTGGGGGCTGCTCAGGCTTTCAATATGGTTTTAAGTTTGATGATAGTCCTGAAGGTGACGATGATATTGTTAATTTTGATGGATTTACTATCCTTTTAGACTCTCTCTCATATCCATACCTCTATGGCTCAACCTTAGACTATGTAGAGGATTTATCTGGCTCAAGATTTTTGGTTACTAACCCAAATGCAAAAACAACGTGTGGGTGTGGAGAGTCTTTTACTATCTAGCTTTAGTTAGGGTTCCTAGTAACCCTTTATTTTTTTTAACAATCAAAGGTTTTTTATTCAGTCTTTGCCTTGCCATCCATCCAAATGCCATGGCCTCAATCGCTTGAGGATTTATACCATATTGATTAGTGGAAGTGAGCTTCATATTGATATGTTTCTCAATGGAGCTAACTAAGAAATTATTTTTTAGTCCTCCCCCGCAAACAATTACTTGTTGAGGCGTTTGTTTGAGTGAGTTAATGGATTTTGCAATGCATAGGGCACTGAGCTCAGTCAGGGTAGCCAATATATCATGAGAGGATTTTTTCAAGAGCTGCTTAGGAATAAATCTCATGTTAAATATTTCTTTGCCTGTAGATTTTGGGTGGCGCCTCTTAAAAAATGGATGGCCCAACATTTTATTTAGTGAATGAGAATGAATAACACCATTTTTTGCATGCTTGCCATTTCTATCAAAAGGACAGTTTAAAAAATTTTGACAGTAACTATCCATGAGCGCATTGCCAGGTCCGCAGTCAGATCCATAAAAGTTACTCTTGCCATCTAAGTAGGTAAAATTTGATATCCCGCCAATATTTAATATGACCAGAGGAGTATTTCTTTTCGCAAATAATTTTTGATGAAATTCTGGGACTAATGGCGCGCCCTCACCACCAAGTTTAATATGATCATTTCTAAAATCACTAACAACATCTATTTCGCATTCATTTGCAATTATTTTAGGATCACCAGCCTGAATAGAAAATGGATATCTATTCTTAGGTTGATGGAATAATGTTTGCCCTGACAAACCAATCGCTGCAACATTTTTTTTATTAATTTTATTTTGAGTTAGAAATTTTTTTATTGATTTGCTAAAAGCTTGCCCAATTCTTCTATTGAGATCGAAATACCTATCAAGACTTAGCTCTTGGCGCTGGATTGCTCTAGATATGTCCTCCCTTAATTGTGAGGGATATTTAAAAGAACTAAATTTCAATAAGCTAATTTGATTTGCAACATTTAAAGAACAAATATCTATTCCATCGTAACTGGTGCCGCTCATGGTACCAATATAAATTTTTTTATCTAAAGAGTGTCTCATTTGGATCTTTAGATAATAACTGATCTGCCATTTCTATGTAATCGTTTCTGAGGATTTGAAATTGATCCATATTAGATTGCTCCAGAGGAGATGCTGAAGGAAGAGCTACCTTTAAGGGATCTGTTCTTTTTTCT
The DNA here is from genome assembly GCA_045564015.1 of Gammaproteobacteria bacterium. Lineage (GTDB taxonomy): Bacteria > Pseudomonadota > Gammaproteobacteria > Magnimaribacterales > D2472 > D2472. Next base: position 135,465 of record JBJLIB010000010.1, read on the forward strand.
CCAATTTTAAATTCATAATGCAAATGAGGGGCGGTTGCTAAACCTGAGTCACCCACATAACCTATGGTCTGACCTTGAGACACTTTTGTTCCCTTAGAAATGCCTGGGTGATACTTATCTAGATGAGCATACAAAGTTGTTATTTCCCCCCCATGACGAATAACTATCGTTCTTCCATACCCACTTTTCCATCCAGCAGATTGAATGACTCCTTCTCCAGTTGCCCTGATGGGTGTTCCCCTTTTTGCTGCATAATCAACACCATTATGAGCCCTGATGGTATTAAGGATTGGGTGTCTTCTGTTTGGGTTGAAGTGAGAACTTACATATGCAAAATCAAGCGGCGCTCTCAAAAAAGCTTTCTCTAAACTCCCTCCATTCTCATTAAAGTATTCCCATTTTTTATTTTTGCCTTTGTATCTAATAGCAGTGAATCGATTATTTTGGTTATAAAACTCTGCAAATAAAATACTGCCATTTTCAATTTGTTGTCCGTCCACAAATGGTGTTTCGTATAGGAGTTTAAATTTATCACCAACCCTTATGTCAAAAACAAAATCAATATCCCACGCAAAAATATAAGCTAGATCCATAATCACACTCTCTGGTATATCACTTTTTAGTCCAGCTAAATAGAAAGATGACTCTATGAACCCCGTCCTAAATGACTTAATGAGTTCCGGCTCTTTATCAGTTCTATCAATAACTATTTCTGGGAAAAGATCAATTTGATAAGAAAGCAGAGGACTTTTATAAATTATTATTTTTTGTAGCTTTCCATCCAGGGATAGAAACTCTATTCTATCGTTAGGAAGTATATTTTTTACTTCATTAGCAGTATCTTTTCTAAATATTTTGTACGTTTCGTTTAATGGAACTTTGTATTTTTCAAATATCAGCGAAAGATTTTCTCCATCTTTAACAGTGTGAATTTTTTTTGTTTGAATGCTAGGAATGCTTTGAGTTTGGAGTGATAAAGTTTCAGTAATTATCTCTGATGGAGCCTCTTCTTGCTCGACTCCTACATCATAAATTAACAATACTCCAAATACCGCTAACAAAATAAAAGGCAGTATTTTGGTATTGGGTTTATAGGTGCTCACAATTTCTAAATTTATTTAATCAGTTCAAATGAAAGCGTTCCAATATCTTCTATGGTTGCTTCAACTTTATCATTTGGAATAAGCCTACCTACTCCAGCGGGAGTTCCGGTAAAGATGATGTCCCCGGCTTTAAGTGTTATAAATTTAGATAACCAACTGATTAACTCTTCGACTTTCCATGCCATATTTTTTAGATTGCTGGATTGTCTATTTTGGCCATTAACATTTAGGGAAATTTTGCCTTCATGCATAAGAGATCCTTCTTTTCTGTAGATTTTTGAGATTGGTGCCGAATAATCAAATCCCTTGCTTTGATCCCAAGGCTTTCCATTTTTTTTTGCAACAGTTTGAAGATCTCTTTTGGTTAGATCTACCCCAACTGCGTATCCAAAAATATGTTGACTGGCTTCCGCAGGAGATATATTTGAGCATTCTGATCTTAAAAAAACAACAAGCTCTACTTCGTGATGGAGATCATCTGTTTGAGTGGGAAAAGGAATAGAGGCTAATTGAGTGATGGCTTGAGGAGGCTTGCTAAAAAAAAACGGCTGGTCCTGATCTACTTCTCCGCCCATTTCTTTTGCATGATCGGAATAATTTTTGCCCACACAGTAGACCTTTCCCACCGGAAATAATTCATCACTTTCTGAAATCGCTATTCCCCTAATAATTGGTTTAAATACAAAATGAGCTTTTGAGTCTTCAGTCATAAGATTTCAAACATTTTTTTGATTAAATACTATAATAAATGATAACTCATGAAAGAAAATCTTAATCTAATTAAACGAGGTATTGACGAGCTGATTAGCGAAGAGGAGCTATTAGCAAAACTCAAATCAAAAAAGCAGCTTGTTGTGAAAGCTGGCTTTGATCCCACTGCTCCAGATTTACATCTAGGTCATACAGTACTTATTAATAAATTAAGACATTTCCAGCAATTAGGCCATCAGATAATATTTTTGATAGGCGATTTTACTGGAATGATTGGGGATCCTTCTGGGAAAAATAAAACAAGACCTGCCCTAGATGAGGAGGAAATAAAAGAAAATGCCAAGTCCTATGAAAAACAAGTTTTCAAGATATTAGATCCAAAACTTACGCATGTAAGGTTTAATTCTGAGTGGAGCAATAAGCTTGGCGCAGAAGGGATAATCAAACTTGCCTCTCAATATAACTTAGCGAGAATGCTTGAGCGCGATGACTTTAGTAAAAGATATAAGTCTAACCAAACCATAGCCCTTCATGAATTCTTATATCCATTGATTCAAGCCAATGATTCTATTGCACTTAAAGCAGATATTGAGTTGGGAGGCACTGATCAAAAATTTAATCTTTTAGTTGGCAGGGAGCTGCAACGAGCATTTGGACAAGAACCTCAAGTTGTTATTACAGTTCCAATCCTTGAGGGTTTAGACGGAAAAAATAAAATGTCTAAATCTTTAGATAATTATGTTGGTATTGATGAGGCTCCAAATGAAATGTTTGGAAAAATTATGTCTATCTCGGATGAGCTAATGTGGAGATGGTTTGATTTATTAAGTTTTAAAACTACTGATGAGATTGAAGAACTTAAAGCAGATCAAACGAATGGAAGAAACCCTAGAGACATTAAAATTGAGTTAGCTAAAGAGCTTATTTCACGCTTCCATGATGAAGAGTCAGCCGATCTTGCTGAAACAAATTTTATCAATCAATTTCAAAAAAAGAATATTCCAGATGATATAGAAGAGGTATCTTTGGTTTTATCAGAGGGCTCAATTCCATTGGCTAATCTCTTGAAAGATTGCGAGATGACCAGCAGTACCTCAGAAGCAATTAGAATGATAAAGCAAGGGGCTGTAAGAATTGACGAAAAAAAAATCACAGATACAAAATATAAAATTTCTTCAGGTACCTCAGCTGTCTACCAAGTAGGCAAAAGAAAATTTAAAAAAATAACTCTCCAGAATTAATAATATAATTTCAATTTAAGTATAAAAATATGCAACAGTTTTTTTCATCTATTAATTTTTGCCTGCGCAATGCTGGGTACATAGTTATCTTGTGTTTGCCAATTATGACTCTTGAGATCGCTTTGGCAAATCTAATAGCTTCTTTAGATATTCAAGCAAGCTCAGATACGGCCGCGTTAGAAGCTATTGGTGAAATTTCTACTCAGGTATTTCTTTTAGTTCTAGCTTCTCTAATACTCTCAGTAGCTCTAAGCGGAGGTTGCATGACAGCTTTTCGCTCTCTTTCCAATGATGGCTCAGTAAGTCCTTATCAAGCTCTTTTTGCAGGTTTAAAAAAGTTTTTTCCGCTTCTTTGGGCAAATATTTTGCATTCTATTGCATATGGACTAGGATTCTTGATGCTAATTTTGCCGGGTTTTTATTTGTATGGTCGCCTTGGATTATTCCCATTGTTTATTATGTTTGAAAGTAAGGGCGTGATGGATTCTTTTGGAGAGTCTTGGAATTTAACAGAAGAAGTTGCAACAAAACTATTTGCTCTAACTGCAATTTTTATGAGTATCCAGCTTAGTTTTGGATTTTTGGGAGGGATTATCGGAACTGATGGAACTTTATGGTTTTTGATTGCAGCAACCACTATAAAATACGCAACATTAATGCCTCTGTTTTATTTATTTTTTAGTCTATATGAATCAACAAAAAATAAATCACAAATAGGAAGTTAAAAAACATGAAAATATTAGTAATGGGATTGCCGGGTAGCGGTAAAACATACCTAACACAGAGGTTGGTGCCATTATTAAATGCTGCATGGTATAACGCTGATCAAGTAAGAAAAATGTCAAATGATTGGGACTTTTCAGATGAAGGAAGAAAAAGACAGTCCATGAGAATGAAGACTTTTGCAGATTTTGAAAAATTGCATGGAAGATATGTTGTATGTGATTTTGTATGTCCCACCAAAGAAACGCGAGAAAATTTTGATGCCGACATTGTAATATGGATGGATACCATCAAAGAGGGAAGATACGAAGACACTAATAAGCTTTTCCAAGATCCTGAAAAGGTTGATTTTCACATTACAGAATGGAATGAGCACAATCATGATGATATAGCTAAGGAGATTTTAAAAGATGTTTGATTGGAAAAAACCAACAGTACAGATGTTGGGAAGATGGCAGCCTTGGCATGACGGCCACCAAGCATTATTTAAACGATGCGTTGCAAAAACAGGTCAGGTGGCAATCCAGGTTCGAGATGTTCAGGGTGCATCTGGGGGAGATGGACAAGATGACAATCCGTTTGATTGGGATGAAGTTTGTAAAAATATTGAAGCAGGGCTTTCAAAAGATGGCTTTAAAAGAGGTCAAGAGTATGAAATTATGCTGGTTCCAAATATTGTAAATATTACGTATGGTCGAGGAGTAGGTTACTCATTTGAAGAAGAGGTATTTGACAGTTCAGTAACTGACATCAGTGCTACAAAAATCCGTCAAAAACTTCGCGATGAAGGCAAGCTGGATTAATTTATTCGTTAGTTTCCCAAGACCATTGTTTAGTTTATAATCGCCTTTCCCAATTTATTGGGTCTGTAGCTCAGCTTGGTTAGAGCGCACCCCTGATAAGGGTGAGGTCGGTGGTTCGAGTCCACCCAGACCCACC